>DBVL01000065.1:4092-5981 GCA_002308475.1 Spirochaetales bacterium UBA1265 | reverse complement strand
GTTATGAAAGCAACTCTGAAACCCCAGACCATCTCTTCTTTTGTGGCTGCGTCACACTTCACAGCAAGAATATTCTCATGTGCGTTGTAAAGCTTGGCAAACAGACTCTGTGTGTTTGTATCTTTCTCAAAGAAAAGACCATAGTAGGCATCATCCGAAATATAAAGAATCTTCTTTCCCTTGTTTGCGTGTTTGACCAGAACTTCCTTTATGGCTTCTGCCTCTTTGAATGTCGGAGTATAGCCGGTAGGATTGTTCGGGAAGTTCAGAATAACAGTAACCTTATCTCCCTCTGCACTCTCAATAGCACGGTCCAGACCCTCAACATTGAAGCCTCCGGCACTGTCATAGTTGTCAAAGAATATCTTTTTAGCCTGTCTCTGCTCAGTGATTATCAGATCATAGTTCTCCCAGTACATGGAAGGAAGGACCACCGGCTCATCTTTCTCAACAAAAAGAGAGAAGACAAGAGACAGAGCATTTGTAAGACCATTACATACCACAGGAACAGAAAGAGAAGCATCTTTCAAATCCGGATTCTTCAGGCGCATCTCTTCCAGCCACTTCTGCCTCAGGGCCAGGACTCCACCCATTGGAGCATAAGGGAAAATCTCAGAGACCTTCATGGAAGGTGCAAACTGGTTCTTCATGGCTGGAATATGCATGGCAGAGCCATTCTCAAGGGCTATTCCTATTGTGGCGTTGAACCTCTTTGCCTTCTGTTTTGCCTCTGCACTTTGGACAATTATTCCTTTCGGAACATACATTCTCTTTCCATAATCTGAAAGCATTGAATAAACGGTAGTCTTCTCAAGTGTTTCATTCAATGCAACTGCAAGCTTATCCATTCTCACTTCTCCCCTTGCACAATAGCAATCCCAGCACTACAGCCAAGTCTGTTGGCTCCGGCGTCTATCATCTTCATGGCAGTCTCATAGTCTCTGATTCCACCTGCTGCCTTGACTCCAACCTCAGGACCCACGGTCTTTCTCATAAGAGCCACATCCTCTTCCGTAGCTCCAGCTTTTGAGAAACCGGTAGAGGTTTTGACAAAGTCTGCTCCGGCCTCTACAGAAAGACGGCAAGCACGAACCTTTTCTTCCTCTGTAAGAAGACAAGTTTCAATAATCACCTTGAGATGGTTTTTCCCGCAGGCCTTCTTCACTTCCCTTATATCCTTAACAACAAGATCATCTTTCCTGTCTTTCAGATACCCTATGTTAATAACCATGTCTATCTCTTCTGCTCCGTCCGAAACCGCAATTGCCGTCTCCTGAGCCTTTGCAAGAGTACTCATGGCGCCAAGTGGAAAACCTATCACGCAGCAAACCTTCACACCACTGCCTTTGAGAAGCTCCGAACAGAGAGAAGCATAGCAGGAGTTTACGCAAACACTTGCAAAATGCCACTGTTTTGCCTCTTCACAGAGCTTTCTGATTCTTTCCTCAGTTGCATCTGCAGCAAGCAGAGTATGATCAATATAAGAAGCTAAATTCATTAGGATCCTCCTAGTTTACAAACTATCACATCTGTACCCCGCCCGCAACATAAGCTTGACCTGAGCTCTTATTCGGGCTACTGTTTTTCCATGCTGATTCTGAAGACGGAACGCCAAGCAGAACTGGTTGTGAAAAAATCCAGATTCATAGCCATTGCTAAAAAATGCTCATCCATAGCGGAGGTGAAGACCCTTGTTGAGGAAACCAGGGCCCTTCATCCGGCCGCCAACCACGTGGTTCACTGTGCCGTTGTAGGCTCCCAGTTCTCCTTCAGTGATGACAGAGAACCAAAAAACACCGCCGGACGACCAGCTTTTGAGGTTCTCAAAGGCAGTGGAATCTCAAACATATGTGTCCTGATAGTCAGATACTTTGGTGGAACCCTCCTGT
>DBVL01000065.1:0-4077 GCA_002308475.1 Spirochaetales bacterium UBA1265 | reverse complement strand
GGAGACTCCGTCAAGGCTGTTCTGGATGGAATAGAGACAGAGGTCCTGACAGAGAAGACCCGCTTCTCCCTTGTCTTTGGTTACGAGTACTACGAGAGTCTGAAGCGCCTCTTCTTGGAAACGGACACGGCAGTTGAGCAGGAAGCTTTCTCAACCCACATAAACATAATAGCCAGTGTTCCCAAGGAGAACTTTGACCTTCTGGTTGAAAAAATATCCAATCTCACAAATGGAAAGACAAGACCGGACCTGCTAGCGGANNAGCGGATGGAGAGGGATTCGAACCCTCGGTACAATAATCTACTGTACGGCAGATTTCGAGTCTGCTACCTTCGACCACTCGGACATCCATCCATATGTCTCAGATAATACTATCTTTAACAAATAATTGTAAGGCGGTAAACTGCACAAGGAGAAACAAAGAAAATGGAAGAAAAGAACAGACCGGAAAACAGTAAGATAGACAAGGCCTATGCGGACTACGCCAAAAGCCACTACGAGAAAGGAGCAGAAGCAGATTTTCACACCCTGCTTGGCGTAATCCTCGGCTCCGTCCTCATGGCGGCAAATTTTGCACTTCTACTCAAACCCTCAGGCCTGATCACTGCAGGCTTCTCGGGAGTGGCCCTTCTGGTGCAAAACATTGCAGAGCGGTACCTCAACACAAGTATCCCGTTTTTCGTAGTCTCTCTGCCTCTTAACCTCATTCCTGCAGCTGTGGCCTACAAGTATATAGGAAAGCGTTTCACCCTCTTCAGCATTCTCTCAATAGTACTTGTTGCCATCCTCACAGACCTTTTGCCTGTTGTTCCTCTTGTACAGGACACAGTTCTTGTATCAGTCTTCGGAGGACTGCTTCAGGGGTTTGCCATTTCACTTATATTGAGAAGCGGAGCTTCTTCAGGAGGAACGGACTTCATCTCCATCTATTACTCAATCAAGAAGGGTGTTTCCTGCTTCAACACCATTTTTGCCATAAATGCTGTCATGGTCATGGTTCAGGCCACCCTCTTCGGAATTGAGATTGCACTGTACACCATCATCTATCAGTTCGTCACAACCCAGATGATAAACCTCATGTACAACCGCTACTCCAAAAAGAGCATTTTCATAATCACAGAACACCCACAGGAAGTTGCAGATGCGGTCATGACCGTCTCGCACCACGGAACCACAATCTTTGACCATGTCACCGGAGCATACACTGGAACAGAGAAGCACATGGTTTACTCCGTTGTCAGTGCTTCAGAGCTCAATCAGGTTGTAAAGGTTGTAAAGGGAACCGATCCCGCAGCCTTCATGAATATTGTCAAGTCAGAAAGCGTTCTGGGCCGTTTCTTTCAGCGCCCGTTCCGCTGATTATCTCCTGTTTGCCTCAGTAAAGATAGCCTTCATATCCTCATGCCCAAGTTTCATGAAATCTCCCAAAACCCTCTGTCCGTTCCAGCTGCTCTTCAACGCCAGAGCCTCTATATCCGCAGGAGAGAGTTCCAGACCAAGTTCATGTAACCCCACGGGCATGCCGAAACTTCTGAAAACATCCTCAAAAGCCTCAATGGTCTTAATACAGGCCTCTTTGTCCGTTTTCTCATGAATCCCGAACATCTTCCAGCCAAGATAGGCAAATCTTGAATAATCCGTATCACAGACATGTCTGGCCCAGCTTCCCCAGATTGCAGATAAGCCTGCCCCATGGGCCACATCATAAAGAGCAGAAAGCTCGTGCTCGAGACGGTGACAGCTCCAATCCCCTCCCGTTGGGTTTCCGGCTGCAGTCAAACCGTTATGAGAAAGAGAACCTGCCCACATGAGAGCAGCCCTAGCTTCATAGTCTTCTGGATTCTTCAACGCCCTCAAAGTGTTTTTCCACACACTCTTGAGAAGAGTTATGGCGTTTTCATCCGTGTACTCAAACCTCTCTCCGCTGTGGAAGAACCTCTCAAGCGTGTGCATCATTATATCCGTGCTGCCACTTCCGGTCTGGTAGGCGGAAACGGAGAAAGTGAGTTCTGGATTGAGGATGGCAAACCGCGGTCTTCCCAAATCCGAATTACAGCCAACCTTGTCATTCGGAGTCTTCTCATCATTTGTGATTACTGAAGAGTTACTCATCTCGCTTCCGGTTGCCGAAAGAGTAAGGATTACACCAAGAGGAGCAACCTTCTCAGGAGAACTCTTACCGCTGTAGAAATCCCAGACATCTCCGTCGTACACAACTCCATAGGCAATAGCCTTGGCACTGTCTATGGCAGAACCACCACCTACAGCAAGGATAAAATCACATTTTTCCTTTTTATAGAGTTCTATCCCTTCTCTCACAAGAGACAGCCTGGGATTAGGTTTTGCTCCTCCGAATTCAACAAATGAAAGATTCCTCTCTTCCAGAGATTTCTCAACCCGGGCAAGCAGAGAGGACCTGACAACAGAACCACCGCCAAAGTGGATAAGGACCTTTGTGGCCCCATTCTCCCTCAACAGAGTTCCGCACTCCTCCTCAGCACCACGGCCAAAGACAACGTAAGTCGGCGCAAAATACCGGGACAGGGCCATAAAAACCTCCTTGTCAGCGCTTTATGTCATAGTTCATGTTCATAAGGTTCTTTATAACCTGCGCGTCATCAGTAATATTAACATCTCCATGGATGGTGTGTTTGATAACAGAAGAAGCCACTGCAAAATTCAAAATATCCATTGGCTTCTCATCATGCATCATGGCATATATAAGGCCTGAGGCAAAGGCATCTCCTCCTCCAACCCTGTCAAGGATGGTGAAAGTGAACTGCCTGCTTTCAAATGTATGCCCGTCATACCACATGAAAGCCTTCAGGCTGTTCTCGGATCCGGAATGGGCATATCTTACATGCCTTGCAATGCACTTAATATTCGGATACTTCTCAACAAAGTGTTCAAATACCTCTTCCTGCTGCTCGTAGTTGGGCTGAAGAGGAACTCCGTCCTTCCAGTCTCCCTTTGAATGATCATTCTCATCTTTCCAGAGATGATAGGGTTCTATTCCAAAGAGAATATCCACATACGGCAGACACCTTGTGCAGAAATCTCTTGCCTCTTCCCATGTCCACAAAGCAGAGCGGAAATTTCCGTCAAAGGAAACCGTGAGTCCAAGCTCTTTTGCAACAACCATCATGTCCAGAACAAGCTTTGCACATGAAGGAGAAAGAGCCGGTGTTATTCCAGAAAGATGAAGCCAATCATAGTTCTTGAGAAGACTCTTAATATCATACCCCGAGAAATCATACTCAGAGAGTGCTGAATGCTTGCGGTCATAGGTTACCTTACTGGCTCTGATTCCAAAGCCTGTTTCCAGGAAGTAACTTCCAAGCCTGTGAGTTGGAGTTTCCTCGGGAGTAGAAAGGATGACCGGGGTACAATGCACATCATTTGACCTCAAAGAACGCACTGCACTCTTTCCAAGAGAATTGTTCGGAACAACGGAGAAGAAAGTTGAATCCACCCCGAGACTGGCAAGAGCCATGGCTATATTTGCCTCACTTCCGCCATAAGTGGCCTCAAAAGATGTTGCCATACGTATTTTGTTGTAGTTCGGGGGAGTAAGTCTTAAAAGAATCTCTCCCATCGTGATGAATCTCTTGCCACTCAGCTGCTGCATATTCCTTCCTCCTTTGAAAAGCACCTTAGCTGAATACTATTATACAACAGGTATTTATGCATTTTTTCGGTTCTTAATTGACTGATTCCGATTTTTCAAGGCTCTGACCCCTTGCTCCCACTAAGTGCTTTTGACAGCAAAACCAGAGAAAAGCCTATCAGATATCTCCCGAAGAGCGAGAGAGGTCTGTTTATAGGACATTTTGGTGATGGATTCGTAATCACTCTTATAGAATTCTTTATCAAGAAACTCATTTATGAGCTTCTTTCTCCGAGACTCCCCTATGTGCTCAGAAAAAGTGATATCAATATCCTCGGAAAACCTGTCTATCAAGTGAAAGCATTTTGACAATGATGTGCCGGATCATAGTAACGTAGTAATCTTTCTAAATGATGGACTGAGCAATGCCGGTCTGAGCGTTGGTTTCATAAATAACAATCCTTTCTGTT
>DBVL01000027.1:5627-10542 GCA_002308475.1 Spirochaetales bacterium UBA1265 | reverse complement strand
AATGAGAACGCTTCAGACTCTCATGTACTTCAAGACTACACCTCATGGTACATATTCTGGGAGGACTCTTCCCTCTCTCTTTCTGCTCCGGGATCCTACAGGTACAATGGTCAGTGGTTCACTTATGATAATATAGCCTTCTCCCGAGGCGCTCTTTCTGGGGGTGTTGAGAGTGGGGGAATTCTGAGTAACATCTATGGATACCCGGACTCTTTTTCTCCTAGGCTACTAAGTGGGGTGTCAGATCACTTCCCGGTCTGGTTGAAGATAGAGATTTAGTTAAGGCTTTTCTGGAGGAAACCAGAGAAAAGCTGTGGGCTTTCTGATTTTCGGTAGTCTAAACAGACCCCTGCAGGACTCAAATAGTATACCAAGGTAGACTAAATCAATCGGCCAGGGGGTTATTTAGTCTACCGGTGACTACTACTCAGATTCTTTTATGTTCCAGCCAAGGGCCTTGTAGAGTTCTTTTTTGTGTTTTTTGATGGCAACAGAAGTAAAAGAGACTGTTTCTTCTCCTGCATGAAGAGAAAAACCTTTTCTCCAGCCAACCACGGTTCCAAAACCTACTGAACTGATGTTATCTATGGGCATGGACCAGGCTTTTGAGTACTTGCCTTTCACTTTTGTAATCAGTGAGACCTCTCCGTCAGAGAAAACAAGGCGGCCTCTCTGAAGGTCTGCTCTTATATCTGGAAGAACCCTGCCACAGAAGATGTCAAAGTCCGGTTTCTTTCCAAGAATAGAAGAAGCTTTCTTCTTGGATACCCAGTAGGAGGTGATCCAGAGAAGAACAACCAGAACAAACATGAAAAAGTAGGTTCCCCAGTAAAGAGCGTCACTAGGGAAGTACTGACGGGCAAAGATGACTACTGCAAAAAGTATAAGAATAAGGGTTTTAATTGCGGATTCCATAGGTTAAATATTACGGAAGGAATAAAAAAAGTAAAGATTTTTGCAAAGCTTGGGCACTTTTAAGCGTCTTATCAGGTGTAGACGGAGATCTGTTATGAGAAAAGCCCTGTTTTTTGTTTTTGCAATTCTTTCTTTTCTGTTTATTTCCTGTGTTCAGGAAGCCGGTACGGCCACCATGCGTATTCTTCTCTATCAGGAGGAGAAGACCCTCAGTGTAAGCGAATCAGCCTTTGATATAACAAAGTACACTGTCACCGGCTCGGGCCCTGGAGGCTCTAGGTTTACTGCTGACACAACAAGCTCCTCCCTTGTTCTTGAGGGCTTGCAGACCGGTTCCTGGTCCTTGACTGCAAAGGCCTATAATTCAAAAGGCAAGGTTGTAGCCGGAGGAGAGGCAAATACAGTTTTGAGTGCCGACAGTTCAAATGTATCTCTGCCGGTTGTAAGAGTCTCAGGAACAGGAAAACTGGTTCTCACCTTCAAATGGGATGATTCTGTTCTGAACCCTATGGTCAGGGTCACATTGACAAGAGCTGATGGGACTGTCTACGGAGTGTATGACTCCTCGTTTGCTTCTTATTCCTCTGCAAGCGGAACATTCAAGCAGACAGCTTTGCAAAGCGGTTTCTATGTTCTTTCAGCAGAGCTATTCAGTGGCTCAACCCGTGTGACGGGAGCTGTTGAGGCGCTTCAAATCTCAGGTACTGAGACTACGGAAGGAACCATATCTTTCTGCTCAAAAGCTGACTATTCCTCTTCTCTTTCTGAGCTGTATATAGCAAGGACCGGGGATTCTCCAGTCCGCGGTCAGCTGAGCAGGAATCAGACTGATCTGCCCTCAGGAGAGGAACAGAGGGTTTCCCTTGTCCTTTCAGGCTCATCTCTGACTGATAAAGAGACATATGTGAGATGGTACGTGGATGGGATTCAAAGACCTGAAAGGGGTCTTGATATGTCTTTTGTGCCCACTACAGGGTGGCACATAGTAAATGCCGTTGTGGTGTGTCCGAATGAGGGACTGACCGGTTCTCTCGGATGGAAGTTTAATTCTCGGCCTGAAGGCGCTTCTGGCACTGTGGTCTTAAACGGGGAAGTGGAATCTTCTTCATCCAATCCGGTATGTAACTCCTCCTCCCTGGTCGGTGCCGTAGGAGATGACAGATATATAGTGATCTGCCCTGAACTGGGGCTTCTTCAGGTTGTGAAGGTTTATAACAGCACGCTTATGGTGGAGAAGGTTTACAAAGATACGGATGAGGGGTTCTCTTGGCTTGGTCTTTCGGAGTGTCTGTACAGTAGCTGTGGTATGGATGAGTTTGCAGTGACTGACAGCGGTAAGAACATAAATCTTCTCTATCTGAAAGACGGAGAAGTGCGCCCATGTACGAAAGATGCTCAGGAAATCAGGTTCACCGGATATGTTCCGGCCTTCTCTGAGGAAATAGAGAGTCTGGATGTGGGGTGGATAGATTCTTCAAATTCAATAATAGGTTTTGCATGCTTCAAAGAGGCTTTCCTTGTCCTGAGTTTTGAGGACGGAGTTCTGGTGAAGCAGGGCAGGTATCTTATTCCAAGAAATGAGAAGTCTGTGATTATGGCTTTNNAAGTCTGTGATTATGGCTTCCAGTTACGGATCTCTGGTTGTCTGTGCAAATGCTGAGGGTGTGTACTACAACTGCGCTTTCAGGAATGGAAGGTTCTACGGAGTGTGGAAAGCGTCCGGTATTTCCACAATCTACAGGGATCCTGTCATGCTTGTGAGCTCTTCCTTTGTGGCAGAGGCTGGAGAAGGTTTTCTGTCTCTCTGGAGTCCTGGATCGAGCAGGTGGATATGTAAAAGCACATCAGATGTTTCTCCTCTATCCCTGGGACGCAGTGCTGATGGCAAATACCTTTACGCTTCTGATTCTTCAGGGAAACTGACAACATACAGCATCTCTGATTCTGGTATGAGAAAGATAAGCATACTGGATGCTTCTGCTGTTTTCTTCTCTCTGGTTGTTGGTAAGCAGGAGATTCTGGCACGGAAGGCCAGTGGAGAGATGGTTCTCTTTTCCATAGCGGGAGGTAAGTGATGAGACGTTTTGTTTTAGTTCTCTCCGTTCTTGTGGTCTGCTTCTGCTCTTTTGGGTTTTCTCTGGATTTGTCTGCAGATGCATTTGTTCTTAAAGATGTTTTCCTGCGCAGTCCTGACTATCAGAGTGGCATTTCTGCTTCTCTCATGCTGGATGGAGACTTTCAGATAAGGGTTCCTTTGACTGTTACCTATAAGGCGAGTGCTGTTTGTTTTGAGGGCTCCCTGAAAGTGTCTTATTACCCGTTCTCAAAGGGGCTGTTCCTGTCCATTTCAATGCTTGATATGGCTTACGTTTACAACATGAGGGACAAGAGTGCCAAGCAGTACACGTTGAATGAGATAGAAGCCGGATGGACTTTTTTCATAGGGAAAAGGTTCTTCATAGAGCCTTCTGTATGCGTCAGAGATCCATCCGGAACATTCGCGGATGAATATGAAGAGCTTAGGGGAATGTTCAAATCCTATTCAAAGATAAAAATCCGGCTTTTATGCGGATACAGATTATTTTAGGAGGCTCAAAAATGAGTAAGAAAATCAGAAACGCTCTTAACTACTGGACTGCTGTGCTTCTGTTGTTTGCTGTAGTTGGATGTTCAATGGATGTGGGACTTTCTTCCCTCTCAGGCTATTCTGCCTCTCTGGTAAAAACCAAGGTTGCCAGTGTCATAGATGAGGAGATGGATACCATAAAGCCACACCTTGACTCTGATATTCAGGGAGAGATAGACAACACCAAAGGTGGCTCAAAAACAGGTGCTGAGATAGTTGATCTGACCTGCCTGGAGGAGAATGGAGAGGACTATGTGGATTTATGCTATGAGGTGGACATGAGCTCTTCTTCCTACGACTACTCAGATGTGGTGGATGTGTCCAGACGCGTTTTGACTGATGAGCAGTTTCAGTTGTTGGAAAAACAGATAGAGGAGACAGAGAAGGCTATCAGAGACTCCTTTGAGCCCTTGGCCAAAGATGTACCGCTGAACCAGCAGGAGGAGTTTTACTCTGACCTTGAATCTTTTGTAGTGCGCTCTGTGGTTCTTCTTGCTGCAAGTGCCGTCTACTCCTATATTCCGGACACTGTTCTGTGGGGCAAGATCACGGCGGCAGCAGCTGTTGCCGTGGGTGCAGGGCTTGTGGCCATGATAGCAATGGAAGTTTACAAGGATATAAACGGCATAGGTCCATCTTTGAATCTTGGAAAAGATGCCTCTTTCCAGGACTGGCTCAAAGAACTGGTCAAGACTCCACAGGCTGACTATGCCCTTACTACGGCGGTAACCTCAATAACCACATCTTTAGGGATGAATCCTACTTCAACCGCAATTTGCCTTGCTGTTTTTGGTATTTTCAAATCTACAGACATGATAAAGGAACTTGGGGCCAAGTACGACTTCAATATCTGAGTTTGATTGTGCTATTATGTCTTCAAGGGTGCCATTCTTGTGGCACCCCAGGAGACAAAAATGTTTAAAACAGAGGTTCTTGAACGTTTTCAGAGATATGCTGTCATAGATACCATGAGTGATCCGTCCAAGGCGGACAGGATTCATCCGTCCACAAAAGGTCAGTGGGATCTTCTGAGGCTGCTTGAAAAAGAGCTCAGAGAGCTTGGGCTTGAAGATGTTTCTCTTGATGAGTACGGCTATCTCCTCGCCAGGGTTCCCGCAAATGTTGAAGGGAAAAGTACCATAGCCTTCAGTTCCCATGTAGATACTGCTTCAGACGTCATGGGAAACGGTGTGAAACCCAGGGTAGTGAGAAACTATGACGGGAAAGATATAAAACTCAATTCAAAATACACCATCTTTGTAAAAGATAACCCGGAGCTTGCATCTTACGTGGGGTCGGATATTGTTGTTTCTGACGGAAACACCCTCTTGGGTAGTGATGATAAGGCGGGGATAGCCGAGATTATGACGGCGG
>DBVL01000027.1:0-5621 GCA_002308475.1 Spirochaetales bacterium UBA1265 | reverse complement strand
GTTTATTGTTCACCATCCGGAGATAAAGCACGGGGAGATAGAGGTTCTCTTCTCTCCTGACGAGGAGACCGGGTTCGGAATGGACTTCTTTGATATGAAGAGGCTACATTGCAGGGCTCTTTATACCATGGATGGCGGAGAGAGATACGTTATTGAGGATGAGTGTTTCAATGCAGCTTCTGTCAAGGTTCACTTTGAGGGAGTTGCCTATCATCTCGGATCCGCAAGAGGCCGTATGGTAAATGCCCTTACCATGTGCAGTGCCTTCATAAATGCTCTTCCCCAGGCTGAGAGTCCTGAGGCTACAGACGGGCGCTACGGATACTACTGTCCACACGAGGTTAAGGGAAATGTTTCTTCCGCAGACCTGGAAGTGCTTCTGAGGGACTTTGATTTTGACAGTCTTGAACAGAGGATAAAAGCCCTCAAGAGTATAGGAAAAACCATAGAGCTTCTCTACAGGGGTGGAAAGGTTTCCGTAAGGTCCTCAATCAGTTACAGAAACATGGTTGAGGCTTCTAAAAAAGACCCGAAGGCTCTGGAGGCCGTTTATGAGGCGGGCCGTGTTCTCGGTCAGCCGCTTGTAAATGAGATTATCAGAGGAGGCACAGACGGAGCAAGGATTGCTGAAGAAGGTATTTCCTGTCCGAATATCTATGCTGGAGGGCATAATATGCACAGCCGCTTTGAGTGGGTTGGTGTAGATGCCATGAACGAGGCCTCCCTTCTGATTGTGGAGATAGTCAAACAGTGGGCAAAGTAAGGCTTTTTCTTCCTGTTTTCCTTTTTCTCCTCGTTTGCTTTCCGCTCTTTTCTTTTTCAGAGCAGTATGTTTATGGGGATATGGTTTCATTTATAACTGAAGAAGGGGAAAGTGTAAGAAAAGGAAATATTTTCAAAGATGATTCCTCAAATGTGTTTATAGCCTCAGCTGTGGAAGACGGAGTTGTTGTTCTTCAGCGTCTTTACGGAAGCGGTAAGTATGATCTTGGAAGCAATCTGATGAAACGCGGTGCACTCTATACTCTTTCTCCTTTTGCAACCCTTGATTTTGCCGGTCTTACGCTGAGTAGGACAGGGGAGCTGTATCCGCTTATCCCGTTTTTGGGTGTCAGTTATACATACAGGTATTCACAGATAAATGTTTTTGCCGGCTTGAAGACTTCTTTGTCTCTGTCCTCCGCTACCGGCTCATCTTTCTTCCTTTTTAAGAACGGATATATTGATATTCTTGCCGGTATTGGAACCTCTACCTCTTTTTCCGGTGTCAGTCTTCTTACTTTGTTCATGTACAGGTATAATCTTGGTATCTTCAGCTTAAGTGCGGGAGCTGGCGCACTCAAGTCAGAACTATATGAGTTCAGGATTGCACCTGCTGTCAGTCTGGGAGTTACAATTTGAGAAAAAAAGCGGTTGTTTTCTTTTTAACGCTTCTCATTGTGTTTGCCTTTACAGGTTGTGCTCAGACAAGGAGCTACATTCTGGGAATGATTAAAGAGGTTCCTTCCTGGTACTACTACCCTCAGTCCAGGATAGGCAAGGGTGAGATAGCTTTCATAGGAGAGGGCCTTTCATCTGAAAGCTCCAGACAGTCAGAGCTGGTGGCCTACAATAATCTGTTCGGAAAACTTGAGGAGTACGTTGGTGCTGAGTTGGGAAGAGAATACTACAGAGACCTGATCAACACCGGTGCAATAGAGGATCTGGCCCTTCACATTGTTATTACCGACAGGTCCTATCAGGAAAAGAGTGGTGAGTACAGGACTATCATTCTCTGTGCCGCCTCTGAAGAGATAATGACTGGTCTGAGAACTGAGGCCAGAAAAGAAGAATACGGCAGGGAGAAGGAAGCTATTGCCCTGGTGGATGAAGGAGACCAGTGTATAAAGGAAAGTAAGGATCTGAGGGCTGTTCAGCTCTATCTCAGATCCATGATTCTCTCTTATGGTCTTGAGAACCTTGAAGACGGATACGACTATCAGTCCATACTCAAGGAGGTCAAGCAGATTCTTTCCACATTGAGCATGAAGATTGTTTCAGGAAATGTGTTAGATGCTTCCTGCTCCGTCAGTGTGGAGCGCCGCGAGACTATCCTGAAGACCAAGGTGAATATGGCAGAAGTACGGGCCTCCTACATCTGTGTGGATGGACTTGGAAATACATGGGAGGATTCCTACACCTTCACTTCCTCCAACGATGGAGTTTTCCGTTTCAGGTCTGTTAGCTATACTTTGGCAACTGTGGGGGAGATAGTCTTTACCTTTGATATCTATGATGAGATAAATCAGATCAAGTCTTTTGACGAAGAGACTGCAGAGGACCTGTTAGCCATGGTGAATGAGAAAAGAGCTGTTTTTTCATATGACAAAAACCTTGGTAGTTCCCTTGTGGGGCTTATGGTCCTCACCTATGATTCTTCATGGAATATGACGCGAGATGATTCATGGACTGTCTATCTGCTCAACCGTCTCAGTTCTGATTCTCTGGCTTCCTACGCCGGCTTCTATACAGAAGATGCCGATCTGAATTCTGACGGAGACCTTTCCGACTCAGAAATTCTCTCGTCCTTTGCAAGAATGGAAGACAGGAAAATAAAGAGTGCTCTTATACTGAGAATGGGGGTGCTCAAGCAGAACAAGACAGATTCGGGAATCTATCACACTGTTGCTGAAAGCAAGGCAATCTTTTATCCCGAACTAAATTCCCAGCAGGGGAATGAAAGTCCCATTCTGAATGTCAGCGGCTTTGGAAGTACGGCAGAAGAATCCCTTGAAAATGCATATAGAAACATCTGTAACATAATCTACGACTGGTTGAAGGGTAACTATGTTTAAAAAGCAAGAGACAATCAATCTCCCGTTCTATGGAGGAACGGGGACCTTATACGTCCATGAAAGAACAGGCATGGAGGTTTTTCAAATAAAGAACAGCAGTAGTGAACTTTGTTGCTGCTTCATGTTTGCAACTCCCTCCGAGGACAGCATGGGCGTGGCCCATATTCTTGAGCACACTGTTCTCAGTGGTTCTGGCCGCTTCCCCGTGAAAGATCCGTTTAATTTGGCCATTCAGTCGAGCCCTAACACCTTCATGAATGCCATGACCTTCCCGGATATGACTCTTTATCCGTTTGCATCTCCTCTTAAGAAGGATTTTGATAATCTGTTTGATATTTACGCAGATGCTGTTTTTAATCCGCTTCTGAGGAAGACTTCCTTTGAACAGGAAGGTGTAAGGTTCTTTGATTCCAAGTTTGACGGTGTGGTTTTCAACGAGATGAGTGGTGTAAGAGCTTCCGAGGATGAGATAGTTCAGTCTGCAGCTCTCAGTAAGCTCTTTGAGGGCACTCCATACTGCTATGATTCCGGAGGGGATCCGTACTTTATAGCTGATCTTACTTATGAGAACTATCTGAAGAGATACAGAAAGTGGTACAGCCCTTCGAATTGCCGTTTGTTCCTTTATGGGGATATGGACTGCGTAGAGTACTTGGAGAAGCTTGAGGAAAGATATCTGTGTGAGGAGAATCTGAGTAGGTGGGATAGTTGTAAAATTATTCCGAAAACGGAAAACTATAAGCTTAAAGATACTGGCTTTATTAGAGATTCAAGAAAATGCACCACAAAAGAAGCAAATACTGTTGTTCTTTCATGGCTCACTACCTCTGCTTCTGATCCCGTTGAGGTCATGACTTCTAACATACTTGTGGATGTCTTGCTCGGAAACCCCGGAGCTCCTCTTTACAAGGCCATAATAGAGTCTGATCTTGGGGAGGACCTGAGTAATGCTTCCGGTTCTACTACCGGGTATCCGTACATACCTTTCACTATAGGTTTTTCCAAGGCTCAGAAGGGAAAAGAGGATGAAATAGAGAGCTTTTTGGTCTCTACGCTTAAAAAGATAGCAGAAGAAGGGCTTCCTAAGGATCTGGTGCATGCTGTAATCAAGCGTTTAGATTTCTCCATAAGAGAGATTCCAGGCTCAGGCATGTCCTATGGCCTTATAGCCGCTATAAGGGCTGCTTCTACATGGCTCAGAGGCAGGAAGCCGTACGAAGGCATGGACAGAGCAGGTGTTCTGGCAGAGATCAGAAAAAGGCTTGAGAATGCGAGATATTTTGAATCCTGGATTCTGAATAATCTTGTAAACAACCCGAACCGCTGTCTTCTCTCAGTCTATGAGGACTCTTCTTATACGGAAGATTTTAAAGCCATCATGGATGAAAAGCTTCTGAAGAGAAAGAGTGCATACACAAAGACAGAGCTTGAGAAGCAGAAGAAGGTCTTTGAGGATTTTCTTACAACTGAGGATACTGAAGAGCAGAAGGCAAGTATAAAGCGTATAAGCTTGTCGGATATGCCAGACAAGGTTCCTGTCTTTGATAATCCGCCTCTTGAGGGGACTCCTTATCCGGATAAGGTTGAGATTCACTCTCTCTTTGATAAAACCAATGGAATTACATATCTTGACCTGGGTTTTGACTGTTCTTCATTGACGGACGAGGAGAAACTTCTTCTTCCTCTGTTTATCCGCCTTATCCAGATATGCAACACAAAGACCCATACATATTCTCAGATAGGGACTCTTATCAGGAACCACACCGGTAGTCTTGCGGTTTCAAACATGTGCGGGTCTTCTTCTAAGGGAGAGTGCGTAAGCACCCTTTATGTCATATCCAAGTTCCTCACTTCAGAAACTGAAAATGCAGTTTCTCTGATTTTGGAGATTCTTCAGGATGGAATACTCAGGGACGCTGAGAGAATAAGAGCAGCCATAACAGATATAACAACGGATTTCTATTCTAACTACCTGTACTATGGAAACTACTTTGCCTCACTTAGTTCGGCTTCCTTACTTACTCCTGCTCAGAGAGAAAATGAGATGGAGGCTGGGACAAGCAGTTTCCTCTATATGGAATCTCTCAGAGCCATGAATGACGAAGAGTTAGTAAGTCTTGCTGACAAACTTGAGGTAATGAGAGACAAACTGTTTAACAACAACAATTTAACTGTATTATACTGTTGTGAGGAACAGGATTCTTCCTCTGTGCATGATTCTGTCTTGAATATGGTTGAGACTTTGATGGTAAGGCCTCCTTACAAAGTGGAAGTTGTTAGTAAGCCGTCCTTACAAGAGGACTGCAGCTACAAAGTGCTAAAAGTTTCCTCAGGTCCTTCGTTCAATGCAATGGCTTTCAGGCTTCCAAGGACAGATGAGAGTTTTGTCACAAAGGCAGCCCTTCTCGCCTCAATACTCTCTTCCGGTTACCTCTGGGAAGCAGTAAGAGGAAAAGGTGGAGCCTACGGTGTTGAGTCAAATGTGAACAGTCAGGATAAGATCTTTTCCTTCTCGTCTTACAGGGATCCTTCGGTGGAGGAGACTTTCTCATCCTTCATCAGGGCTTTCTCTGCTGACATAAGTGAGGAAGAGATAGAGAATACAGTTGTCACCTTGATAGGAAAGGAACTAAAACCCATGCCTCCATCAGCCAAGAGCATGGAAACTTTCAGGCGCATTCTCTATGGCTTGGATGACAGGTTGTATCTGAGACGCAGACAAATAGTCTTGAATACAGGTGTTCAGGATCTACGTGAAGTGGCATCTCAGTTAGAGGAACAGTGTAG
>DBVL01000038.1 GCA_002308475.1 Spirochaetales bacterium UBA1265 | reverse complement strand
AATCCTTAAGGATGTTTTCCTGAGCTCTTTCCACCTCTTCATAGTTGTGGTTTTCTACCCATAAACTTACAACCTCAGGCATGCCTCCAACAATGCAATAGTTCTTCAAGTGTTTTTCCATTGGTATGGAATACAGGTCTGTAATTGAGTGTTCAAGATCATGCTTCTTCAAACCTTCAATCAGAGCAGAATCTCCTTCTGCTATTACGAATTCCTCAAAATTCATGGGATGAAGACTTAACCTGTCCACCTTCCCTACGGGAAACGAAATACCTTTAGAAAGTGCAACACCAAGAAGAGAACCGGCGGCCACGAGATGAAGGGACGGCATGTTTTCACAAAAGTATTTTAATGAGTGTAACGCCCTTGGACACTCCTGGATCTCATCAAAGATTACAAGTGTATCACCTGAAACTATCTGTTTACCGAGAATGATTGACTGCAGTTCAAATAATATACGTTCCACATTGAAGTCATGCTCAAAAACGGATTTAAGCCTATCATCGCCGTCAAAATTGAAGTACGCAGTCTCTTTGAACTTTATTCGGTCTAAAAACGCAACTTTTTCTGCCTTATTCGGTCGAAAAACGCAACATGAGTTTACTTCTATTTGCTAGACATATAGTCCATCATGGATTGGGCAGCTTTTTTGGCAGCGTTTACAGCATGGACTACGGTAAGAGGACCAGAGACTACATCGCCCGCGGCAAAGACGCCCTCATGTGTTGTCATGTAGTTATCGTCAACAATCAGAAGACCTTTTGCCGTACCCTCAAGATGATCAGTGGAGAGGATTAGCTTGTCCTTGGGACGCTGACTGATGGCAATTATGACGTTGTCTGCCTTGAAAAGTTCCTCTTCTCCCTCAAGACCTATCTCGTTTCCGTCCTCGTCCAGCACGGCATTTCTGAAAACAGGGCCTTCGGACGTGATTCTGACTATCTGCTTGCCGTAGATAAACTCTGCACCATCCAGCTTTGCGTAGCTCATCTCGTGAGAGCTAGCCGTTGCATGATTGTCCTTTGAGAAGAGCATGACCCTCTGCGCTCCATGTCTGAAAACGGTTCTGGCCACGTCCATGGCTACATTTCCCATGCCTATTATGGCAACAGTCTCTCCTATTTCATGATGAAGTGAGTTCTCAAGGTAGTTTATGCCGAAATTCACATTTGCAAGACTCTCACCCTCTATATTCAGGGTCCTGGGCCTCCACGCACCAGTTCCCACAAAGACAGCTGAATAACCATCACGGAAAAGATTATCTATTCTGATTGCCCCTCCTATGGTGGTGTTCAGTCTGATCTTCACCCCGAGCTTATCCAGAAGCTTATGGTATCTTTCCAGGACACTCTTAGGGAGTCTGAACTCAGGTATGCCGTACCTGAGCATGCCACCTATGTTGTTCTTGCGCTCAAAGATGGTTACATCATAACCGTTGGAGGCGAGGATGATTGCAACGGTGAGTCCGGCAGGGCCTGAGCCTATGACTGCCGCGCTCTTGTTTTTCTTCTCTATCTCTGAGACCTTGAAACGAGCCAGGAAGCTGTCTGAGATGAAGTGTTCTATTGAATAGAACTGAACCGGTGTGCTCTTCTTTCCAAGTATGCAGTGTCCTGCGCACTGAGCCTCATGGTTACAGACGGTTGCGCAGACCACGCTGAGCGGGTTGTTCTCAAACAGCTTTTTTCCCGCTTCCTGAAGATTGTTCGCCTTGAACATCTGGATGATCTGTGGGATAGGCGTTGAGATGGGACAGTTTTTCTGACACATGGGAACCTTGCAGTTAAGGCACCTGTTTGCTTCGGTTTCTATAAGTAGAGCCATGTTTTCTCCTCTATTACTTTTTCTTTCACCAAGTCAACATTATGGCACATTATTTCAGCATCTGTCGATTATCATTACTCCTGTTTTTCAACCATGCACTTATTTCAGAAAACACTGTCCAGGCAAACCGAGCTCCTTTGGCTGTATTTACAAATCCTTGTCAGTAAAGAATAATGAAATTGAATTCTACCTGGCTGGTGGTGTCATATAAACTTGTCAGTGTAAAAAGGAGATATGTATGAAGAAAATCTGCGTTATAACCGGTGGTGGCAGTGGCATGGGTCTGGCAACTGCCAAGTATATGGGAAAAGACAAGGCATATGTTCTTTCAGGACGTACCGTTGCCAAGCTTGAAAACGCCGTCAAGGAGCTTGAAGGCCTTGGCCTTGAGGCTTACGCATGTGCATGTGACACCTCAGACCGTGAAAGTGTCAAAAAGCTTGTTGAGTTTGCCTCAGGACTCGGAAAGGTCACTACAGTCATAAACTCTGCCGGCCTTTCTCCTAATATGGCAAAGGGAGAACAGATAGTCAGAGTAAACGCTCTGGGAACTGTCTACATAAACCAGGAGTTTTCAAAGATCATGGAAAAGGGTGGCGTTATAGTTGATATAGCATCCAACTCCGCCTACTCTCTTCCAAAGTTCCTTATCAACGAGAAAGTCTACGCTCTTGCAGACACTGATGAGGATAAGTTTGTGAAAAAGATTCTCAAGAAGGCAAACCTTGCAAAGGGAGACTATCAGAAAGCCGGTTTTGCATATGCTCTTTCAAAGAACTTTGTGGTCTGGTATGCCCAGAAGAGTGCTTTTGAATTTGGAGAAAAAGGAATCAGAGTCTGCTCTCTCAGTCCTGGACTGATTGCTACAGGAATGGGAAATCTTGAAAAAGAGGCTGGAAGCTTCATGCTCAAGTATGGCGCAGAGAAGCGCATGGGACAGCCTGATGAGCTAGGTTATGCAATTGCAACAGTTGCAGATGAGAGAAACGGCTATCTCGCAGGAGTGGATATTCTCTGTGACGGTGGGTGCACCTACGGAAAGAAATTCAGAAAGTAAGTTCTTTAGTGCGTCAACTACCCATCACCTAAAGGT
>DBVL01000061.1:11781-12074 GCA_002308475.1 Spirochaetales bacterium UBA1265 | reverse complement strand
ATCGAAGTAACCGCCATCACCCCCACACCTTTGGGCGAGGGCAAATCCACCACCTCCCTCGGCCTGATCGAAGGTCTTGGGAAGCTGGGCAAAAATGTGGGCGGCTGCCTGCGCCAGCCCTCCGGCGGACCGACCATGAACGTGAAGGGTTCCGCCGCCGGCGGTGGAAATGCCCTGCTTATTCCAATGACAGAGTTTTCTCTCGGTCTTACCGGAGATATAAATGACATAACAAATGCCCACAACCTGGCCATGACAGCACTGAATGCACGTATGCAGCATGAGAGAAACTA
>DBVL01000061.1:0-11739 GCA_002308475.1 Spirochaetales bacterium UBA1265 | reverse complement strand
TGGAACTTTGTCATGGACTTCTGCTGTCAGGCACTGAGGAAAATGGAGATAGGACTTGGAGAAGGAAAGCTTGACGGATACAGGATGGTGACAAAGACAAATATAGCAGTCTCTTCCGAGCTTATGGCCATTCTTGCTGTATCTAAAGACCTCAAGGACCTCAGAGAAAGAATAGGAAAGATTGTTCTGGCTTACGACAAAAAAGGAAAAGCTGTAACTACAGAAGATCTGGAAGTAGCCGGAGCCATGACAGCATGGATGCGTAACACCATAAATCCCACTCTGTGTTACACGGTAGAAGGACAGCCGGTGCTGGTACATGCAGGCCCGTTTGCGAATATTGCCATAGGCCAGTCTTCCGTTATAGGTGACAGACTCGGACTTAAGCTTTTTGACTACCACGTTACGGAGAGCGGATTCGCTGCCGACATAGGCTTTGAGAAGTTCTGGAACGTCAAGTGCCGCCTTTCCGGCCTTAAGCCGGACTGCTCTGTTGTGGTTGCCACCATCAGGGCACTGAAGATGCATGGAGGCGGGCCCAAGGTTACGCCGGGCAAGAAGATTCCTAAAGAATATACCGAAGAGAACCTTGAGCTTCTTGAGAAGGGCGCCGAGAACCTGTTCCACCATGTGGGCCTGGTCAAGAAGGCAGGGATAGTTCCTGTTGTATGCATAAACCGCTTTGCAACCGACACGGAGGCAGAAGTTCAGCTTTTGAGAGACCTCTGCGAGAAGCATCATGTTCGCTGTGCCCTTTCAGAACACTGGAGATACGGTGGCGAAGGAGCCAGAGAATTGGCAGAGAAAGTGATAGAAGCATGCGAGGAAAAGACTGAGTTCAAGTACCTCTACCCTCTTGATATGAGACTTAGGGACCGTGTGGAAACCATAGCACATGAGGTTTACGGGGCTGACGGAGTTGACTGGGCTCCTCTTGCTCTGGAAAAGGCAGAGCGGTTTGAGAAGGATCCGAAATATGCTGACTATGCAACCATGATGGTCAAAACACACCTCTCTCTTTCTCATGACCCTGAGCTGAAAGGAGTACCCAAAGGCTGGAGGCTTCCAATCCGGGACATTCTTGAGTATTCTGGAGCAAGATTCCTCTGCCCCATGGCAGGAACCATCACCATGATGCCTGGAACAGGAAGCAATCCTGCTTACAGAAAGGTAGACATAGATACAGAGACAGGAGAGGTCAAAGGCCTTTTCTGATTAAGCGCTGAAAACAAATATTAAGGAGTTTCCTATGATTTACGATTATTCAATCACAACCGGAAAAGGAGAAGTTCTTAAGCTCTCCGAGTACAAGGGAAAGGTCATTCTGATTGTAAATACAGCTACAGGCTGTGGCTTTACACCTCAGTATGCACCAATTGAGCAGCTGTACAAGGACTATCATGAAAAGGGTCTGGAGATTCTGGACATACCATGCAATCAGTTCGGAGGTCAGGCACCGGGTTCTGATGATGAGATTCATGAGTTCTGCACTCTCCACTTCAACACAACCTTCCCACAGATGAAGAAGTCAGACGTGAACGGAGAAAACGAGCTTCCTCTCTACACATACCTCAAATCACAGAAGGGTTTTGAAGGCTTTGGAGAGCACAAGTTGAAGGCTGTTCTGGAACAGATGTTCTCAAAGACCGATCCCGACTGGTATAAAAAGCCGGATATAAAGTGGAACTTCACAAAGTTTGTCGTAGACCGAGAAGGTAACGTGGTTGCACGTTTTGAACCTACTGAGGACATGGCAAAAGTTGAAGAGTGCATCCGATCACTTCTTTGAAACCATACGCAAAACAAAACAAAAAAGGCTTATCCTCGCAACTGAGGGTAAGCCATTTGTTTTATATGAAGGTGAACCCGACAGAAACGTAGTTCATCCTCTGATAGAACCACTGAACCGAGGGAACTCTTCCGTTATGGTAATAGGCCTCAACTCTGATTACGTGAGACTCTGATGAGAAAGCAGGAAATTCCACACCTCCACCTATTGTAAGCTCGGTCTCCCATGGGTTGGACTTACTGTAAGTGCCTAGTTGATGAAGAGTCTGACCGTCCTGGTGGAGCTGGAGATCAAAGGCGGCAAAGGCTGTTCCAAAGCCGAATGAGTATCTGTACTCTGCTCCGAAATGTATTCTCAGGGCCTTGTAAGCTCCGTTGGCAGTTCTCATAAGCTCTTCCTGCGCCTCAAGCTGGTCAGAAGGAACATGCTCCCCGTCAGATGCGTCCCCTCCAATCCTGGAAATGAGTGTCGGTCTGCCCTCTTCTTTTACCATATTCCTATAGTCTGCCGGGCAATGCACTACTGGTCTCAACCAACTCGGATTCATAGGTATTTCTGTTTCTGCATACACCCTCAATCCATCAATTACGTCTGCCTGAATGGCCAAAAGCCATGAATTATCTCTTACATATTCAACAGGCTCAATCAGGTAGTACTCTTTATCAGCCTCTCCACCATACAGGTCCTGATAGTTTTTAATCAGGGATCCGCCACCATAGGTTGTACCATGATCCACAGCATTGTACGCGTAGTACTTATTAATAACCTCATCTCCATAATGCCCTGAGAAGTGATGCACTCCTCCACGCAGTGTAATCATATTTCCAAACCTTAATGATCCTCCTAAAAAGTATGAACCATCAAAAGCAAGAGCTTCATTTTTGGAGAAAAGGTTGAAGACTGTGTTTATGTAGCCGGCCAGATTAACCTCAAAGTCTATTTCAGGCACCCATTCATAACCTTTGAAAGATGTCCTGAGCAGTCCTACTGAAGTACCTCCTTTCATATGCAGGTACATGTTGTTCTTATCTTTGAGAGCTTCATCCATGAAATACATATCAGCATAAAAAGCTCTATCCGAACTGCTTCCATGTTCTACCACAACACCTTTGATTGTTCGAGGCTTGTTGTTTTCATCCAGTGCCCTTATGACACTGAGGTGGGAATTAAAAGCATACGGATCTGCAGAAGACTCTTTGTAGAGAGGCGTATCTGCAAGTACGCTGAAGCTGAAAAGACTCTCCGCAAACAGCGGAGCAAAAGCAAATGCCACAAGAACAAATAATAAAAAGATTTTCTTCATAAAAAAAGTATAATCCCTTTTCAGCAAAAGAAAAGAAAAAACCCGACTCCAATCTGGAGTCGGGAAATACAAGCAGCTTACAATATTCAGGCTGGTTGCTCAGAAAGTAAATATGTAGTGTTGAAATCTATTGCTTCTTGTATTTCAACACCTCCAGTATCTGAATTTAATAATAAATCCGTGAAGCTAACAAAGCCTTCGTTGTCTATGCACTGTGTTTCAATAGCATGTGCATATCCATATGAATAATAAGATATGGAAAAGCCCATGTTTACCAGATCTTGCCATGTTCTCACTGAACCGGGGACTGTAAAACTTTTTTCAGTAACAGTCGAGACAGGAGAAAAAGAATATCCGGATCCTTCTCTGATCTTCAACTTTAAAGACTTTTCTCCTTCTTCCCAAAGCAGGGAATCAACCTCACCATTACAGGCAACAAATGTGCCTAAAATAAGAACTGCCAAAAGTGTTAAAGCTATTTTCTTCATCTGCTACCTCCTCTCAAAATGCAATGCATAAGCCCAGATTCGGGAGAACTCTGTAATTGACATAATTCACATCGGGATTCTTCGAGAATCCGACTACTCCGTCGCAACCTACCGATAGTCTTAGGTTCTCAGAGAGCACATAGCTCACATCCAATCCGCCTGCTATGGCAAATGTCTCTGAAACCTTTGATTTGTAAAACAGAGTATCCAATCCGGCATCTACATGCACTGCGCATGAGACTTTCTCCGTCAACTCATGTCTGTATCCAACACCGGCAAACGCCATGAGATTGACAAATGAAGGTCTTTCGTCCGGTAGAAGGAATGTATTCCAAGCAAGACCGGCTTCAGCATAAACACCACTGATCAGATCTCTCTGATATATGGCCTGTGCGCCGTATCCATATCTGGATTTTACAGGATCCTGATCTGTAGCTGTCGAAGTCGAAATCTGAAGTCCATAAGGAACAACAGATACTTTAAACGTGTTGCTTGCAGCAAAGACTGCTGATAGACAGAGTGCTACAAGTAAAACTGAAACAATAATCTTCTTCAAACTACTGCCTCCTTTAGGTTTATTACTGTCAATTGTTCCTTGTAGCAAAATCAACAGTCAATGCAACATAGTGATAAAACATATAATAATAAGATATTTTTAATATTTATTTCATAAAGTAGGCAAAAAAGAGAGTAAAATACACCACAGCATTACCTAAAGAGTTCTACCGCAGACGGTCTTCAAAAACTTATATTGACCGCATAAAGAAGCGGGAATAAAATATCAAAAAAATTCAGGAGGCAATATCTTGAAAAAAACAATAATTGCAGTTTTGCTTATAGCTCTCTGCCTTTCAGCAGTTTTTGCTTCAGGCAACACAGTCAAGGTTTCTGTTGCTCCTTATGGACTTCAGATTTCAACATCGTCAGCTTCCGGACAGGATCCTGTAAAATCCAGATATGGGTTCGGCGCACAGGCCATATACCAGAGAGATCTGATCAGTGGCGTTTATGCCGAAGCTGGTCTTGCCTGGGACACATTTCTCATGCCGGACGAAAGGCCTAATTTCACAAACCTGCTTGCTTTTGCTGGTGTAGGTTATGAATACGCTTTCAGCGAAAAACTTTCAGGAGATTTCCACGTAAACGTCGGAACTGATACTCTTTTCTACAAATCAAAAGTTTCAGAGACATTTACAGTCAAGGGCGGTCTGGATCTGAACTATGCCATCAATGAAAAGATCAGCATTTCAGTAGGCTGTGAAGGTGTGTTTGGTTTCTCAAAGAAGTCTGCAACAGACTATGTCAACTACAGAGTCATTCCCACACTCGGCGTGGGTTATGAGTTCTAAGAGGAGGTAACAAATGAAGAAAATTGTATTTTTACTTATAGCTGTTCTGCTTCTCGGCACATTTGTTGCCTGTGACGGCGAAGCCGACTTCCTGCTGTGGGAAGATGAGCCCGCAGAGAAGGTATTGACACTGAAGATTGACGAAGGCGCGGGTGGTTGGTCATTTGAAGACAATGAAAAGGTTTTAGTAAAATCATTTTCTGACTATGATTTCAGTTCGGTAACAACTTGGCAACAGTTAATAGACGAAGTATTTGAAATCGTAATCTACGATGATTCTGATTTCTATGAACCACAAACTCTGAAATTAGCTTATTATGGCTGGGCTAATTGTGTAGGCTTTGAATTTGCTGATGCTTCCTTACTTTTGGCAGTTTGTGAAAGCTCTGATATAGAATCTAAAGTATCTTTGACTGATTCTATTGATTTTAGTGTTCAATATGACCTGATTAGAATATATTGATAATTCTAGTAAAGACTATCGGCTGGGGNNATTTTCTGATATGAAGAAAAGCCTTGTTCTTGTTATAACATTGATTCTCATTCTCTGTTCCTGCAGCAACGATGTTCCTGCCAAGGAGGAACTTCCGCTTATTGCAAATCCTGCAATCACCGCCTTTTTGTGCAACGGACAGGATGTTCAGCTGAGTATCAGCGCCGCGCCGGAAGTTGACGCTTTTGACAGCATTCAGTGGTATGAAACCGATAAAAACGGAGATGTAAGTGCAGTTATTGAGGGTGCAAACAGCCTTGTTTTTGCAGTTCCGGCCTTCGACACCGAGCAGATTAGATATTATGTCTGCAAGGTGAGCAAGGGAAAGAGGACGGAAACAAGCACTGTCTTTTCCGTTGCCCGTACCGGACTGCATGTAGTCACTATTACAACTGTTGGGAGTGCAATTACCAAAGAAAACTGGCTTGCCGCAAGTCTGGAAATTGACGGAAATGCATTGGAAGGAGAGATCAAGGGCAGGGGAAACAGCTCATGGAGATTTCCAAAGAAAAGCTTTTCATTAAAGCTTAATGCCAAGACGGAATTGTTTGAAATGCCGGAGCATAAGCGCTGGGTACTTATAGGCAACAACATTGACAACTCGCTGCTCAGGAACTACTTTGCATCATACCTTGGAAATGAAATATTCACCGGACACGGGTGGAATCCGTCTTTTGTTTTTGTTGACCTAGTGATTGACGGCACATACTGGGGCAACTACATTCTGGGCGAGCAGATCAAAATTGACAAAAACAGGGTTGATATCAAAGACATTTCAAAAAATGGAATAGGCAACGGCGGCTTCATAGTAGAAGTCAACAGATACATGGACGAGGCCTTTAGCTTTGTTACTGACATGGATGTTCCTTTCAGCCTCAAAGACCCGGATGAAGTTTCTGAAGATATTCAACAATATGTACAACAAGTAATTCAGGCTGCGGAAGATGCCCTGTTCAGCGAGAACTTCACAGATGCCGAGACAGGTTATATAAAGTACTTTGATGTGGATTCAGTAATCGACTGGTATCTGGTGAATGAAATCACATCAAATCTGGATGCGGCTTTCAGAACATCCGTTTATATGTACTATGATAACACGGACGGCAAAATCCACATGGGTCCCAACTGGGACTTTGACCTTTCCTGCGGAAAAGGAATTACCAAGGAAACATCGCTTCACGTACAGAATTCAAAATGGATGAAACGCTTCTTCCAGGACCCCGCATTTGACGCCGCAGTCAAGGCTAGATACAGCCAAGTGAGAACTGAAATAGCAAACGCCGTCAACACAATGCTGACAGAAATGGCCCAAAGCATTTCCGTGTCCGCACAGCTCAACAATGCCCGATGGAGTGTCCAGGGAGATTACGCAGACAGCGTGGATACTCTGCAGACTTGGCTCAATGCGAGACTTGCCTGGCTGGACACTCAGTGGTTATAGCTTAGAGAGCGGTTACACCTGTCTTGTATTTATCTGCAACCTCTTTTCTCAGAAGCAACAGGCCGTGCATGTTTATGCTGCCATCCGGGTTTCTTTCCGGAAGGACTGAAGTATCAAGACTCTCAAACCAGTCTTTCTCCACACACACCCCGTCAGGATTCATGCTGAGTTTCTTCTCGGGATTCCAGTAGAAATTTGTCTTTCCGACTATATCTTTCTCATCCTGACTCTGAATACCCAACACTTCCGGCACTTCAAACGTTTCTTCATCTGTTCTGAAGCTGACTATTCCATCACCTTTGTACTCTGTTACCGCAGAACCGTTACCAGTATAGAAACCAACGTTGCAGTCCTCATTGTTGAAGGAAACGCAGTTTTTAACCTTTATATCGGGACAGGAATTTGAATCTATACCCTTTGCAAGGTTCTCAAAGGAGATTGAGTTTATGAGTCTGTGGCCTCCAGGAAGATTAGATCCACCTAGCTTGAAACCATTACCGTTTCCAGCCTGCATCTCAGGGGACGGTTCTATGGCAAGAGTTCCATTGTCATCACAGCTTATTGAGGCAAGAGAGAAAGAAGTGGGAGAACTACCCTCTTTTACTCTCAAATACCCATTTCTATAGGTAACGCAGTTCTGGACTGTTATGCTACCCAACTGCCCCATTGAGACCTTGGCGAAGAAATCCCAGCCATCATCAGCATTGTATGCAGAAATGCATTGGTCAAAGACATTCCCTTCCCCAAGAGTGATCTTAGCAGCAAAGCCGTCAGCGTCCTCAAGAGCCTTGTCGGCATTGTTCATAGAGGTGCAACGGAATATGGTGTTCTGAGAAGGCCAGCAGATGCGCGGATCCTTTGTGGAGCCGGAAACCTGAAGGCCTGTGGTTCCGTTGTTGTAGAAGTTCATTCTCTCAACAGTACAGTTGTGACCCGCAAGGCGCATTCCAGGTATTCCGTCAGCTGTACCGGTAATATTTATGAAAGAAAGGTTCCACCTGTTCCCCCAAAGCTCAAAGCCCTTGCCTGTTCCACCAAAGTCCAGTGTGGCAAACTTTCCGTGAGCTGTAGTAACTCTCACTCCGTTGTGTCCTCTGTCAACAAACAGTCCCTTACCGGAAAAATCATAGACTCCTTCCTCAAGGACAACAGTCTGTCCCTCATAAGCATGATTGAAGGCACTCTGAAGGTCTGTTGCATCTGAGAAAGATGTTCCATTGTTTGAGCTTTGTCCATCTGGACTGACATATACTTTTCCATCTTTACCAAGTATTCTATGACATACAGAAACTCCGGCATTCAAGCTTTCATGGCTGCTGAGCTTCTCAAACGGCCCGTATTCAAAATCCTTGTCAGGAGTAAACTCAACAGTTATATCTGTCTTGGTTTCACTGACCGAAACCGGACACTGAACATATTCAGAAGCCTTGATTTCTGGAATCTTTTTTACTACTTCACCGTTTTTGAGTACAACAGCACTTCCATCCGCATCAGAGCGGAAAATAAGGTTGTAGCAATGGTTACATGCGCTACTCCCGCTTGCAATCTCAAGACTTGGCTTTCTGTAAACGGCCGGCTGAGGTTTCCAAAGCTTGGCATCCCATTTACTGGTTCTATAGACAATATTAGAGAAAACAGCATTGCAACCTCTTGCAACAGCAAGCGCCACATAAGCCTTCTCACTGTCCTGACAGAGCATTGGATCTTCAAGCTCATCATAGGAAGAAACACTCTTTGCATACGGATCTTTTGCAGGAATGAAATATGAGAACGAGCCAATCACACCGTTGTCTTTAAGATTGTACTGGGTGCACACATAGGCATGGTCTTTCTTCTCTATGCTGAAACGGTATGTTTTTCCTGCACTTATGTTGTTGAGAACCCCTTCCTTGTCCGGATACCAGGCATGGTAAGTTGACTTGATCCTGTTCTGGTTTGAGGACTCTGAGGTATGAAATCCGGTGAAAAGCCTGACACCCATAGCGGACAACTCTTGGGGCGCAATCCCCACCCTACCGTCCTGTCTGGTTATGGAGCCCGTGGCAATCAGGTTAGACATCCAGTTGCCATCAACACCCTGCTTACCCATTATGTCTCGGACCATCAGGACAAAGCCCTCCTGTCCGTCGGGGCATGTATTAATCTGCTCTACAGTTATATCCGCCTGAAGATAGAAGTTCTCCGTGCGTGGATCAAAAGAGGTAAAGTAGTAGCTTCCTCCATCTGCTGTGGAGTCTCCTACAAATTTACCACCCTTGGTCCTGATTGAAGAGTCATCGTTGAAAACAGCTGAGTTGAGCGCTACGCTTTCTTCTATGCCGTTACCTGCACTGACAAGCCTGTTTGCTTCAGGACTTACTGAAACACCAAAGTATCTGAATTCCCAATTTCCCATATCAGAGTATTCTAATAGAACAACAACAAAGAATAAAGCACAGAATCTTTAGGATTTATTACTTTGTCTATCTGTTGAAGCCAGAAGTGAACTATGCAGATTTCTGTTCCTCTATAGCTGCCGTCACTATATCACCCATTACGTTAACCATATTCTGAGAAGCCCCCAAAAACAACTCAAGATAGATAGCCATGGAAATAAGCTCATCAGCTTTGAGCATGTAGATGATGATCAATGTTCCAATGAGAATGGTACCGGGTTGGTTCGGAGCACCCAGAGAGAGGAAGAATACCAGAAATATTATAACCGCCATCTCGTACCATGGAACTCTGACGCCCAGAAGCAGAATAAGTATCAGGGCATCTATCATAAGAAGACAACAGTTTCCATCAAGGTTTATCTGTGAGAGAATCCTGAGATTCTGGGAAAACCTTTTCTTGTTGTAACCATAAGTTTTGCAACAGTATCTTGCATTGAATGGGATTGCGTCTATTGCGGAGTTTATTCTCAGGTTCTCACGGAGAAGTTTGGGAAGCCCCTTTAAGAACGGTCTTATCTTTACTCCACCTATCTTCAACCTCACAAGATAGAAGATTGCCATGGAAATCAATGTCGAATAGACAAGCAGGACCATCTCAAAGATAAGAACAAGGTCTTCAAGTCCTCCTGCCAGCAGGGGTGTCAGAAATGAAAGGTAACAGAATACAGGCATTGCATACATGACAATATTCATCATTCTGGAGAAAAGCGCATACCCAGCATCTATTATTCTTTTGAAAAACCCAAAGTACTTTCCAACGGAGCATAGGGAATATGTAGTCAGCAGGGCCGCAAGAATCATTGGGAATGGATTATAGGAGATAAAAGGCTCAACAATGCTTGACGGAATCAAAGACTGCACTATGTCCGAGACAAACATGGATCCTTCCCTATTAGGATATGCTGACAGATAACCCGCGTGGGAATTAAGAATGAAGTAAAGAATAAAATAGGTTAATATGGCAATCAGAATGGAGATGAAGGAAGTAATATATGTTTTTATCTGAAGCTTTCTTCCTGAAGACGTTTTCTCTGCTTCAATATACGTATCAGATAGGTTTTTCAAGAGAGAAAACAGAGTGACGGGTCCACCAACCATCAGAATTGCATTTGAGAACATCTTCACAAGAGGATAAATAAAAACTTCCTCTATTTTGAGCTGAGTCTCCACAGTGACAAATGGATTAAGTATCAGGTATGTCAGTACCGCCAGGACAATACTGCCGAAACAACGCATGAATGAGAGATTGTAACTTCTCTTAACAATTAGATTGACGGTGTTGTGCCCAGATCTGTATTTGTAATAAATATTCTCCTCATTGTCCTTCAGTATTGTTTCCTCATCTGAGATAGGGTCATAGGGTTTTCCGAAAAAATCTATTCTTACTTTTATTTCACCAAATGACTTCAGAACCTTCAGGGAGATAACTGTTTCAGCAGTAAAGCCCTGATTAATCATATTTTCCATCAGGGCGTTTATCATACCTAGTGCATCATCAAGAATCTCTCGGCTGGCTTCATAAGAGTTAATCTCTTCTTTGATATACTCATCTACACTGGCGAAGCTTTCTTTTTTTAAAAATACTTCCAGGGTTTCCTTTTTGTTGCGCCGGTTCTTCCTCATCAGCTGTTATTCCTTCCCTACTCAAGAGTTCATTTGTAAAAAAGTATAGTATTGAAGACGAAAGTACTCAATCTTTGGCTTTATTTTTTTGAGACTACTCTCAATATGTTATAATAACAGTGGCATGGAGGCATGCAGTATGAATATCATTTTTGATTATGACGATGGTGACTTCATCATCAAAACAGGCAGAAATATAGGTATGGATTGTGATGGAGACATTATGATACGTATGGGGGATAATATGGGAATGGACTTAGAAAGCGGAGAGATCCATTATGTTTCCAGTTGGGATGATGAAAACTAGTTAGTCCTAATACATAAACATCTTGTCATACTACGAATCAGAAGCAACCTGTTTAACTGAAGCATATACACAACGTGATTTGAAAACAATTTGTCTGCCTCGGCAACAGAGGTACATTTAAATATTAAACATCTAAGACTCAATAGCATAAATATTCACAGCCTTCCATGGGAGGAGAATAATCTTTGCAAAAACTTTTATTAAGGAGTACCTGATGGTAAAGAAATCTCTTTTCATACTGATTCTCTTGGCTGTTGTGGTTTCATTCACATACGCAGAGAACAACAGCGTTACAGTCAAGGCTTCTCCATACTCATGGCAGTATGTGACAAGTAATGACGGTTTCAGCTCTAAATACGGATTTGCCCTTGAGGCAGGCTACAGATACAACATCTGGAAAGGTCTTTCTGTAGGTGGTGACTTCAAGTATTCAAATTATTATTACGAAGAGCTGGCTGACAGATACCATGCTCTTTCTCTTATGGCAAAGGTAGACGTCCGAACCTTTCGT
>DBVL01000005.1:7047-10096 GCA_002308475.1 Spirochaetales bacterium UBA1265 | reverse complement strand
AGAGTTACACTTTCCCATCCTTCTGGAATAAAAGCGGGCACTTCTGAGGTTTTCTTAAAGAGCCAGTTATCATTAAGCTGCTGTATCTTTCTCATTCTTACTTCCTTATATCTGAATTCTTCTTTGCCACATCAGCCATTGTGTTCTTGTCAAGTTTGTAGAACTTCATGGCAATGATTGTACAAAGATAGCCAATCATAGGNNGAGCCACAGGAAAAGAGCAATGTTAAGAATTGGTCTTGAGTAAGCATCTGTTGCCTGAGGCATAGCATTTACATATCCGATTGAAGCTACGGCAAGACCAACGATTGTTGCACCGAGAGAAGAGATAAGCTTCTGGACAAATGAATATGTCATGGCAATAACTGACGGAGAGAAGTGACCGCTGTTTGAGAGCTCGTAGTCAGTAATATCTGCAATCATAGGGAATGTACATGATGAAACAATCATCTGTGTAGCATTCATGAGACAGCGAAGTACAATAAAGCCGACTGTGAGGATTGCAACCTTGGTAATTGCAAGAGTATCTACTGTGAGCATGAAAATATACATGGCTGCATAAGCAATCATTGAGAACAATGTCCACTGCACAAGAGTCTTCTTTGTGCCGTTCTTCTTTGCAAAACCCGATGTGAGGAAAAGCATGCAGACAGTAACAGCTGTCATGTAGAGAGAAATACTTCCACTAAAGCGGTAGTTACCAATACAGATACCAAAGATCATGACATTTATAGCACTCTGTGTTGCTGTCTGGAGGGCAAGAGCATCAGAAGCAGCAGCAATTGTGAACATCTGAAGAGGCCTGCTCTTTGCAATCATCTTGAACATCTCAGAGAACTTGATTGCTGTAGTTGCAGTTTCCTTGTAGGTCTCCGCAACATCGTTCTTAGAAGCACTGATTGCAAAAACTGCAAGAGCTGTAAAAAGACCTGTAATGGCAATCATGAGGATGGCCAGATCCTTAAACAATGGAAGACCATACTGGTATCCGTGCTTAGGCATAAGTGTTGCAGCAAGAATCATTGAGAATGTTCCGCTGAAAATTGACTTAAAAACGGCTGCCCAGCGACCGACCATGGGTCTCTGTTTAGGATCATTGGTGATAATTGCCGCCACCATTCCATCACCTGTATTGAAAATCGTGTAACCAATGATGTACAGAATGTAGATTAAAACAAAAACTCCTATATTTCCCTTTCCCGGACATAGTATGAACATAAGGGAAATAGCAAGTGCAACAACCAGCCAACCGCAGACGAGAAGAGGTCTTACTCTTCCGAATCTGGACTTCAGACGTGTAGTAAGAAATCCGCAGATCGGATCAGTTATAGCGTCAAAGATTCTTGTTCCAGTAATAATGGTACCAGCAAGAACACTTGTTGCTCCGTAGACTCCAACTGCAACATAAGAAGCAAATGTCATTAGAATGACAAGGGCTGTCGGAAAAACCTGAGACACAACAGCAAGAGCAAGCTGCCAGCCTTTGGCTCTTCTGTAGATAATTTCTTCACCCATAGGTTTCCTCCTTCTAAGGTTTCAATTCAGGATAATTTGATTCTATTATCAGCAGAATTTGAGCTGTTAGCATATTTTTTGTTATTTATAGCATTTATTTTAATTCAAACAATAATTATAATTTCATACATGCAAAGAGGATGATAATGTTTGAAGATAACACAATGTTTGCTCATATAGTATCCGACTTAGGAATACAGATATCTAAAGTATCCGTTCCATTTATCAAAAACAAGGATTTTCCTGATCTACACCTGAGAAGCAACCTTTTTGGTGCAGACAAACCATTTACTGAAGATGCTGATTTTGACAATGAACAAAACACAAAAATGACCATTTATCTGATTAGTGATGATTTTAAATGCAACTACATATTAGGTAAACAGCAGAATGACAGCTCAAGCTGGGTCATAGGACCTTTCCTGTTTGGTTCTGTTGATCCTCTTGAAATCAGGAGACTATTTGAAAAGAAAGGGCTCAAAACAATTGATTTCAGCTATCTGAGCAGTTATTACCATGGTCTTCCTGTAATAAGGGATGAAAACATTATGAACATAATAATCCATGCCCACTGTGTTTCCAGATTCGGCAAAGAATCCTTCAACATTGTCGCAATCAAGCTTCGGACAAGAGACCTAATTGAAACAACAACATCAGAAAGGCAGTCTTCCGGCTATCAGATGGAGAGACATTCAATAATCTATGCAAGACAAGACCTGTTCATGCTGGCTATTTCCGAAGGAAACTACAGCCAGGCAATATCAGCACTTAGAAAGCTTGAAATCCATGATCCGGAGCAAAGAACCGCAAACACACTCAGAGATATGAAAAACTACTCTATTATCCTAAACACCATCTGCCGCATTGCAGCCCAAAAAGGCGGAGTTTCTCCATACGACATTCACAAATACTCAGGAGAAATAGCCAGAAATATTGAAAACAGCCCAAATGTCAAAGAGTTGAGGCGTCAAAGAGACAGGATGATTGAGAATTATTGTTCTCTTGTAAAAAAGGCCGCTGTTACCAATTATTCGTATTCAATTCGACAGGTTACAGACTTTATTGACAGCCACTACAGCGAGGAAATAACACTTTCATCAACTGCAGCTATTTTTAACATGAGTCCTGCTAACCTATCCTCACGTTTTCACAAAGAAACTGGTATGACCTTTTCAGAATATCTGCTGGACAAAAGAATACGACATGCAAAAATTCTTATCGAGAAAACCGAAATGACCATGTCAATGATTGCTGAAGACTGTGGCATTCAGGACAACAACTACTTTTCTCGCATATTCAAGAAAAAAGAAGGCATGACACCTCTTGAGTACAGAAATAAGAACAGAAAATAAGAACAAGTACAGAGGAATCAAGAGAAAACAACCATGGTTTGGTATGGGGTGCAGAGCAATCAGGTAAAATCCTGTAAAAAAGATAGCATTCTTATTTCAGCCATTGTTTGATTTATTGTCCTTTGTGTGGTTATCTTGACAAAGAGAATAAAGACCACTACTTTATCTCCAACGGGATTTGC
>DBVL01000005.1:0-7020 GCA_002308475.1 Spirochaetales bacterium UBA1265 | reverse complement strand
ATCTGCTAAAGGAAGAGTTGGACCTGGAATGGTCTTTTCTTTTTTTCAGGCATATCTTCATGTACAAAGTCAGATCCTGAACACTGAAATACAGACAGGGAGAAAAGCATGTTTGAAAAAGTAAACCCCAGCCATCCAGATAAAGTAGCAGACAGAATAGCCGGTGCCATTGTGGATCTTGCATACAGCAAAGCAGAAGATCCGAAAATAGCAGTAGAAGTACTGGTCGGTCATGGAACATGCAGGATAATTGCCGAAACATCTGTTTCAATTGATGAAAAAGATATCCAGAGTGCCGTTGAACGCATAACCGGTTGCAACCTGAAGCTTGACTATACGGAAGTTCCACAGGACGTGATTCTTTCCAGCAATCAGAAAAACGAAACCAGATGTGGAGATAATGGAATCTTCAAGGGAACTGTTGTAACCGAGGAACAAAACAGACTCTCTGATCTGGCAAGAAGAATCTACAAAGCATTTCCTACAGATGGCAAATACATAATTCACAATGAGAAAGTTGTCATCTGCCAGAGCCATGCAAAAGAAGAAGAGATACGTGCAATCTGCCCTACAGCCATAATTAATCCTTTAGGAGAATGGACCGGAGGCCCGGATGTGGACTGCGGAGCCACAAACAGAAAGCTTGGAAGTGATATGGGGGACTCAGTAACAGGAGGCGGCCTTCATGGAAAAGATCTGTCAAAGGCGGATGTCTCAGTGAACATATACGCATGGCTTGAAGCCCAGAAGACGGGGAAAACCGTCCAGTACTCCTGCGCTATAGGAGATACGGAAATAAATGGTGTTCCCTACTCTGAGATTGTCGAGACAGCCAGAGACTTCATAAAAAAAGCCGGTGGGTTTGAGAGTTTTGCCATGTGGGGCTTGGTCTGAAGCTTTAGAAACATTTGCAACACTCTGACCATTTTGGTACGCTCTCAACTGGCATGGAACAAGAGAAGAAAGAGAATCTTAAAATACTGATTACTCTTGCCATCCCTGTAATCCTTGAACAGATTCTCACCACACTTCTGCAGTATGTAGATACTGCCATGGTGGGAAGACTTGGAGCACAGGCTACAGCATCTGTGAGCCAGACAGTAACTGTCAACTGGCTTATAGGAAGTGTATTCGGAGCTGTAGGTGTGGCAGTAACTGCCATGGTCTCTTCTGCCTATGGGGCAAAAGACTATGACAAGATAAAAAGAATCACCACACAGGTTGTCTTCTATACACTAGTCTGTGGTCTTTTTACAACACTTGCTGCAACTGTTCTCAGTCCTTTCATACCGGTGTGGATGCAAGCCTCCGTTGAGATAAGAAAAAGTGCTTCTGAATACTTTTTCATTATCTCATCTGTTCTGCTCTTCAGATCAGCAAACATGATCTTTGCAAGCGCACTCAGGGCAGTAAAAGACACAAGAACACCCATGTTCATAAATATGGGCGCAAACATCTTAAATGTTATTCTCAACTATCTTTTAATCTACACGGCAGGTCTTGGGGTCAGAGGTGCTGCAATTGCCACAGCCATCTCATCTGTCATATCAGGCATTCTCATGTTCTGCGCCATGCAGAGAAATCCGCTGCTCAGAGCACAGACAGGAAAGTTCACACTTGACAGGACTCTTCTGAAGGAGAGTTCGAATATTGCTCTGCCCACACTTGCAACCAGTACTGCCAGCTGCCTGGGGCATATAGTTTTTGCCTCCTTGGTATCTTCCATGGGAACAACAGTTTTCGCTGCCCACTCAATTGCCCTCTCAGCAGAGACCATCTTCTATCTGCCCGGCTACGGCTTAAGAAGTGCCACGTCCACGCTGATAGGAATATCTGTCGGAGAAGACAACAGACAAAAGTTCATTACAATCAAACACCAGTCCATGGTGGTTACTGTTCTTATGATGGCGTTTACAGGCCTTACGCTGTTTCTCTTTGCCCGTCCGATCATGGCCGTGTTTACTCCGGATCAGAACGTAATAGCTCTTGGAACCAAGGTCCTCAGGCTTATTGCCATCTCAGAGCCACTGTATGGCCTTATGATTGTAAGCGAAGGCATCTATTACGGGCTTGGAAAGGCAAATATACCATTCTTCATAGAGACCACAGGTGCCTGGGGCATAAGGATTGTCTTTTCAGTAATCTGCGTAAACTTCCTTCACACGTCTTTGTTTGAAGTGTGGCTGTGCATGTTCGCGGACAATGCCTTCAGGGCTCTGGCCATGTCCATTCCCCTTATTGCAGGAAAAGACAGAAAGTACTTTGAGCAGAGACGACAGGTCATAAGATAACACTTCCAGCAAATACTGATAGTACATACAGTTCCTTAAAAACTCTCACATTTAAAAGCTTACGTTAGGTTTTCAATTGTTATCTATTTTGTTATAAAATAAAGAATTAATGTTTTAAATCTGCTTGAATGAAGAAGAAAAAAGATTTATATTCCTCACGTGAGATTTAAAAAAGGCAGCAAAAAGACTTATTATCAGAACAAGGCCTACCTTTATCTGCTACCGGCCATAGCCGTAGCAGCAGTCTTCTACTGGTATCCGTCAGTTAAAAGCATAGTGGACTCTTTCCTTGTTGTTAACCAGGGAGGGACTGTCATAGGTTATGCCGGACTGGATAACTACAGAAGACTGTTCTCCGATCAGGCCTTCCTTCACAGTATCAAAGTAAGTGCAACCTTCATACTCCTTTTTGTACCTGCAAATACTTTTGTAACCCTTCTGGCCTCTTCACTCACAAGAAGACCCAGCCGTCTGTCCTTTATTTCAGAGTATATTTTCTTTACACCGGTTGCAGTTTCACTTTCAGCTTACAGTCTACTCATGAGGGAGATTTTCAGAGGAGAATCTTCCGTCTTGAACCATCTTTTCGGAACCGTCTTCTCTGGAATCTCAACTCCCGGAGGGGCCATGGCTGTTCTTGTTATTCTTGGAATATTCCTTGACTTTGGTCTAGATTACATACTTCTCATGTGCGCCTTCAGAAGCATAGACAGCTCTGTGATTGAGGCTGCAAGAATGGATGGAGCCGGAGGCTGGAGACTATACTGGCTTGTGGAAGTCCCCATGATAAAGGAAACAGTTCTGGTTACTGTGTTTCTTGCTCTCAAAGACGCCATTCTCATCTCAGCTCCCATAATCATCCTCACCGAAGGCGGTCCTTTCAGAAGCACAGAGACTGTCATGTTCTACTACTACACTGAGGCTTTCAGAAGCGGTAACAGGGCTGTTCAGAATGCTTTGGCATCCATGGTACTGACCATGGCAGGAGTTGGAATGAGTGTATACGCCATTCTCAAGAAGAGAAAGGAGGCACTCAGATGAGAAAAAAAGCCCAGAGGACAGCTTATGACAGTTTCCGTTACATAGCAAGAAAGGTTCTGCTTGTACTTCTGTCCCTGATTGTAGCCTTTCCCATCCTCTACATGTTCTCCTCCTCCCTCTTCTCCGCTTCAGATTTCAATAACCTGAGACTTCTACCCTCAAATCCGGTCTGGGAGAACTACACAAGGGCTCTGAACCAGAAGTATTTCTGGAAAAACATGTTGAACTCGGTAGCAACATCCCTGCTTTCAGCCACTATCAGAACTGCCATAACAGTGCTCGCGGCTTTTGCTTTCACTCACATGCGTTTCAGAGGAAAGAGTCTTATCTTCACGGCTCTGGTCCTGACTCTCTTTATTCCTCAGGAAGCTGTTTTGTATCAGAACTACAGAACAGTTGCAAAACTTGGCCTGCTTGACACCTGGGCAGGAATAATCTGTACCAGCCTGTTCTCAGCTGCTCAGATGCTGCTTCTGATGGGCTCTTTTAAAAGCCAAGGAAGAGAAATCTATGAANNCGGGGCCTCCGACTTAAGGTATATAGTCAGCATTCTCATGCCGCTTTCCGGCCCGGCCATTCTCACTGTGGCCATACAGACACTTATAGTTACATTTAACTCTTACCTCTGGCCGCTGTTGGTTACAAACAAAAGCAGCACAAGAACCATACAGGTAGGAATGACCATGCTAGGCTATGCTGAGTCAGGCCAGCTTGGACCTCAGATGGCAACACTTGTCATAGCCACTCTTCCATTCTTGATTATTCTTGCATTGGCAAAGAAAAAAATAGAAACCACTCTTATCAGGAGATAAAAATGAAAAACAAAGCTGTCATATGTCTGCTTCTTATCATTCTTTCCGCTACCCAGGTCTTTGCAACTGGACAGAGAGAAAGCTCTTCAAATGTTACTGAGGTTGAGATCTGGCACAGTGCTCAAGGCTCAAACGCAGACGTCTTTGATTCTATAGTTGAACAGTTCAACAATACTGTGGGGAAGGAAAAGAATATCCGGATAACTTCCATCTATCAGGGAAAGGCAAATGATGTTCTTACAAAAGTAAATGCCGCAAGCGGTACCTCTAGTCTGCCGGATATAGCCATGATGGATGCTACAGCCGCCACAGACATGACTGTCAGCCCCTATCTGGTTACAATTGACAGCCTTGGGATAGACACTACAAGCATTCTTGAAAGCGGGCTTTCCTCCTATACCTCAGAAAAAGGGCTCCTTGCTCTGCCTTTCAATGCTTCAGCCCTTCTCTACTATTACAATAAGAGCCTCTATGATTCTCTTTCCCTTTCAGCACCAAAAACAATTGCTGAGATGGCTTATGCAGTATCAAAAACTGGTTTGAAAGGCTTAAATGGAAAACTTACAAGAGCTGGATTCATAGGCATCCCAACCACATTTGAGCTCTCTACCTTCATTGGTTCCCAGAACGGACTCAGCTACATGCTGGATAACAGAAATGGTCATGATGGAGTGGCAACAAAGGCTGTATTCGGAGAAGAAGGAACGTATAAAGCATTTCTTCTTGAGTGGAAAAAAGTCTATGACACAGGCTTTTACAGTACAGCCACTTCCGGGACAACTGAAGAGTTCACAGCAGGCCGAGCTGCCGCAGTTCTCGCTTCCTCAAGCAAGCTTGCAACCATAATCAACAGCGCTGAGAGCTTTGAAGTAGGAGTATCAAGCGTTCCCATGGTAAATGAGAGCGCCACAGGTGGAACAGTCATCTCGGGTGGAGCCCTCTTTGCCTTTACAGAAAATGAGGCTGTCAAGACCGTTCTTGAGTACCTTGTCTCTGCAGACGTACAGGCCATCTGGTCTGAAGGCACTGGCTATGTTCCTGTAAACAAAGAAACTTATGAGACTGAGTCCTATAAAAGATTCCTTAAAGATAACCCGCTTTATAAGGTGGCTTCTGATGCACTTCTTTCCTCAAATCCAGGTATGACGAATGTGTGGGTTCCGTCAGCCTACTCCATCTACTATTCATTCCAGACAAATATAGTTAACTTCCTCAACGGAGCAGATATAGATGAGACTGTAAGTGAAATGGAAGAGATAATCAACAGCGCCATCAAAACCTACAGAGAGCAGAACTGAGCGCAAAAAATAAAGGCACAGAATATGACATTTCTGTGCCTTTTTATTATTCGGATTCTTTAACAGGCTGAATCATGGCCCAATTAAAAAGCTTTTCAATGCTTCCCTGAGTCTGAGCAAAAACATAGGTTCTGTCTTCTGCAGTGATTATGGCTTTTGACAGAAGAAGCCTCTTCTCAAACCTATAACTCTGAACAGCAGAACGCTTGATTACAATCATGTTTGTCTGGGTCAATGCCGCACTTGCGACAATCAGAATTCTTGAATCTGTAATTGCAACCAGCCTTCTCTGGCCATCATAGTAGCCGGTAAAAAGGCAGTTGAGCTTCTCATCATAAGGCAGAACTGAAGCCAACGGCTTCAGTTCCAACCTGTGATAATAAGTACTGTATATGCCCAGTTCCCTGAGCCTATCCAAGAGGTAAGACTTATCCATTATTTAATAGGAGAGTCTTCTCTCAGCATCTTCATCTGCTTGGCAACACATGCGGTACATGTAAGGTCACCAGTAACGTTAAGAGCTGTTCTACCCATATCAAGGATAGCATCAATACCAAGAATCATTGCATAAGCACCGGCGAGGATTGTACCCTCAGCAATCGGCATACCAATTCCCTGCATGACCATGGCGAGCATGATAGCTCCTGCACCTGGGACACCAGCTGTTCCAATTGAAGCAAGAGTTGCGAGAAGAACAATCATTCCCATCTCACCGATTGTAAGGCCTCTTCCATAGCAAGACATGACAAGGAAGAATGCACAGACACCCTGATAGATGGCTGTTCCGTCCATGTTGATTGTTGCACCAAGAGGAAGTGAGAAAGCATAAACCTCTTTATCAATTCCAAGGTTCTCAGCAGCTGTCATGGTTGTAGGAAGTGTTCCGTTTGAAGAACGTGTAACAAATGCTGTGATGAATGGTGTTCTTGCTTCCTTGAAGAATCTGCCGACCTTAACTTTATAAAGCTTGAGAAGTCCGCCGTAAACAACAACAATGTGGATGGCATAGCCAATGAAACATGCAACTGTCACCATTACGAGAGCTCCGGCAACCTTTGCTCCGTTCTTTGCAAAGACTTCTGCAATAAGGACTGCAACACCAATAGGAGCATACTGCATTATTCCTCTTACTATCATCATCATGACTTCAGCAAGACAATCAAAAATCTGATACATGGTATTTGCTGCAGTTGCAACTCTCTCGTTCTTTGAAATCTTGAGATAAGAAAGGCAAAGACCGAAAACAAGAGCAAAGAAGATAACCTGGAGAACAGTTTCATTTACAAGAGAAGTAAGAACACTTGTAGGAATGATGTTTGTTATGACTGACCAAGGATCTGAAGCACCTGTCTTTCCTGCTGCGCCAGCTGCAAGGGCCTCAACTGCCTGAAGAGCTGCATGCGGCCTGAAAATATTAGCCATGAGAAGACCAATGATTACACCACAAGCTGAGGTTGCAAGGTAAATGATGATCACTCTAAGACCGATCTTACCTACATTTGCAGGTGAGACTGATGATGCACCAACAACAAGAGAACCAACAATCATAGGAATGATGATCATCTTCAGAAGTCTTGT
>DBVL01000077.1:664-3536 GCA_002308475.1 Spirochaetales bacterium UBA1265 | reverse complement strand
GCCACCAGACAGAGTTTCTTACCACTGGAGGCAAGCTTTCTCAGGTTCTCCAGGTCCCCCTGTATATGAACACGGCAACCGAATAAGGCTAATGCCATATCTGCAATATAAGCACCATGGAACTTCACCAGATTATCAGAAAGCTTTCCAAATCCCAGAAACCTGAAAATCAGAGCAGGAAGAAAACCTATCAGAAAACTGAAAGCAAAAATCAGGATAACAACAGGAATGGCCCAGATTATCTTAAGCAGGTACACTCTACGCCCCCTCAGTCAAGATTGTACTTATACAGAGCAGCGTAACGCCCACCCTTGGCCAGGAGCTCCTTGTGAGAACCGCTTTCCACAACCTTACCCTTGTCGAGAACAATNNGCATCCTTGACAGTAGTCAGCCTGTGGGCAATGACAATGCTCGTCCTTCCGACAGACAGTCTGTCAAAGGCTTCCTGAATAAGAGCTTCACTTTCAGAATCAAGAGAAGATGTGGCTTCATCAAAGATAAGGATAGGCGGGTTTTTCAAAAACACCCTAGCAATGGAGATTCTCTGCTTCTGACCTCCTGAGAGCCTGGTTCCATGCTCTCCGACCTGTGTGTCTATTCCATCAGGAAGAGAACGGATAAAGTCTCCCATGTTAGCTCTCTCAAGAGCCTCAAGCATCTCTGCTTCAGTGGCGTCTTCCTTACCGTACCTCAGGTTGTCCCTGATTGAAGCATCAAACAGGAATACATCTTGCTGAACAAAACCTATATTGTTTCTCAGAGACTTCTGCGTGACATCTCTGATATCCTGGCCGTCAATGGTTATGCTTCCACCGCCAATCTCATAGAAGCGGGGAAGAAGAGAAGCTGTAGTGGATTTTCCTGCGCCTGACTCACCTACCAGAGCAACCTTGCTTCCACCCTTGATTTCAAAGCTGAGGTGCCCTATCACCTCGCCATCTTTGCTGTCATAGCTGAAAGACACATCAGAGTACTTTATGTTTCCTTCAGAAACCTTAAGTTCTTCAGCCCCTTCCTTGTCATTGATCTCAGGACGGATATCCATTATCTCAACAAAACGGTCAAAGGCGGCCATACCCTGGTTAAGCTGTTCAACAAAATTGATCAGGCGGTCTATAGGAGAGAGAACAACGGAAACATAGAGAAGGAAAGCTACAAGGTCGTAGGTCTCTATCTTTCCGTAATAGATAAGCACTGCTCCTCCGACTATTGTAAAGAGATAGTAAATGTTTCTCAGAAACCCTATCCCACCCTGGTAGAGAGCCATAACCGAATACTGATGCCTTCTCCTTTCCTTCAAATCGTGGTTGGATTCATCAAAAAGCTTTATCTGGACATTTTCGGAAGTGAAGGACTTGACCTCACGGATACCCTGAATTGAGTTCTCAACATTTGCATTCACATCTGCTATGCTCTTTCGCACCTCTCTGAAGGTAGCCTTCTGCTTTCCTCCCACGTACACACCCCAGAAAACCATGAGCGGGAAAGGAATAAGAGAGACCAAAGCCATGGGGACACTGTAGGAGAACATGACTATATAGGCACCAATGATAGTAGCAACAGAAATAAGAAAGTCCTCAGGACAATGGTGAGCAACTTCAGCAATCTGGAAGAGGTCATTTGTGATTCTGCTCATAAGATGGCCTGTCTTGGTCTTGTCATAGTAGCCAAAACTGAGCGTTTGGAGGTGGTTGAAACAGTCACGTCTCATATCGTTTTCCACGTAAACACCAAGATAATGTCCCCAACGGATTCTTATGTAGTTCAGAATCATCTGAGCCACGTAGATGGCAAGCATGATTCCAAAAACCTGAATCATGACATCCCAGTTCTTGTCCGGAATATACGTCTTAAGTAACTCCCTTGTAAGATTAGGAAAAATGATGGAGAGTATTGAACTGAGGGCCGCTGCAACCATGTCCAGCAAAAAAAGACCCTTATACGGCTTATAATACGAGAAAAATAACTTCAGCTTTCTCATTTGCTCCTTCCTTCAGCTTAACCCTTTTTGAAAATCTTTCTGATAAATGCCACAAAACCTTTCTTCTCTTTCTCTATAGGCTTCACTTCTGCGGTCTTGGCCTCAAAGCCATACTTCTTTCTATAGTACTCAAGGCGCTCTTTCTCAGTCATTGAGCCAAGGTGTTTTGGCTTGGCATTAACCGGCTTTTTTTCTGCCGGCTTTTTATGTTCAACAGGTCTCTGGCTCTTCTTTTTTCCAGTTGGTTTTGTTTTACTTCTCTGCCTTCTGACCTCCTGTGGCATGCTGAGGGATTTATCCTCAACTACAGGAAGATTATCCGGCCAGATTACAGGAATCTTCATGTTTATATACTTCTCAATGGCTTCCAAACCGTACACAAACTCCTCATCTGCAAGGGTTATGGCTTTTCCGCTCTTACCTGCACGGGCTGTACGGCCTATCCTATGAACGTAGTTCTCATAGTCTTCAGGAATATCATAGTTGACTACAAGTGGCAGATCATCTATCTGAAGTCCTCTTGCAGCAACATCTGTTGCAACCAGAATCCTGACCTTTCCACTTTTCATCTTTAAAAGAGACTCTTCACGAGCCTTCTGGGAAAGGTCTCCGGACAGACAGGCGGGTGTGTAGCCATTTGCAGAAAGCCTGCGGGCCAGGTTTGTGGTCATATATCTGCTGTTTGTGAAGATAAGGACCTCTTTCGGATTCTCCATAGCAAGCAGCTGCAACAAAAGCATGAACTTCTCGGATTTGGCTACATGGTAGAGTTCCTGGGTAATCTGATCCACAGTAATGGAGTCACTTTCGAACTCAATGGTCACAGGATCATTCATGTACTCCCAAGCCATGTTTCTCACCTTCTCCTCAAGGGTTGCGGAGAAGAGCAT
>DBVL01000077.1:0-604 GCA_002308475.1 Spirochaetales bacterium UBA1265 | reverse complement strand
CCCATGTCAAAAAGGCGGTCTGCCTCGTCAATCACAAATGTGGTTATCTTACTGCAGTCTATCCGGCCTTCCTTCATGAACTCAATCAGACGTCCGGGAGTACCCACATACAGGTCACAGCCTTTTTTAAGAAGCCTCTCCTGAGCCTCATATCCTACGCCTCCGTAGAAGCACCCTGTGGTAAAGTTCTTTATTCCAGAAGAAAGTGTTTTTGCAACAGAAGCTATCTGCTGGGCCAGTTCCCTTGTGGGGGCTATTACCAGACAGGTTGTCTTCTGTCCTTCTTCAAGTTTTCTAAGATAGTTTTCCAGAAATGTTATTACAAAAACCGCAGTCTTTCCGCTTCCTGTCTTGGACTGAACCATCAGGTCCTTACCGCTGAGGCTGACAGGCAGAGCCTCCTCCTGCACCTTCATACAGGTTTCAAACCCTGAGTTACTCACACCCTTAAGCACCTGCTCATGAAGGGCAAGTTCTGAAAATTTCATATTTAATTCACCTCTCACTTTTGTGAGTCGGGATATCTGAGAACCTCTCTTGGTTTTGAGCCACCTCTTGCCGGACCTACGTAGCCCGCTTCCTCAAGTTGCTCTATCAGGTTTGC
>DBVL01000102.1:4819-4962 GCA_002308475.1 Spirochaetales bacterium UBA1265 | reverse complement strand
TGGGGTTTCAGAGTTGCTTTCATAACATATGCTTCCAAGAATCTTCCTGCAGAGGCTCTGGATGCCCTTGTCCAGAAAACCATGGGAGCCGTAAGAGGGTCTTTGAGCAACTGTTCCATGAGTGCCCAGAACATTCTTCTTAA
>DBVL01000102.1:2231-4695 GCA_002308475.1 Spirochaetales bacterium UBA1265 | reverse complement strand
ATCCGTTCAACAGCGGTTATTTCATGAGTTTCAAGACAAAGTGTAACGCAGAGAATCTGAGACAGAAGCTGCTGAATGATTACGAGACAGGTACAATCTGTCTGGGAGAACATCTGCTGAGACTAGCTTTCTCAAGTGTGGATGATGAAAACATTCCCGCTCTTGTGGACACTGTCTATAAGGCTGCAGAGGAGCTTTGTTAAACCAGTTTTTCTGGTGCGGTCTCTTTTATCAGGGCCCGTGCCAGTATGTTTGTAGGGTCTATGAGGACAGTCTTTTCCAGACTGTCCTTTTTTTCGAATACTAAAGGAAGTTCCGTGCAACCGAGGATGACAGCCTGACAGCCTTTTCCTGCAAGCTCCCGTACTGCGGCAGAGACAGCGTTGTAAGCTTTTTCACTGACAGCGCTTAAAGCCTTTATTCCGTACTCCTTGTTGTAGATGGCGTCCTGTACTGCCTCCTGTTTTTCCTCAGAGGGAAGAACCAGGTGGAGGCTAGGGTAGTTTTTAAAGTAATCAGCATAGATTCCGCTTCTCAGTGTTCCCAGGGTTCCGAGTAATCCAACCTCTCTGAAGCCTTTCTCGTTACAGTAGGCACAGCAGTTATCTATCATGTTCACAAAGACTGTGCCTTCAGGAATCTTTATCTGACTGAGTATTTTTGAGGAATGGGCCGTATTACAGGAGATTCCTATGGCGGTAGCTCCACAGAGGGCAAGTTTATCCATGGCTTTCTGGATTCCTGGAGCAGGGTTTTCTCCGTTGAAGAGAACGTACTCTGTTCTGTCCGGAATCATAGAGGGACAGGAGACCAGATACAGATCTATATGGTCCTGGTCTTTGTTTGCTTTTGTGTTTTTAAATACCTTTTGGGCAAGATCTGTTCCCGCAAGGGGTCCGACTCCTCCGACTATTCCTATGGCGCTCATACTCTCATCCTCTGTTTCTGTCAGCTTTTTGCGTAGCATTCCTTAACGTATCTGATACTGTTCTGAAGAGTTTCCGGGTTGAAGTTCTCCAGGAGCATGGGAACCTTGTCACATTTATACTTCTTGTAAAGAGAGAAGATGTCTGTCCATGGCATAAGGCCTTCTCCTACAGGAATCTCTCCAAGCTTGAAGGGTCCTTCAAGCTCCGGGATCTGCTTGTCCTTCTCCTGCCAGACATAGTCCTTCACGTGGAGGGCGCAGATGTAGGGAGCAAGCATGGAAACAGTCTCGTCATAGAATGTGTGCATGTTGTCTACGCCCTTCACAGGGAGAATGTTCACGGCATCAAATAAAACACGCAGGTTCGGGTGTTTGAAGATTTCCATGACGCGGAGCATTCTCTCTGCGTTGTCTATGGTGTTCTTGTATGCCACAGCTTCAATTGCCAGGATGGTTTTTTTCTCAATTGCCTTCTTAAGAAGTCTTTCCAGGTTGTTTACAAAGAGAGAGAAGGTTTTCTCTGTCCAGTTCTCCGGATTGTGCGTGTTGTTTGCGTTTCTTGATCCGGTTTCTGTTGCAACTATCCTTGCATTCAGATAGGGGGCTATGGAGAGGTTATTCTCAAACCTCTGAAGCTCTGCCTCCATTTTCTCCTCATCCGGATGTACCGGATTAATATAGCAGCCGAGAACTGCTACGCGTATGTTTTTCTCTGAAAAGCTCTTTGCACATTCAACAGCCCACTCCTGAGTCAGGATATCCGGTACGGAAGCCAAGACCTTTTTTGGTGCAAACTGAATGCATGAGTTTTCAAGTGAGTCTTTTGCTTTCTGTGCAAGGTCTGCTACAGAAGCCATCTTTCCAAAATCATGGCCACGGAAGCCAATATCAGGAATATTTACCGAAGCTGACATGTTTTTTCTCCTTGTCTTTCATTCTACAACAAAAAGAAGAGTGGGAAAAAGAAAAGATGTTGGACTTTGCTGTGCTGAGCCAATAAAGTATAAAAATACTGAATAATACAAAAACAGGACTAAAAATACGTCTTTCTATACTGTATATTATAACATGCCTTATTATAGGCATCAGTAAGCAGCTATGTGAAAGCAGGAGGCATTAAATGTCAAAATATGTTACATTCGGTGAAATAATGCTCAGACTGAAAAGCCCGGAGCATGAGAGATTCTTCCAGAGCCCGTCTCTTGAAGCAACTTTCGGTGGTGGAGAGGCAAATGTTGCCGTTTCTCTTTCTCTTTTTGGGGAGCATGCTTGCTTTGCTACAGCTCTTCCAGCAAACGCCATAGGTGAAGGTGCCGTTGCTGAGCTGAGAAAGCACGGTGTTGATACCTCATACATCAAGATGACAAAGGGCGGAAGAGTAGGAATCTACTATCTTGAAACCGGAGCCAACCAGAGACCAAGTCTTGTCGTCTATGACAGAGACAACAGCTCAATTGCACAGGCAAAGCCCGCAGATTTTGACTTTGATGCCATGATGAAAGACGCCACATGGTTCCATGTGACAGGAATTACTCC
>DBVL01000102.1:0-2213 GCA_002308475.1 Spirochaetales bacterium UBA1265 | reverse complement strand
GGAGCCATGGTTTCCATAGACCTTAACTACAGAAAGAAGCTCTGGCAGTATGGCAAGCAGGCTGTTGAGGTCATGAGAGAGCTTACAAAGTATGCAGATGTCATTATTGCAAACGAAGAAGACATACAGAAGTGCCTTGGAATAGAGTCAAAGGTTGATGTTACAAGCGGAAACTTGGACAAGAATTCCTACAAGGCTCTTACAGATGAAGTGAAGAAGCAGTTCCCGAACGTGAAGTACGTGGCGGTAAGCCTCAGAGAAAGCCATAGTGCAGACCACAATGGCTGGGGCGCAGCACTCAACGGACAGAAGGGCTTCTATCTTTCAAGACACTACGAGATTACAGATATAATTGACAGAGTGGGTGGCGGAGATAGCTTTGCAGCCGGAATTATCTACGGTCTTTCAAAGTATGCTGATGATGAGGAGTTTGCAATCAACTTTGCAGTTGCAGCTTCTGCCCTTAAGCATACCATCCCTGGAGATTTCAATCTTACAAGACTTTCAGAAGTCCTTGCTCTTGCTAAGGGTGACGGTAGCGGACGCGTACAGAGATAATAAAAAGAGGTGAAACATGGATCTTGAGAAAACAATTGAAAACCTGGGACTTGTTCCGGTTATAGTTATCAACAATGCTGACAAGGCTGAAGGCCTTGCCAAGGCCCTTATTGACGGTGGAATCCCCTGTGCGGAAGTTACTTTCAGAACAGCTGCAGCAGCAGAAGCCATTCAGAGAATGGTAAAGGCATATCCGCAGATTCTCGTTGGAGCAGGTACAGTTCTCAACGTAGAGCAGGCAAAGAAGGCTGTAGAGTGTGGCGCCAAGTTTGTAGTCTCTCCTGGTCTTGATGAGGACACAGTTCGCTGGTGTCAGGCAAACAATGTTCCGGTATACCCCGGAGTATGCTCCGCAAGTGAGGTCCAGAGGGCACTGAACCTTGGACTCAAGGTTCTGAAGTTCTTCCCTGCAGAAGCAAACGGAGGAGTTCCAATGATCAACAACCTCTGTGGTCCGTTCCCACAGGTGCGCTTCATGACAACAGGTGGAATTTCCACTTCCAACCTTGCAGAGTACGCTGCTTGTCCGCACGTTCTGGCCATAGGCGGATCATGGATGGCCAAGGCAGACATGATTGAGAATGAGTGCTGGGATCAGATTACGGAACTTTGCCGTCAGGCAGTCTGTGCAGTACACGGCTTTACTCTTGCCCACTTTGGTATAAATGCAGAGAATCCGGAGCACGCAGAAGTTCTCGCAAAGGGACTGAGCGTATTCGGTCTCAATCCTGATGTGGGACGCTCTTCAACCTTTATGAACAAAGATATAGAGATAATGCATCAGAACGGCAGAGGTGTTCATGGACATCTTGGTTTCAGAACATATAATGTGGATAGAGCAGTTGCCTATCTTTCACAGTTCGGTTTCACGGTAAACGAGAGCACCGTCAAGAAGGATGCCAAGGGTCGCATGACTTTCTGTTACTTCAACGAGCAGATCGGAGGATTTGCAATCCATCTCGTAAAATAAGAGAACGGAAGGAGATTATTATGAAGAACTTCATGGACAAGGATTTCTTGTTGCAGACCAGAACAGCTCAGATTCTTTATCATGACTATGCTGAGAATCAGCCCATCTTTGATTATCACTGTCATCTTGATCCTAAGGAGATTGCAAATAATATAAGGTTTGAGAATATTTCCGCAGTTTGGCTCGGAAGCAGAACTTTCGGAGACCACTACAAGTGGAGACAGATGAGAACCAACGGCTTTACCGAACAGGAAGACGACCCATGGGTAAAATTCAATAGCTGGGCAAAGACTCTTGAGAAACTTCTCGGAAACCCGCTCTACCACTGGACCCATCTTGAACTCCAGAGATACTTTGGAATTACTGAGCCTCTGTGCGCAGAAAACGCAAGAAGTATCTACGACAGATGTAACAAGGTTCTAGCTGAAGATCCGAATTTTGATGTTTTTGGTATTTTCAAAAAGTTCAACGTCTATGCTGTAGGAACAACAGATGATCCTGCAGACACCCTTGAACACCATCTTGCAATCAAGGGAAAGAGTCCTGCAAAAGTTCTTCCATCTTTCAGACCTGACAAGGCCATGAACATAGATGCAGAGGGATTTGCCGCATACATTGAGAAGCTCGGCAAGGCTGCAGGCGTTAAGGTTGAGAGTGCGGAAGACGTACTCAAGGCTCTTGAGAA
>DBVL01000041.1:3938-4346 GCA_002308475.1 Spirochaetales bacterium UBA1265 | reverse complement strand
ATAAGGCTCTCTTCTGGGGAGGCATGGCCGCTCTTGCAGTTGCTCTCTACTCTCTTTTGCAGGGAAATCTGATGAAAAGATTCGGCACCAGCCTCATTCTGGGCTACGCCATGCTACTAGGAGGCATTCTCCTTTATTTATTCTCAGGAGACGCAAGGGTTCTCACAGACACAAGACCCATTACCATTCTTTCCATAGCCTTCATAGTAATAGTTGGAACAGCCTTCGGTTTTACTTTCTATCTTTCAGGGGTTTCCTTATGTGGAGCCAAGAGAGCAAGCATGCTCTCCAGTATAGAGCCTGTGGTTGCCACTCTCTCTTCAGCCCTGTTCTTAGGCACTGTCTTTACAGGCATGGATCTGGCAGGCTTTGCCTCAGTCATTCTTGGATGCATATTAATCACAGCTC
>DBVL01000041.1:0-3897 GCA_002308475.1 Spirochaetales bacterium UBA1265 | reverse complement strand
TTCATATTTTTCTTTCAGATTATTCATTCTGTTGTACTCTAGAAGCCCCTCTGACTGCATTCTTCCAACTACAATTCCCGGTGCAATTCCCTGCTTTCTTGCAAAAGCGATTACGCTACCTTCAGAGAAGTCTCCTTTCTTTTTAAATTCATTAAAATCTTCTGTGGGTATAAGAATATTACCAGAAAAACTATCAGCAGCATTCTCTTCATCATCAGAAGTTCCATTCTGCTGTCCTACATGTCCAAGAATAATATGCGCAAGCTCGTGGAAAAAACTGAACCAGAACTTATCAGCATCTCTTCCCCTTGCTGTAAGCCCCAGGACAATCTTGTTGCCATCACGGAATGAAGCTCCTTGAAGATACGAACCCTTCAAATGTGGAAGAAATACAAGTGCTATCCCACAACTGGATAGTTCTTCTTTGAGCTTTGAACAAAACACGTCAGGCCTAAGAACCGTCATTTTACGTATTTCCGGCAAGATTGATTCCAGTCTTTTTACATTTACAGGAGATGTTTGAATGCCTCGCGCTATGATCTTTGCCTTCTGAGCCCAGGCCATTAAAGCAAGATCACTTTTATCTGTAATTGCCAATCTCCTGCACGCTATTCTGAGAAGCTGTTCGTTTTCCAAAAGAGACAAGTCTACAACCTCAAAGAATTTCCTGAGGTACACTATCTTTTCAGTCAGTATTTTTGTGTCAGGTACCCAACCATATTTTGCCATTTCACTATAAGGGAACATTTTAGCAATCTCGGCATCAGCATCCATTCTGTTTTCAGCATCTACCCTGATAATCATCTCTCTGTAGATAGACTCCAGATTATTCCAGAACTTTGCCGGAACCCCTAGAACCATCTCCAATCTGACTGAAGTCTCGGGAGTAAGCTGAACCTCTCCATTGATAAGCCTGCTGATGTGCTTTTCTGACATATCCATTCTGGTTGCAAACTCTTTCTGGCTCATCCCTCTGTCATCTAACTGCTCTTTAATTGTTGCTCCCGGCGGAACAGCTATAATACTTCTACTTCTATTCATGTTCTCTTCCCCTGGTTTTTTAAAAAATCAACTCAATGATAATCAACTATCTCCAAGATATTCGCTATCTCAATTTCTTCACCATGCTTCTCGAAAACCAATCTTTTCGGATGAACCAGATCCATTGCATATTGGCCTTTTCTATTCTGCACCAATAATTCAACGCTGTCAGTTGCCCGGATTTCACAAATGCGTTGATGAATCTTCTCAGCCATTTCACGCCCATAGATTCGCTCTGCGGTTTTTGCGTTGGTACAAACCTTTTCAAGCTTTTTGTTTTTGTATGAAATCTCCAAACCGCAGCTCCAGTAAAAATTTACCTTAAAGGTAAATACAGAGTATTATGTTTACGTTTTATAGTCAACAAATATTTACCTAAGAGGTAAATCCATAAAACCAAATCATCCATAAGTATAATTGCTGTAAGAAAATGTTGATTGACAGGCAGTCTATTCTCCTGTACAGTTTAAATACAAAATATTGTACATTTGTTATTAGTTGCGTATTTATTCACTTTTTGGATTCATACGAGAGATGAGGTTGTGGATATGGGAGATGTACTTTACCAAAAAACAGGTTTAACAGTTAGTCATCTGGCACAGGATCTGATGAGCCGGATAATTGGAGAACGGATCCCCTCCATTTCTGAGTACGAGGAAAGGTTCAGTGTTTCCAGAGGAACAGTACAGAACAGCCTTGGATATTTAAAGGAACAAGGTGCAGTAAAACTGAAAAGCCGGGGCCATTCAGGAACTTATATTGAAATGCTGGACTATCAGAAACTGCAAAAATGCAGCCTCATCAAGGATCTTCTTGGCAGCATGCCTCTGCCTTACTCTCGTAGCTACCAAGGGTTGGCCACCGCATTGTACGAAGCTCTGTCGCCCTTCTCCATGAATCTTGTTTACAGCAGAGGTTCCGAAAGCCGACTGAGGCTTGTAACAGAAGGAGTATGTCAGTTCACTGCCTGCTCAAAATACGCTGCAAACCGTGCCATAGAGCATGGAGAACCTATAGAGATTGCTGTGGATCTTGGTCCGGAATCTTATCTATCCCGTCATGTGCTTGTGCTCAGAGATCCTGAGGCGCATGGAATTATGCCGGGCATGAGAGTTGCTTATGACCGCACCAGTCTGGACCAGAGACAGATTACCGAACGGATTACCCAAGGAATTAAAGATATTCAATTTGTGGATCTGCGTGCACATCAGACAGTCAATGCTATCCGTGACAACAGCATAGATGCTGGTATTTGGAACATGGATGAGATTATAGAGTCCGGGTATGAGGCCCTTCATGTGGTCGCCTTGGATAAGAATGTTTATACTGAGGATTTTTCCTCGGCAGTTCTGGTGATCCGGAAGGAGGAGGAAGCCCTTCACCAGCTTCTGCGTCGCTATGTTGACCCTGAAAGGATAAAACAGATTCAGAACAGCGTGCGTTCCGGGACGCGCGTTGCCGATTATTAAGTCAGCCCGAAGAACTCTCTTCTTCAGAGAACCTTACGGGCAATTCTTTACAGACAAATGTACAAAATATTGTACAATTGGAGGCCTAACCATGCTGAAGATGAGGATACAGCTACTGCAGGACAAGGAGATCATAAGCAAAGAGGTGTCCGAGTTTATGATGAGGGTCATAGAAAAAATGGAGAAAGAGTTGCCAAATGCACCTTTTGACCATGTTGAGAGATTTACCACGCATATGGCTATGGCTGCTGAACGGGTTCGCAAAGGAGAGACTGTCGAGGGTCTGGACCCTGACGAATGGAGTCAGGTTGAAACATGCAGTGAATCACTACAGAGCAAAAAACTCTTTGATGAAATGATGGCCTTCAGTCCGGTTTGCTTTCCCGAAAGCGAACAGCAGTATCTGATTATGCACATCTGCAACATACTGGCCGAAATGGAAACGAATGCTACTCGCTGCTGAGAGAATAACAGTCTTGCGGACAAGCATCTATTGAAGAAGGAGGATGAGCCTATGGTAAAGATTGTTGTCGGAGGACAAATTGACAAACAGGAGATTGCCGGACATGTGCAAAAGCTTATGGGAGAAGATGCCGTGGTGGAAATCAGGGGCGATCTGGATGCTGCTTTGGCAATTCAGGCCGGGACATATGATTACTATCTCGGAGCCTGCCACACCGGAGGAGGTGGGGCATTGGCCATGGCCATTGCACTTATTGGAGCCGACAAATGCGCCACGGTTTCCGTCCCGGGAAAGATCATGACGGATGAGGAAATTGCAGATGCGGTTCAGGATGGGAAGATAGCATTCGGCTTCACTGCCCAACATGCTGAACACATTGTGCCTGTGCTGATGAAAGCAATCAGGAAAAAAGAAGGAGTGTAAATCATGAAGTATTCCTTTTCAAGAACTGTGGCAACAGCGAATATTTCTTTTTAAAACATGCAAAAAGTTACATTTTCGAATTTTATATAAAAGGCCAAGAACTCAGCAGGTATCCCGGAACTATGACTATAGCCAGGAAAGCCCAGCTAATCAGCGTAAAAGTCTTTATAAAAGCCCCGCCCTTTCCTGGATAAGCACGCACATAGATTCTGTAGTTGATCACCGACGCAAGAGAACCTATTAGCGAGCACAACCCTGCTGTATCCAGGCCGTAGATAAGACCCGCATTATTCACTGTAAACGGCCACAGCACTATAGAAGCAGGCACGTTCGAAATAACCTGACTGATCCCAATTGCCCACCAATACTCATTGTTTGCAACAAGGCCCCTCAGCAACAGTGAAATCTTCTCATTTGAAGTTATGGATGCCGAAAAGACAAAGAAGCAGAGAAATGTGGCAAGCAGCACGTAGTCGGTCTTCATCAGAATGCTTCTATCCA
>DBVL01000045.1:10910-12960 GCA_002308475.1 Spirochaetales bacterium UBA1265 | reverse complement strand
AACACACAGGTCGGAGCATGCATAGTGAACAAAGAGAAGAAGATAGTAGGAACCGGGTACAACGGTTTTCCCCAGGGATGCAGTGATGACGACCTTCCGTGGGAAAGAGAAGGGGATCTGCTCGACACAAAGTATCCCTTTGTCTGCCATGCGGAGCTCAACGCTATCTTGAACAGCATATCCAGAGATCTTACGGGGTGTACCCTGTACGTGGACCTCTTTCCTTGCAATGAATGTGCAAAAGCCATCATCCAGAGCGGAATAAAGACCGTTATCTATAGAGATGATAAATACGCTGCAACTGACGGAGTAAAAGCGAGCAAACTTATGTTTGACAAGGCTGGAGTTGAGTACAGACAGATGAACTTCAACAAAGAACTGGTGGTTCGCATTTGACCTATACTCTGGTAGAGAAAGCAGAAGATTTCAGTATTCTCCTGAAGTGTTTCAAAAAGAATGGAACAAGAACTCTTTCCATGGATTTTGAGGAAGAGTCGAATCTGCATGTTTATGGGGAACACCTGTGCACCATACAACTTTATGACAGGGAGAAATACTATCTGATAGATGCTCTGGCATTGCAGAAGAGCGAAGAAGGGAGAAAGCTGCTCAAAGACTTCCTCGAGGGAGAGGAGGAGAAGATTATGTTTGACTGCTCCTCAGATGCGGCCATAGTGAGAAAGGCTTTGGGCATACACATGAAAAACGTCTATGACCTGAGAGTTGCAGCCAAGGCTCTAGGGTTTGACGGAAATCTCACTTCCCTTATAGAACGCAACCTCCATGTTCCTTCAGAAGGGCCTGCAAGCAAACATAAGTTCCAGAGAGCCAACTGGATGAGACGCCCCATCCCTGAAGCCCAGATACAGTACGCTTTGGCAGATGTCAGATATCTGTATGACCTCAAAGACTCACTGGAAGAAGAGCTTGGAACAAAGAGCCCCCAGATGAGGACACAGGTTAGAAGTGAGATGAAAAAATGTGCCCAGCCCAAGCACAAGGATAAACCGGGTTGGGAGAAAATCTGCAACTACAGAAAACTGACGCTAAGGGAAAAAATCTTCATCAGATATTTCTTTATGGCCAGAGATGAGATAGCAAGAAAACAGAATGTTCCCCCTGCAAACATACTGGACAAACGCCTGCTTGTTCAGATGGCTGAGAAGGGGGACTGGAAAGAGGTGGTGCCCGAGGACTTTAAGTTCTCCCGGGCATTTGAAAAAGCAAAGGAAGAGGCGCTAGAGCACCTTAGTGAAGTCAGCGCAGCTCAAACACCGCGGAGACATTGACCGAGACACTGAGGAGACCTGTAGGGGTTTCCGTGCCGTATGAGCTCTCGGCTGTTGCAACAGTTTCCATCATCTTATAGTCAAAGTTCACAGTTCTGCCCACTGAGGAGTAGCCCTCTGAGAGGGAGATGGGATTTCCGAGCTCCATGCCTGAATACTTGGCGTAGGAAGCGGCCTTGAAGTGGGCATCTGCGTAGGCAGCTTCCCGTGCGGCGGCAGTAGCGGAGCTCTTGTCTTCCACGTCAAAATTCACACCAGAGAGGGTTATTCCTGAGACGGAAGACCCTAAGGCGTCTACCAGGGAAGAGAATCTGTCAAGATCCTTCATCTTGACTGCCACGCTCTGGGAAACAGTTTCTCCGTTTTTAATCTGGCGTCCATTCTCCCAAGAGTAGTCTGTGTAGAAAGAAAGGGATGTGGTTGCTATATCCTCTTCTGGAATTCCGAAAGAACGGAGAACAGAAAGGACTGAGGAGACTTTTTTGTTTGTAGCCTGCTGGGCAAGAGATGTTGTATCTCTTGTCTCTGAAACCTCAACCCTGAAAGAAACCATGTCTGCCTTCATGTACACGGTTCCTGTGCCGGAGACGCTTACAGTGGTGGAAACGTTTCCTGTCCCGGAAGAGCTGTTCCCGCTTGATGCACAGGATACGAATAAAAGAAGAACAATCAGAAAAACAAGTGATAATTTTTTAGTCATGGCAAAACCCCTTGTAAAAAAATTGGCCGTGGTTTTCCACGACCGAGCCGACCACACTAGC
>DBVL01000045.1:0-10865 GCA_002308475.1 Spirochaetales bacterium UBA1265 | reverse complement strand
AGCCGACCACACTGGCCATTAATCAAGCATCAAAGCCCTTGTTCCGCTCTCTCATGTAGAAGAAAGCAGACATACACATAACGCCATTGTCGTAGGCACCGGTTCCTAAAGACTTTAACACCTCAGAGACCTCAATGGTTACAGTATCTATCTGTTCATTTGCATCGAAATGTCTGGTTCCAAGCTCTTCAAGCTCCTCTGCCAGGTAGAAATGCCCGCGGGTTGACATGTAAGCGCTGTTCGGGTTCACGCAACCTATCTCTTTTATTTTGTGGACACGGATCCCGGTTTCTTCCTCCATTTCCCTCAAGGCGGCCTGCACAGGGTCTTCTCCCTCATCTACAAGGCCAGCCGGGAACTCAATAGTGACAGACTCACTACCGTGTCTGTACTGGCGAACCATTACAAAACGCTCCACACCATCAGTACCCTTGAAGACAGGAACAATGTTCACCCACTGAGGACTTTCAATCTCCACAAAATCTCCCTCTCTACCGTCCTGGCTTTTCCTGTGAATCCGGTTGAGATTGAAGATAGGAGTCTTCTGAAGCGTGCTTCTCTCTCCAGATTCCCACATAAGGGCAGAAGAGGGCTCGGTTGTCTCAAGAGTATCAAAAGAATGTTCATCAACCATCTTCATGTCAGTTTTCCTTCTTTGACGGGCAGTCGAGAGAGCAGCTGGCACAGGAAGAAGGGCTACAGCTGTCATTCTGTGGAACGTATCCTATGTCCGCACTGCAAGATGGCTTTGTGGACATGTGAATGTAGGAAGCAATCTGTAAGAACTCCTTGGCTGAGGCTGATGAAGAGGCCTTCTCAATCCAGTTCCCGCCTTCATCTTCAGTCTGTTCCAGGTTCATCTCCATAGGAACGGCTCCAAGGAAGGGTACAGACTCCTCAAGACAGAGGTTCTTTCCTCCATCCTTTCCGAATACGTAGAGTTTCTCAGAGCAGTGAGGACAGATCATGTAACTCATGTTTTCAATCAGTCCAATTATGTTCAGGTTGAGCTGGCGTGCAAAATCTATACTCTTTCTTGCATCCAGAATGGCCACCTGCTGCGGAGTGGTTACCAGAATAGCTCCCGTCATGGCAGGAATGCTCTGAGCCACCGTCAGCTGCTCGTCTCCCGTTCCCGGAGGAGAGTCAATGAGAAGGTAGTCCAGCGTCCCCCAGTTAACGTCTGCAAGGAACTGCTTGATCACACTCATCTTCATGGGCCCGCGGAAGATTACCGCCTGGTCCGGGTTCTCCATGGCAAAGCTGAGGCTCACAATCTTCAAGCCCTCTCTGGGTGAGACCGGCTCAATTGAAACGCCATCCTTGCTGTCCAGCAGAAGGCCACCCTCCACGCCGAACATCTTGGCCACGTTAGGCCCATGAATGTCCGTGTCCAGAACGCCAACAGTGTGCCCTTGCGCGAGCAATGCATTTGCGAGGTTTACAGTCGTGGTTGTTTTTCCAACTCCACCCTTGCCACTCATAATAAGAATCTTACGACCTATCTTGTCCATGCGTTCGCAGATACGGACGCTCTGGTTTTCTGTCTGGTCTGCCATATCAAATACTCCTCTGATTCGTTTTGTAATTATAATCAACCAACAAATCCAAAGATATATAGAAACAGTTGGACAAGCAAGAGTATTCTCAGTAAGATGATACTAGAATTTTCCGCCCTTAAGGCCACATGGGTGGCTGGCGGATAGTAAGCAGGAGTGTGAATATGTTTCTAGTATCGCAGTTACCTACTGATGTTTTGAGACAACAGCTGGGAAATGGCGTAATCCTGATGCTTCTGGGCATGGCAATAGTATTTCTGTTCCTTACCATTCTCGTTTTCTCAACTAAGGGTATATCCAAGATTGTTGGAAAGATTGAGGCAAGGAAGCCGCAGAAAGCTGCACCAGTTGCAGAAGCTGCTCCGGTTCAGATGTCCGGCGCAGATGCAGAAATAGCGGCANNGTGGTCAAGTCCAGAGAGTGACGGAGGAGTTTTTTCATGACAAAGAAAATTAAATTCATGTGTACTGCATTCAGAGATGGATTCCAGTCTGTCTATGGTGCAAGAGTTTTTACAAAGGATTTCATGCCGGCTGTTGAAGCAGCAAGAAAGGCAGGAATCACTCATTTCGAAGCAGGTGGCGGAGCAAGATTCCAGAGCCTTTACTTCTACAGCAATGAAGACGCTTTTGAAATGATGGATGAGTTCAGAAGAGTTGCAGGACCGGATGCAAATCTGCAGACACTTTCAAGAGGTGTAAACGTAGTCGGTCTTGACTCACAGCCAAGAGACATAATCAAACTCCATGCTCAGATGTTCAAGAAGCACGGAATGACAACTATCAGAAACTTTGATGCTCTCAACGACGTGAACAACCTCATTGACAGCGGAAAGGCCATTCACGATGCCGGCCTCAAGCACGAGGTTACAGTTACAATGATGAGCCTTCCTCCAAAGGTAACAGGTGCTCATGACCCAGATTTCTACGAAGGTGTTCTCCGTGGTATTCTGGATGCAGGAATTCCGTTTGACAGCATCTGTTTCAAGGATGCTTCCGGTACCTCAACTCCGGCAGTTGTCTATGAGACAATCAAGAGAGCAAGAAAGCTCGTAGGTAAGGATATTACAATTGTCATGCACAGCCACGACACAGCAGGTTGCTGCGTACAGCAGTACAGAAGTGCTCTGGATGCAGGTGCAGACCAGCTCGACCTCTCCATGCAGCCTGTCTCAGGCGGAACATGTCAGCCTGACATTGTGACCATGTGGCACGCTCTCAGAGGAACTGAGTATGATCTTGGTGTTGATATTCACGCCATTCAGAAGGCTGAAGATGTCTTCCAGCAGTGCATGAAGGATTACTTCCTGCCACCAGAGGCAACAACAGTTAACCCCAACATTCCGTTCTTCCCACTTCCGGGTGGAGCTCTCACAGCAAACACACAGATGCTCAGAGACAACGGACTCATGGACAAGTATCCTGAGATTGTTGAAGCCATGGGCGAGACAGTTGCAAAGGGCGGTTTCGGAACCTCCGTTACACCGGTTTCACAGTTCTACTTCCAGCAGGCTTTCAATAACGTCATGTTCGGACCTTGGAAGAAGATTGCCGAAGGCTACGGAAAGATGGTTCTCGGTTACTTTGGAAAGACTCCAGTAGCTCCGGATCCGGAAGTTGTGAAGGCAGCAGCAGAGCAGCTTAAGCTTGAGCCGACAACAAAGAAGGTTGTAGATATAAACGACGCAGATCCAAAGAAGGGCAGAAAGGCAGCCATTGCCATGCTTGAGGCAGAGAATATTCCTGTTACAGAAGAGAACATCTTCATTGCCGCTTCCTGTAAGGAAAAGGGTATTCTGTACCTCACAGGCAAGAGCAAGGTAAACGGCGTCAGAAAGGCAGATCCGAAAGAAGCAGAAGCCAAAGCCAAGGGCGAGTACACAGTTACAGTCAACGGCAAGGCTTACGGCGTCAAGCTTGATAAGGCAAATGCCACAGTCAACGGTGTAGCTTATCCGATCAATGTTGCTTACGGAATTGATAAGGAAGCAGTTGCAAAGACAGCAGCCACAGCAGCTCCAGCAGCCGCTACACCTGCAGCTCCTGTAGCCCCAGGTGCCGGAGAGAAGATTCTGGCTCCTATGCCGGGTCTTGTACTGCGCCTTGAAGTAAAGCAGGGTCAGGCAGTCAAGAGCGGTCAGCTTGTTATGGTCATGGAAGCCATGAAGATGGAGAACGAGATCTTCGCTCCTTGCGACGGAACAGTATCCTCCATCAGTGTTTCTCAGGGACAGCAGCTTCAGAGTGGCGATGTCCTCATGACAATCGCTTGAGTAAAGGAGCAGTTTAATGGGTGAATCATTATTAAATCTGTGGACCTCAACGGGTCTGTATGGCTTCTTCAACCTTAACCCCGAAGCGGGCTTTGGCTGGGGAAATGCCGTAATGATCCTTGTAGGCTTCCTTCTTTTCTATCTTGCAATCAAGAAGGGTTTTGAACCACTGCTTCTCATACCTATTGGAATGGGTTGTGTTCTTTCAAACATCCCGTATGCTTATATTGCATCAGTAGACCCCTCTCTTGCAGCAGGGGCACAGGGTGCAACAGGCTTCATCAAGATCCTGTTCGATGCCGGTATTCAGAGTGGTCTTTTCCCCATCCTCATCTTCATGGGTGTTGGTGCCATGACAGACTTTGGTCCGCTTATTGCCAATCCGAAGACTCTTCTTCTTGGTGCTGCGGCCCAGTTCGGTATCTTTGCAGCTCTGCTTGGTGCTCTGGCTCTCTCCTTCATTCCGGGAATTAATTTTGACCTGCACGCCGCAGCCTCAATCGGAATCATAGGTGGTGCCGACGGTCCTACTGCAATCTACGTTACCACACGTCTTGCAACAGAACTTCTCGGACCTATTGCCGTTGCAGCTTACTCCTACATGGCTCTTGTTCCTGTTATCCAGCCACCTATCATGAAGGCTCTTACAACAAAGGAAGAGAGAAAGATCAAGATGCAGCAGCTCAGACCGGTTTCAAAGACTGAGAAGATCATCTTCCCAATCTCTGTTCTCACAGTCTGTGCCTTGCTTCTGCCATCTGCAACTCCGCTCATCGGTTCTCTGATGTTCGGAAACCTGCTTACCGAGTGTGGTGTTACAAAGCGTCTTTCAGACACTGCTTCTAACGCAATGATGAATATTGTAACAATCTGTCTTGGTCTTTCAGTCGGTTCAAAGATGGAGGCTTCTCACTTCCTTACTCTGAACACTCTCGGAATCCTCCTTCTCGGTGCTGTTGCATTCAGCCTCGGTACTGCAGTTGGTGTTCTGATTGCCAAACTGATGAACAAGCTTGATCCTAAGCATCCGGTCAACCCGCTTATCGGTGCTGCAGGTGTTTCTGCCGTTCCTATGGCTGCCAGAGTTGCATCTAAGGTCGGTCAGGAAGCAGACCCGCAGAACTTCCTTCTCATGCATGCNNATGGGACCGAACGTTTCCGGTGTTATTGGTTCAGCTGTAGCAGCCGGTGTACTCATGGCAAGCGTTCCTGTTCTGGAACCTGTCAGAGTCCTGCTCGGTATGTAAGAGATAAAACAAAAAAGTTCAAACCTGTCCGAAAAACATCCGGACAGGTTTTTTTATTCGATTGAAGTTTTGTTTTTGCAGATTATAAAGTACAATAGGGCTAAGGTGCGACTTGTCCCGCACCTTACTCCTCGTACCGGGAATGTTGCTCTTGATGAAACTTTCCCGGTTTTTTATATACCTAAGTTCAAAATGAAGCGCTTAATGCTACTGCTTTTCCGGCCAGACAAAGGTGGCGTTCAGATGAGCTTCTCCATTATCAACCAGAAAGTCCTCACCTGAGCAGGAGCGGTTGATCACAGTCAGAAAATAGCACCACTGAGCTATCTCCTCAGCCGTAGCCCACTTCTTGAGTGGGGTGAGCGCCATAATCTGATCCCACAGCCTCTTGTCTTCCATAACAGGCCTGTTCAAAGGCGTAATCACACCACCGGGAGAGAGACTGTTGCAGGTGGCCCCGTATTGCGCCAGCNNGTATGGCCACGTTTCGGGTGTAAGCGAGAAGCCCGCCCTTGGAAGCACTGTAGGCCGGAAACTCCGCACCCGTGTGAGCAGACGCCGAAGCAATAATCAGCACGCTCCTGATCTCCGGGTTGAACGCATACTTCTCGGTGACGTTCATGGTCCCCTTGAGGTTGATGCAAATGTCATCCTTGCTGTCCTGCACGCCCGCACAGTTAATCAGAATCTGTACGCCTTCTATCGAAGGCAATGCCCCTCTGTCTGCTATATCCGCACACAGATGTATGTAAGATGGATTTTCAGTGAAAGGAGAGGTTGGATTTGTATCCAGTCCGTAAACAGTGTGCCCATTTTCCATAAACAGCTCTGCTACAGCCTTTCCTATACCACCACAACTTCCGGTAACCAGGACTTTCATACTATCTCCTTGATGAATCCTTTCTGAGAACCTTATTGGCAACTCCCACTGCATCAGTCGGACACACCAGCCTGCACAGGTGGCATCCAACGCATTTTGATCCAATGAGACGAGGCCTTCTGGTCTCCGGGTCAAACTCTATGGCCTGGTGTCCTCCGTCCATGCAAGATATGTAGCACCTGCCACATCCTACGCACTTGTCCTTGTCAAAGATAGGAAACTGGATTATGTCTCGCTCTATGCTCTGGTGATCAACTACGGTCTCAGTGGCTCCTCCGATGAGGTCTGAAACCCTGTGGATTCCCTTGGCCCTCATGTAGTTCTTGAGTCCGCCGAGCAGATCCTCAATTATCCTGTAGCCGTACTGCATGACAGAAGTTGTGACCTGCAGACTTCCAGCACCAAGGAGCAGAAACTCCAAGGCATCTCGCCATGTCTCAATTCCGCCCATTCCGCTGATATGAAGGCCCTTGAGCTCACTGCAGTTCGCAAGGTCCGAGATGAACCTCAGCGCAATTGGCTTGACTGCGGCTCCAGAGTATCCTCCTACTATAGACTTTCCCTGAACGGCAGGCTCAGCCACAAGGGTATCAATGTTTACACCGGTGATTGAGTTGATTGTGTTGATGGCGGCTATTCCATCTGCACCGCCCCTCTTGGCAGCAATGGCTACGGGAACCATGTCTGTAATGTTTGGAGTCAGCTTGGCCAGAACTGGAAGGCTTGTGCCCCTCTTGGTAGCCCTGGTGAAACGTTCAACAAGCTCCGGAGACTGACCAATGGTCACTCCCAAGCCACTCTCTTCCAGGTTTGGACACGAGAAGTTGCACTCTATGATGTTGGCTCCGTTGGCCTCACATTCGCGCGCAAGGGCGGTCCACTCATCCTCGTTCTGTCCCATAATGGAGGCTACTATGACCTTGTGGGGATACTTCTCCCTAAGCCTTCGGAATATCTCCATGTTCTCCTTGACGCTGTGGTCGGAGAGCTGCTCTATGTTCTTAAAGCCACAGAAGGAGTTGGCGTGGTTGTGGATGGCGGAGAATCTGGGGGAGGCCTCATGCTGGGGGAAGTTGCAGATAGTCTTGAACGCCACACCTGCCCATCCGGCGTCGAATGCACGCGCACACATGTCATATGTGCTGGCAACGACCGATGACGAGAGCATGAACGGGTTCTCCAGCCTGACTCCGCAGATCTCCGTGGAGAGATCTATATCCCATCTCTTCCTTTCAGGAAGCGCCTGAGACATGCTCTTTACGTCCATGAGTATTTCTCGTATCTTAACGGGATCAATCTTGGGAGCGAGCACGCAGGATCTCTCGCATGGTGCATTGCAATACGTGCAGTCTATGCCACTGAGCCTATCGACTGCCACATAGTAATCTTCGAAAAAAAGGGACCTGAGGATATTTCCCACATCCGCATGCTGGGGGCACACTTTGGTGCACACAGGATCCAGGCATAAAATACAACGGCTTATTTCCGACTCGTCAAATTTGAATTGCTGCATGTTCTCTCCTCACATATGGGTACTATGGTAATCTATCTCCTTCTGGATTTTCCTTGTAAGAGGAATGGTTATCAGCGGAACGAAGAATGATTCTACAACCAATTCTATAACGGTTCCCGAGAGAACAGAAGTAAAAATGTCTACCCAGCGCATCTCATATACAGAGAGTCCAACTGGGGCAAAGGCCAGAGTCATGAACAGGGCGTTGTCTACAAGCTGTCCGATCAGCGTTGAAAAGGAGGCTCTGAAGAAGAACAGGATTCCCCTGTCTTTTCCAGCCTTCTCAAGCCGGACTTTAATTCTGTAGATTATATGCACGTTTATGACGTTTCCCACCCAGAAGGCTGTTGCCGATGAAATGATGGTTCTCGGTCCGTTTGAGAATATCCTGGCAAAGGCATCTGCCTGTTCATGATACTCAGGGAGGGTGGGAATCAGGACCTCAAGTCTGGCAAGAAGCATGAAGAGAAATGAAAGAATGGCCACAAATGATGAGAGCCTTATTGCTGTCCTCTCATCCCAGACCTCAGTTATGACGTTTGAGATAAGAAAGACCATCCAGCTTATGAGGAGTCCACCGTCACAGATTATGACGGAAGATCCGAAACTCAGGCTCTTCATGCAAAGGATGTTCATTAAAACGGCAACTATGCCGTAAACGACTGAGAGACCAATAAGGTACTCGGTTGATGTAAAGGGACGCCTGGCCCCTAGTTTTGTTCTACTCATTTTTTCCACCTGATAGTTTTATTTTGTATGCCGAAGGATTTCCTGGAAATGTACGAACTCCGGCTTGCAGAGCAGTTATAGCAGTAATTGGCTTATTTCTCAAGCCTGTAGGGTTCCAAAACTTCTGGATAGTCCTACATTTAGTTTCTTGTCAAATGAAAGAATTTCTAGGACTAATTTCTAGCACTTTGCTTACTGAACAGAAAGACAACGCTTCTTATACAAACTCAACAGGTAGAACATAAAGATTGTCTTTGAGATTGAACCGAATCTTTGAAGAACAAAGGATTGCACCAGGGCCACGTTTTTTCTCAACATCCTTATCAAGAACATCAAAAGATGAGGCCATTGATGTGTCTGGGTTTGATGTCTTTTTTATTTCAACAGGATACAAGATGCCGTTTTCTTCAATTACCAAATCAATTTCAGTTTCAGACCCTGACCTTGTTTTGTCCTTACCTCGATAATAAAAGACACTCTTTGAGAAGTCTTTTCCGGTATTTACATAAGACTTTGCAATTTCATTAACTACAAAGGTCTCAAAAAAAGCTCCAGCCATGGCTCCATTTTTCAATGTTTCCGGTGTTAGCCACGAAGTCAGATAGGCGGCAATTCCTGTATCACGGAAATACACTTTAGGAGATTTGATAGCTCTATTAAGATGAGAATTGTAGTATGGGCGCAAGAGAAGGATTATGTCTGTCATTTCAAGAATTGCAATCCAGAGTCTGACAGTATCGCTGGAAATCCCGACATCATTGGCAATACTTGTATAATCCAAAACTTTTCCAGTGCGAGCAGCAACTGCGACCATAAACCTGTAGAACGTGGCATAATCTCTGACCTTGGTAATGCCATATACATCCCTTTCTATATAAGTAGCGACATACGACTGATAGAAATCCTGCCATGATGGAGGATTCTCGTTATAAAGCTCAGGGTAGAAGCCTCTGTGTATTCTCTCCCAGATATCAGAGTATGGTTTCAGCTCAAGTTCACGTTTATCAAGGTATTCTTCCTTCGGAACAAATGCTTCGTTAAAATCTATTTCTTCTATCTCACGCATTGAAAGATTGAGAAGTTGCATTATATTGACCATGCCAGAAAGAGACTCGGAAAGACCTTTCATCAATTCCCATTTCTGAGAACCTGAAAAAAGGTAGTTTCCTTTTCCACCAACATCGTCAAGGATTACTTTGGCAGCAGAAATAATCTCAGGAACTCTCTGTATCTCGTCAATGAACAAGGGGCGTTTGAAGCCGCTAAGAAAGCCTTCCGGATCAGTAATTGCGGCATTGTAAAGAGTAGAACTTCTCAGGTTAATTCGTCTTACATTGGGGAACATTTCCTTTGTGAGAGTTGTTTTGCCAACCTGTCTGGCTCCAGTTATGGCAACAGATTTAGAGGTATTGAATTTACTAATGAGGAGATTTTGTGCAGCACGTTTGATGTAGGCCATATTTTCCTCCGCTGACTTTTTCCGAATTTAATTCGATTATAGCCAACGGGTGGCAAATTGTCATCAAGTTTTTTGTCGATTGTAGTGGAGCACAGCTCTGCAGAGAATAAAAAATCCTTGCCTGCAAATGTGTAGGCAAGGACTTTTATAGGTGCCGACCGGATTCGAACCGCAAGAGGTCTCATATGGTTGATTACTTCCCTCGCGAACAGGGTTAAAGAAATGTATTCTCCATCATAGCTTTTGTGATAATCATTGATGTCACTCTTTAGAACTTTTCCAGACACAATATGAATCAGCTCTTTTCTCTTGTCGGATTTTTTTTTCAGAGGCATGAGTTTTCTGCAAAATACCAAACATATGTATTGCACATATTATCTTGAGGTGCTATAAGATATCCGTAATAGGATTTACACCATCCGTGGTGTACAGGTCATGCTAGATGCGGATCTTGCAGAATTGTATCAGGTTAATACAAAAGCATTAAATCAATCCGTAAAAAGAAATAATAACAGATTCCCTTCCAACTTTTGTTTTCAGTTGACCACGGAAGAAAAGGAGGAACTGGTCACAAATTGTGACCGGTTGGCAAGGCTCAAACACTCAAGTGTATGTCCAAATGCCTTTACTGAGTCCGGAGTAGCAATGCTGTCTGCAATACTCCGTTCTGACATAGCTGTTAAAACAAGTATCGCAATAATGAATGCTTTCATTGCAATGCGGCACTACCTTGCAGACAATGCCATGATATTCCAGCGTCTTGACCGCATAGAACTCAAGCAGATTGAATCCGATGACAACTTGAAACTCCTAAGCGGGATAAGGCAGTCATTTTCTTCAAAGGTCAAATGTGGGATGCCACAAGCTGTATTGAGGAGATAATCAATAAAGCAGAGAAGTCCATCATCCTGATAGACAGCTATGTAGACAAGGGTACGCTAGATATGATGTCCAAGAAGAAGCCTTCCGTAGCCGTTGAGATCCACACCTCTCAGAAGAACTGCCTCAATCAAGGATGCAGGCAAGAAAGCCTTNNATCAGCCTGAATGAGGATGAGAAGATATTGCAATCTCTCCTTTCCCGGATATGACCCGGTAACGTTTTTGGTAGTGTTTTTTCAATAAAACGAGGCATTTTTCTGTCAAAGAAAAAAATAACTCCCTGCTTTGCAAGGAGTTTCTATAGGTGCCGACCGGATTCGAACCG
>DBVL01000026.1:5739-6604 GCA_002308475.1 Spirochaetales bacterium UBA1265 | reverse complement strand
TTCCTCAACTTCTTCTGCCAGGAGAGTTCTATGAAAGACCTGGTCAAAACTACAGCATCCTCAAGCTTTCTCATGTGCAGGTCAATAGAATCCTGGACTTTCATTTTTCTCAGCTCAGAAACAGTAGGAGACACTGTGCGTGTCTCCTCCATCTGAGTCTTTTTCTTTATGGCATTGGTTTCATCATGGGACATCTCCCACTTTGAATAGATTTCTGCAAAATCCTGCTTCATCAGGCCTCTCTGATATCCAGAATCTCCTTGACAAAAGGCTTCATTAAGTCCAAAACCTCAGAAGGCTTTGCACCCTGGATCTTCATGGTACAGATGGCAGTGTTGTCATCATTTCCTGCAAAGGTTCCATAAGAAACAATATTCAGACCTTTGTTTGAGACAGCACTTGTTATATCTGCAAGAACTCCCTTGCGGTCATCTACCAGAAATTCAACACGTGTTCCGAAGTGTCTGGCTCCAAAGAGCTCCATTAGAATCTTGAACAGGTCACTCTTTGAAACTATTCCAACCAGCTTTCCGTCTTCAAGAACGGGAAGACATGAGAGGTCCTGGTCAATCATGAGGCGTGCGGCCTCTTCAATTGTAGCATTCTTATCCAGTGTGACAGGATGTCTGCTCATGAGCTTCTTTACAGTCAGCTTGTTCATGAGATAGTTCATCTCGTATGCACTGAGTGTTGATACAGGAGAAGGAGCAGCCTCGAGAATATCCTTCTCTGAAATAACTCCGACAAGCTTCTTCTCAGAATCAAGAACCGGAAGCCTGTGGACCCTTTCCTTCACCATCAGAGCCTTTGCATCCTGTATGTTCATATCAGGAGTTGCAGTGACGGGATTTCTGGTCATACGTCT
>DBVL01000026.1:446-5732 GCA_002308475.1 Spirochaetales bacterium UBA1265 | reverse complement strand
TATCTATCATACAATCCGGAGACTGTGTCCGGAAAACGTTATTTCTCTCTTATTCTCCAAGGTATGCTGCTCTTACCTGAGCATTCTTGAGAAGACTGCTTGCTTTGTCAGAAAGAACAATCTTACCATTCTCCATAACATAGCCCATGTCTGAGGTCTTCAGAGCCAGTCTTGCATTCTGCTCAACTATGAAAATGGTTACCTTGTTCTCCCGGTTGATAATGGTCAGTTTATTGAAAATATCCTGGACAATCAGGGGAGCAAGACCAAGGCCGGGTTCATCAAGAAGAAGCAGTGTAGGATTACTCATAAGAGCCCTGGCTACTGCCAGCATCTGCTGNNCCAAGTGAAGGTTCATCAAGCATGAGAACCTTTGGACGGCTCATAAGGGCGCGACCAAGGGCCAGCATCTGCTGTTCACCACCGGAAAGAGAGCGGGATTTCTGTTTTCTTCTGTTGCCGAGAATGGGGAAGAACTCATACATCTCATCCTTCCTCTGCTGTACAACAGACTCTTCTCTGACCATGAAGGCACCCATATCCAGGTTCTCCTCAATGGTAAGATCAGCAAAAACACGTCTTCCTTCAGGAACAAGAGCCACACCCTTTCTGACGAGCATGTTTGTCGGCACGCCTTTGTAGTGACCACCTGTGGCCTGTCCAAGAACCTCTCCCCTGAAGGAGATACTTCCCTCGTTAAGAGGCTCAAGACCAACAATGGACTTTAAAAGAGTGCTTTTTCCGGCTCCGTTTGCACCAATCAAGGATACAATCTCACCCTCCTGTACAGACATTGAAACGCCCTTGAGCGCAGCAATATTTCCGTAAGAAACACTAATATTATCTATCTTAAGAAGTTCACTCATAATCCGCCTCAAAAGTCCTCATCGTCATCATCTGAAGAATCAGTTCCAAGATAGGCCTCTATGACCTTAGGATCCTTCTGAATGTCAGAAGCTGAACCCTGTGCAATCTTCTGTCCGTAGTTGAGAACAGTAATATTATCACAGATGTTCATGACCAGCTTCATATCATGCTCAATAAGGACTACAGTTATTCCAAGATCCCTTATCCTTCTGATGGTCTGCATAAGAGAATCTGTTTCCTGCGGGTTCATACCTGCAGCAGGCTCATCAAGAAAGAGAATCTTCGGTTCCGTGGCCAAAGCTCTGGCTATCTCAAGTTCTCTCTGGTATCCGTAGGGAAGACTTCCGGCTTTTTCCTCCGCCATGTCTTCCATATGGAAGAACTCAAGCCACTTCATGGCCTTTCTGTACATCTGCTCCTGCTCTGACTCAAGACGTACAAAACTCTTGAGAGCAAGACCAAGACGGTTTCCATTCCCGTTTTTAAAGTGAAGACCAACCATGACGTTCTCCACTACAGAAAGCTCCTTGAACAGTCTTATGTTCTGGAAGGTTCTGGCTATTCCCAGTCTGCAGATCTTGTGTGCCGGATAACCGGTAATATCTTTTCCCTGGTAGAAAACCCTACCCGAAGAAGGGACATCAAGACCTGTCATATTATTGAAAAGAGTAGTCTTTCCTGCTCCGTTTGGACCAATCAGACCTGTGATAAGACCGGATTCAACTGTGAAATCCACTTTGTTAACAGCCACAACTCCACCGTAGGCTCTAGTCAGATCTTTTGTTTCAAGCAAAATCATTTTGAAGCCTCCTTACGCGTTGTTTTCCTGTACTTTCTCTCTTTTCTACCAAGAATACCCTGAGGTCTGTAAATCATCATCAAAACCAGGATAAGACCGAACAGAATCTGTCTTGCCTGAGCTGGGATAACGTTTGAAAGGCCGACCATCTGCGGGAAATAGCTGATAAGCTGGATAATGAATGCTCCGAGAATAACAGCTGTAAAGTTTCCCATTCCACCGAGAACAACCATACAGAGAGCCATGATGGAAACCATGAACACGTATGTACCCGGCATGACGGAACCTATATAAAGGGCCTGAAGACAACCGGCCAGTCCGGCAGCGGCAGCTCCGAGAGCAAATGCCCAGACCTTGTACTTGGTTATATTTATACCCATGGAGGAAGCAGCAATCTCATCTTCTCTTATAGCTTCAAGAGCTCTACCCATCCTGCTTTTTGCTATTCGCTCAAAGAGCAGGTAGACTACAAGAACAAAGAACCAGATGAGAAGTATGTATGCATACTTGCTCTTTATGGGAGAACCGAAAAGCATGGCTTTTGGAATTCTGCTTATTCCGTTAGGACCGTTTGTCAGACTATCCCAGTTGTTTATGATGGTTCTGAGAATCTCTGCAAAACCGAGTGTGGCAATTGCAAGGTAGTCACCCTTGAGTCTTAATGTAGGAAGACCTATGAGAACACCGAGCAAGGCGCTGAGTACTACAGCCACAGGAACAGTAGCCCAGAAGGACCAGCCGAGCTTAACGCTTAAAATAGCTGTGACATAGCTACCGACAGCAAAGAAACCTGCCTGGCAGAGACTGAGAATACCTACATATCCGGTAATCATATTCTGGCCTAGAGCCATAAGGGCATAAATACCTGCATATATAACAATCAGAAGGAAGAAATTCAACATCAGACCTTCTCCTTTTCCGCCTTACCCATAATTCCTTCAGGCTTGACCAGAAGAACAATTATGAGAACAGCGAATGCTATAGCGTCTTTATAACTTGTAGGAATACCAAGAAGAGCAATTCCAAATGTCTCAAGCAATCCAAGAAGCAGACCACCGAGCATGGCTCCACCAATGTTTCCTATCCCACCAACAACAGCGGCAACGAATGCCTTCAGTCCTACCATTGTACCCATAGTGGCGTAAACCTTTATATCCAGAGCAATCAACATACCACCGCAGGCAGCAAGTGCAGAACCAATCCCGAATGTAAGGGAAATGATCTGATCCGAGTTTATACCCATAAGCTTTGCCGTGCTCTGATCAAGGCTGGTTGCTCTCATGGCCTTTCCCATTCTTGACTTGCTGACAAACAGAGTCAGGGCAACCATCATGATAGTGGCAACAACCAGAATAAGAATCTGGTGAGGTGCAATGGAAATGCCGAAGACATGCAGAGGGGTATTGTCAAACGGATAGTCGAGCTTGCGGCTCTGCGTACCCCATGCCCATGCTGCTCCATTTGACAGCATGAAAGAGACACCTATTGCTGAAAGCAGCGGAGCGAGTCTCGTTGCCTTTCTGAGTGGCTTATATGCAAGCTTCTCAATCGTCATACCCAGAAGAGCACATATAAGCATGGAGGCGAGCATGGCTAGCAGGAATGCAACAAACCACCAGGGGCCGATAGCAGAGTTTCCTCTGAGAAAGTTGAAAATGAACAGTCCCAGGTAGGCCCCTACCATAAGAATATCTCCATGCGCAAAGTTTATGAATTTAAGAATGCCGTAAACCATGGTGTATCCGAGTGCAATCAGGGCATAGATACCACCAAGTGTAAGGCCATTTACAAGATGTTGGAAAAACTCAGCAATAGAACTCACTGAAGACCTCCTTCAATTTCTGTAAGAATAACAAAAAAAGGTACCGTTGTTCAAACGGCACCTTTGTTTTATTCAACTCAGTCAACAAATTATTTAACTTCGCTGAGGACTCCGTCAACAACTGTGTAGTTACCCTGGAATACAGGAGTCTGATTCTGTACTAGGTATACACCTGTTGTTGCTACAATGTCACCATTGTTTTCAAAGTTCACGAGACCGAGAACTCCGTTATAATCCTTTGTTGCAGCAACTGCATCTCTGATAGCAGCCTTGTTTGTACCAGCTGACTTAATGGCAGCTATGACAATATTTGCAGCATCGTAAGCATTTGTTGAGAATGTTCCGGGATCAACACCGAAAGCCTTCTTGAAGTTATTGATGAATGTTGTATTCTCAGCACCCGGTGTAGGACCTGTGTAGATGACTCCGTTAGCAAAATCTCCAGCAAGATCATAGATCTGAGCATCTGTGAATCCATCACCTGAGAGGAACTGGATGTTCATTCCAAGCTGGGCTGCCTGCTCAAGCTGCTGTGCCATTTCTGCTGTATAGTTCGGAATGTAGATAGCTTCAACATTTGCATTTCTGAGCTTTGTGAGCTGAGTCTTGAAATCCTTGTCACCGACCATACATGTCTCTGCAAGAACAACCTTTCCACCTGCAGCTTCAAAAGCTTCCTTCATGCCTTCATAAAGACCCTGGCTGTAGTCATTCTTTGCATAGAGAGCGCCAAGATTCTTAATTCCGAGAACCTTTGCAAAGTAGTAACCTGCAACCTTTCCCTGAAGACCATCATTCGGAGTTGTTCTGAAAATGTATGAACCAATATCTGTTACACCATCAGCTGAAGCACTCGGGCTGATAAGAAGGATTCCTTCTTCCTGAGCCTTTTCTGCAACTGCAAGAGTCTCTCCTGTAAGAACAGCACCAACAATTGCACAAACCTTATCGTTGTTGACAAGCTTCTCAAAACCGGCAAGAGCCTTATCTGCAGCGCCTTCACTGTCCTCACCAATAAGAACAATTTCAGAACCGTTGATACCGCCGTTGGCATTCATCTCGTCTACTGCAAGCTGAACAGCCTGATAACAACGTACGCCGTAGTTGGCATAGTCACCTGTGAGAGGTCCTATGAATCCGATCTTGACCTGTGAAGTTGCTGCCTGTTTGTTACCACATGCAACAAATGCAGTGAGAGCAACAAGAACAACAAGAAGTACTACTGAAAACTTCTTCATTTTATTTCTCCTGAATTAGAACCCTTCCTGAGGTTCATATAGTTTTTTACTCTTTGGAATTTAGAAGTGTTATACAAAAATCGGTATTTTTATGCAATATCATGCATACCCGTTTCAAAAATTCTTTTAAATTTTTTTTCTGACCTGTAAAACATTCCAGACAATAGTATAGAAAAAGACCATATTCTTCAACAGCTGGTCCTGTTGAGTTTCACCTCTTCTCTTACTCCATAAGAATATTTCGTTCTTGACAAACGGTGAAATCTGCGTAAGTTTTATTTATTGCGTCAAGGAGGTTGCACCGGACATGGCAGAAAAGACCTTAATTATTGTAGAGTCTCCTACCAAAGCAACTACAATCAGAAAGTTTCTCGGAAACAACTGTACTGTTATAGCAAGCAAGGGACACATAAGAGCCCTCCCCGAGAACTCAATGGGAATAGATATAAAGGGCGGGTTCAGACCCGAATATATAATAGACAGTAACAAGAAGGATATAATAGCCAAACTCAAGGCCGAACTCAAAGATGCCTCTACCCTCATTCTGGCAACTGATGAGG
>DBVL01000026.1:195-371 GCA_002308475.1 Spirochaetales bacterium UBA1265 | reverse complement strand
ATGGTTTTCCATGAAATAACAAAGAAAGCCATACTTGAAGCCTTTGAGAACGGACGCGAACTGGACATGAATCTGGTTCATGCACAGGAAGCCAGAAGGGTCCTGGACAGGCTCTACGGTTATTCAATCAGTCCCGTTCTTTGGTCAAAACTCTCAAACAAGAAGCTAAGTGCAGG
>DBVL01000026.1:0-178 GCA_002308475.1 Spirochaetales bacterium UBA1265 | reverse complement strand
CAGGACTGCGTCTAATAGTTGACCGAGAAAGAGAGAGGATGGCCTTTACAAAAGCCGAATACTGGAGTGTTGAGGCTGAATTCAAAGAAGGAATAAAAGCAGATCTGGTTGAGTACGAAGGCAAGAAAGTTGCCACCGGTGAAAGCTTTGAGAAAGAAACCGGAAAGCTGAAAGACAG
>DBVL01000101.1 GCA_002308475.1 Spirochaetales bacterium UBA1265 | reverse complement strand
CTCAAGAGAATCTACTGCATGCTTGAGAAACAGTTCAAGCTTACATTCAACGATGCCAGCAAGATGGCCGGAAAGACTGGTGATAACCTGATCCTTCTTCTTGAGCGCAGACTTGACAACGTTGTCTTCAGAATGCATTTCGCATGCAGCCGCCCCCAGGCTTCACAGCTTGTCGGACATGGTCACATCTTTGTAAACGGAAAACGTGTTGACATTCCTTCCTATAGAGTCAAACCCGGTGACGTTATTGAAGTTGCTCCTCAGAGCAAAGAAATGATGGTTATCAAGGAGAATCTCCAGGAAGTTGAAAAGAGCGGCGTAATGCCCTGGCTTTCAGTTGATGTAGAGAACATGAAAGGTCAGTTCAACGCAATTCCGAAGAGAGAAGAAGTGACAGAACTTGAAGGAGTCAACGAACAGCTGGTTGTTGAGTTGTATTCCAGGTAATTAAAACCAAGGAGTGAAAATGGCACGTAAAAACCTTATGAAGGGTTTTAAAATCCCTAAGACAACATCCATGGAACATGGTGCCCCGGGTGAAAGCTATGATAAGTTTGTGGCCTATCCTTTTGAAAGAGGATTCGGTACAACTATCGGTAACACCCTGAGAAGAGTTCTTCTCTCCTCAATACAGGGTTATGCTATTACAGCTGTTTGGTTCCATTACTTCAACGAATCAGGCGAGCACATTATCACAAGCGAGTTTGAGGCCCTTCCCGGCGTTAAGCAGGATATTTGTGAGATTATTGCCCGTCTGAAGAAGCTCAGGATGAGACTGCCCGACGACATTGAGTCAACTACTATTGAAGTTGAATGCAAAGGTCCCGGTACAGTAACAGGTGCCGATTTCGAGAAGGACAGAGTAGAAGTCATTAACAAGGACTTTGAGGTCTTTGAAATGATGGAAGATGCAAACATCACAATCACTGCCCAGATTGATTTCAACCGCGGATATGTTCCTTCTGATGTCATTCAGGAGCTGATTGAAAAGGATGAAGATGTAACACCGGGAATCATTCCCGTTGACGCAATCTTCTCTCCCGTTACCAGAGTCAAGTACTCAATTGAGCCCACTCGTGTAGGTCAGAGAAATGACTATGACAAGCTCACACTTGAGATTTGGACAGACGGAACAATCACTCCGGAAGATGCTCTTGCAGAAGCTGCAAAGATAGCAAAGGATCATTTCTCCATTTTCATCAATTTTGATGAGAACCTGGTCAACACTACTGATGAAGTTGATGAAGAGCAGAAGAGAGTTGAGAAGATTCTCAACACTTCAGTTGAGGAACTTGAACTTACAGTACGTTCAAGCAACTGCCTGAAGAATGCAAACATCAGAACAATCAGAGATCTGACCAAGATGACCGAAGACGAGATTGCCAAGACAAGAAACTTTGGTAAGAAATCTCTGTCAGAGATTAAAGACAAGCTCAAGGAATGGAATCTTGGGCTGGGAATGACTGATTACACTGTCCTTAGAACTGCAAGAGTTCCGGACAATAAGGAAGAGAACAATGAGGCATAAGTACGGTTTCAATGCTCTTAGCAGAAATTCAGCAGAGCGCAAGGCTCTCAAGAGAAATCTTGTTACAAGCCTTTTCCGCTTTGAAAAGATTGAGACAACCAAGGCTAAGGCCAAGGAAGTCCAGCGCCTTGCTGAAAAGATGATTACAAGAGCCAAGGTTGACAGCGTCCACAACCGCAGACTTACATCTGCAGTTCTTTTTGACGAAGCTGTTGTCAACAAACTGTTCACTGAGATTGCTCCGCTTTACGCAGACGTTCACGGTGGATACACACGCATTATCAAGACTGCTAACCGTCTTGGAGATGCTGCAGACATGGCTATTCTCGAGCTGACAAAGAAGGTTGAGAAGAAAGATGCCAAAGCTGCAAAGAAGGAAGAGAAGAAAAACTGAGTCTTCTTTCTTAAAGAGAAGTGCCGGAGCCTAGCTCCGGTATTTTTTTGCTCAAAAATCAGATATCAAACAGAATACAGCATACAGAGGTATAGACCTAATATTGTTCTCAAAGCCGAAGTTCTTCTCTGATATCCGGATTGAGTACTCCGGCTTGAACAGGCGCACATATTCACTGAGGCTTTCAGACTTTGTGTTTAGTCCGCTTTTAACTCCAACTGGAATAATCTTGCCTTCCCGCAATAAAAGAAAGTCAACTTCCTTTGTTCCTTTTTCGTTCCGCCAGAAATAAAGGCTGAATCCAGCGCTGACAAGCTGGGTGCAGATATAGTTTTTAGTCATTCCACCCTTGAAATCAGTAAGTTCATCTTCCATAAAGAAAATATCATCCGCTCGGATTTTCTTCTGAGATGCAAGAAGACCCATGTCTGAAATGAATATCTTAAAGTCATCAATATCACGATAGTTTTCAAGAGGCTTCATAATTTGCTCGGCACGATAGACCCTGTGTATGAGGTTTGCAGACACAAGCCATTCAATTGCGTTTTCATATTCGGCAGCCCTTGCTCCTTTCTTAATCAATTTGTATTGAAACCGCGTGTTCTTTTTGGAAAGCTGTACCGCAATGATTTCATATGTCAGTCTTGTTTTCTTTATCTGGTTGGTATTTTCCTGGTACTTGCTCATATCATCAAGATAGTCCATTGAAATAGTATCTGTTATATGGCGGGAGAGCACATAGTCCTTGGTTTCTGCAAAGCGATTAACTGCTTCAGGCATGCCACCAATGATGAGGTACTGACGGTACAGCTTGTTTGCTTCTTCATGCAGTGCATAAGGCATGGGCGAGTTTGTATCAAAACAATTATGTATGCGTGAAACAAGATCTTCTTTACCCAAGGCAAGAAGAAATTCTTCCATATCCATAGGAAACATGGTGTATCTATCCACTTTCCCGACAGGGAAGGCAATTCTTGTGCGGTTGACTGCTACGCCAAGAAGGCTTCCTGCAGAGATGACATGATATTCCGGAGCTTCTTCGCAAAAGTATTTCAAAGAAGTCAAAGCTCTTTCACAAAGCTGAATCTCATCAAAGACAATGAGAGTCCTTCCCTTTGTTATGGTCTGTCCACATATGTGTGAGAGGATAGGGATAAGGTATGACGGAGTAATATTCTCGTCAAAGGTTGTGCCAAGCGATGAGTCAGTCTGGAAGTTGAAATATGCAACGTTGTCATAGTTCTCTTTGCCGAACTGAAGTACTGCATAAGTTTTTCCGACTTGCCTTGCGCCTTGAATTATAAGCGGTTTGCGGTATTTATCTTCTTTCCAGCTCTTTAAGTAATCAAAAACTTTACGGTACATGGCAAACCTCTCAAACACAATTCTTTAAACTAAGTATAGCATTAAAAGAAAATAATGCAAATTTAATAGCGAAAATAACACTAAATTCCAACATAAATCAGGAAATATCAACACTCTTTTCTTATTAGCAATAATTAGAGAGAGTTGTAAAGCGTTATTATGTATATTGCTTTACAGAAATCTGAACTCAAGAAAAGTATGGATGACATATGCAAGGAAATGGGAATGACAAGTACAACGGCATACACAATATTTGCATCAAAGGTTGTCAGGGAACGCCGCATACCATTTGAGATAAACGCTGACCCCTTTTACAGTGAAGAAAACATTGCATATTTGAAAGAAGCCATAGAAGCTCTTAATTCCGGCAAGGGTATAGAGCATGAACTGATTGAGGTCTAAATGCGTCTTGTGTGGTTTGACAAGGCGTGGGACGATTATCTGTACTGGCAAAAACAGGATAAAAAACTCTTAAAAAGATAAACGAGCTTATTCGTGATATAGAACGGAGCGGTAAAGGAATTGGCAAAGCTGAGGTGCTGAAAGGAGACCTTTCTGGTTTCTGCAGTAAACGCATTGATGAAGCAAACAGGCTTGTATACCGTATTTCCGGTGAAACACTAGAGATTGCCTCCTGCAGAAATCATTACTGAAGCTTTCATCCAATTTGTGTATTGAACAAGTGTGATATGTCACAGGACATAAGACACGTCCATGAACAGCCCTATCTGCACAATCAGCTTAGGTCTGTGATCCTTGGAGACTCATCTTTTCCTCAATTCATCCTCTAGTAAAAACAACATTAAATTACAATGTACATCAGAAAATGATTACACTGTTTTCTTAATCTTAAAAATCAGAGTGTTATTGATATCAGTATTGACAAAGAAATAAAGTGATTAAGATAATAAAAGACAGTGATATTGGGCAGTGCAAAAGACTGGCCCTTATACAAATAGTTATTTTTCTAGGGAGGGAAAACATGAAAACAAGGCAGAAAGTATTCTTTATTGCTGCACTTCTTCTGATTGCTCTTACTTTTGTCAGTTGTGCAACACAATATGACAGAACAGAATCAATTAATTTCGGATACTACAAGGATTCCTATTCAGAGTCCAAGACTTCGCAAGATGGTATTTCTATCAGTGCAATGGGTTTAACAGAAACCAATGCTAACGGCGGAACATTCACATTTTTAAGTTATCAGTTTCCTCAGTATTTAACTGTAAATGGTGAAAGGTCAAAATACTCTTCTGACATTTCACATTATTGTTTTAGAGTGCTGTCAGGTTATGCTTATAAAATGAGATTTTTAGAAGATAAACTACATCTTAATCTTGGACTTGGTGTGGATTTAAGAACAAGAGCGTACTATTGGCAAAGCTCATATTACTCCGAGATCTTGTTGGAGGAGTCCCTGGGAATAGGAGCAATCGCAGATTTTCAGTACTATTTTTCTGAAGGTTTCTTCCTAAATGCATCTGCAGTAGCAACTGCTGATTTTTTAAATTACTATGCTTCATCTAGTAGTAATCTTTCTGAGTTCAATACAAACCTTAGTGTGAATCTGGTTGGAAGCATTGGCCTTGGAATAAAGTTTGAAGGTAAATAATTCAAGCCGGCGTAACCAATAGTTTGTTTTAATAATCTATCAGAAGGATGTTTGGAATTCTTTAAAGAATGTTTAAGCATCCTTCATTTTTACCAGCAAAAATAGTGGTTCTTCTTCCTGCCCATCTTGCTTTGAAATGCTCTGATTGATTGTTTGAGTGGTTTCGTTGTCTCTTTTTTTCTTTATATTCAGAGGTTCGGGTTTCCGGGCCTCTGATTTTGTCTGCATTGTTAATTTTGAGTTCTTGGTATATGCTTTGGTTATGATTGAAGATCTGCAGGATGAATTCTCAGCTTACTCCAAACCAAAGAAGCAGGCCTCACCGAAGACCGTGCTCTTTGCACTTGTGTTTGTGCTGTGGGTCATCTTCTCTGCCATCTACATTCTCGTATCCCTCCCGGCTATGAGAAGTGCACTGAAAGAGACAGACGCAGTTAGGATAATCAAAAACGCAAGAAGCTACAGAATATCCGCAGAATCAAGCCCATATACACTGTACTTTGTAAACCCCTCAAACGGAGCAGTCATGCCCTTTGAGGCAAATGTGGTGTACTCGGGCTCAGACAGGTTTCATGACGCCATGGAAGGCCTCTTGAAGGGACCTACAGATGCAGCACTCTCAGGAGGATACTTAAGCTACATAGCCTCCGGAACAAGACTGCTGGGAATAACAGTTTCCTCAGGCTATGCTTTTGTTGATCTTTCAACGGAGTTTGCCTCATCCTCAAACATGGAGATGGCAAAAAGGCAGATACTGCTCACACTTTCCGCTTTGGATGAGAGCGTGAAAAACCTGGTCATACTTGTGAACGGAACAGAACTGTAAAAAAGGAAAAAAATGAAAAAGAAGACACTTGGAATAATCCTCTTCATACTTATCCTGGCTTTTGTATGGGGCCAGTCATTCATGCCAAAGGGAGTATCTTCAAGAGAAAGCTCGTGGCTGACATCAAACATAATCAATCCGGTACTAAAGTTCTTTGGACTGAAGAGCATCTCTTCTGCATTGGTTAGAAAAATTGCCCATGTCATGGAGTTTACAGCACTCAGTTTTGTAACGTTCAACCTGTTTGAAAGAAAACTTAAGAATATACCTAAAGTTGTACTGATTGGTTTTATTATTGCTTTTCTGGATGAAACCATACAGATATTCTCCTCAAGAGGTCCACAGATACAAGATGTGTGGATAGATTTGATAGGAGTGGGAATAGGAACACTGTTGGGTTTTCTGCTACTGAGCAAAAAGAAAAAAGACTGACCTATTGTTTTATTTTCCACAAGGCCATAGGATGGTTTAACAAATCATTTGTGACAAAGTCGCTAAACAATAAATTGGGGCTATAGACATTATTGTTAAAATTGTCAATGAACTTCTGTTCTTCTTCAGTCAGAAGAAAAAACTCATTGAGTTTTGTAGTGACAGTCTCAATCATTTTTTGAATATCAAGCTCAGATTTTAAATGTAAAACAGGAAGGAGGGATTCTTTGATTCTATTATAATTGAGTGCTTCGATTTTCTTGATAGCTTCCGAAAAAATATCTTCAAATACAATTGGTTTTTCTGCACTAATCACGACATAGAACAGGGCAATTTTTTTGATCAAAGAGTAATTCTGGATTGTATTTCTGTTTATGAGGTTATAAAAATCATAAACATCTCTTGGAGTCGTTCTTCCTAAAAGAGCGCCCAGCTTAGAGCCGACTAGTTCTTCATCTGAGAGTCTTCTTATTATTAATGATTTTCCAAGTTTTATTGAGCTCTCAGAGTCAACAATTTCTAAAATATGGCATCTGTCGGAATAATTGATTTCAATTTTGAGAACATCATTTGAGTTTGAAAGAGTTCTATAAGAATAAACGTAGGAATCCAAAGAGTGAGTGAACTTTGATCTGTTGCTCAAGGCATAGCCTTCGTTTGTCATAAAGACACGTATTTCATAATCAATCTTCTTTCTATGCTCAAGCATTTGATCCCTAGCACAGTTGTTAGTAAAATCCAGATCTATATCAACACTTAGCCGTTCTAAATCAAGTAGGCATAGGTTAATTGCCGTGCCACCTTTTAAGGCAAGTAAAGTATTGATTTCACTATTGTGAATGAAGTCTAGTATATCATAGAGTCTGAGAACTTTTTCTGTAGTGTTGGTAATAAAACTGCAGCTCCTTGCTAAGTCTTCAACATCTCTTCTTCTGTAATTAAACATCTGCTTTCACTCCTTTCTCTATCAAAGACCTTAGGTTTTTGAAGGCATATAGGCCCCAGGAACTGATAAAGTCCAGTTTGTGTGATTCGTTGCTGCAAAGTTGTCCTATGTTTGAAGTGTCTGATTTCTCTTTGCAGAAGTCAAAGAATTCTTCTGATAGGCGTAATTCGTCCTTAAAGAAGGAGAGAGTGTAGCCAACCTTCCTGTAAAGGATGTCTTTGTTGTAAAGAAGAAGCATTTCTTTAATCTTCTCTTCATCTGCAAGAGGAACAAGTTCAAGGCATTTCAACAGTTCTTCTGTGTCCATCACTTTACCAAGTTTGTTGATGGAGTCAACTATGGTGCGCTCTATAGATGAAACTCTTACACCACGTAATGTATCCACCTGGCACTGGTTGTCTGAAGCAAAGCAGAGGTAGAGGTAGCCTTTGTCTTCAAAGTTTGTAAAGCGGCTTTGGGAACAAACCTGAACATTATAAAAAACCTGGTTATAGAAACCATAGAACTCAAAAGCAGAGTGATAGGCAACAAAAGAAGATGGAGTTATTTTAGTGGCAATGTCAAACTGTGTTGCCACGTCTCCTCCGTTAACAAAGTCTTTACAGGTGTATAAGTTTTGTCGTATACGGCGCACAGAGCCCTTTTTAACCATAGAGTTCAATACTTGTGAAGCATTGGTCTCAGTGGTGTTCATTGCTTTGGTGGCATCAGTGAGAGTAAAAGCTGTAAACTGTGCTAAATCCTGATAGTACTTCATTTTCTTCTTGATAATAATATAACACAAATTGTAAAAACTACAAATAATTAATGAAATAGTATAAATAACCTACAAAATTTACAAGATTTACAAGCTTTGGTATTTGGCTGTTGTCTGTAAAAAGGGTCTGAGCCTCTTTGTTTTCTTTCTTCTGATGAGTATAATTTGTGTATGACCGAATTTGTACACCTTCATAACCATACAGACTTCTCGCTCCTCGATGGAGCCGCACCCATTAACAAGTATCTGGCCAAGGCAAAAGAGCTTGGCATGAAGGCCCTTGCCATAACCGACCATGGAAACATGTTCGGAGTCATGGATTTCTACAAGGCCTGCAAAGATGCACAGATCCAGCCAATCATAGGGTGTGAGTTCTACATAAGCCCCACAAGCAGAAAGGATAAGGACCCGAACAACAAGTACTACCACCTCATCCTCCTTGCCTGCAACAACAAGGGCTACCACAACCTGATGGAGCTCAACAGCATAGGATGGACAGAAGGCCTGTACTATTCAAAACCACGTATAGACAAAGAATCTCTCTTTGAACACCATGAAGGCCTTATCTGCTGCTCGGCCTGCCTTGCAGGAGAGGTCCCGCAGAAGCTTCTCTCAGCAGACCCCCAATCTGCGTATGATGTAGCCAGACAGTACAAAGAGGTGTTCGGAGACAGATACTACATAGAAATCCAGAACCATGGGATAGAGGAAGAGGTAGAGGTTCTTCCAAAACTTGTGGAGCTGGCCAGATCCCTGGAGATTCCACTTGTAGCCACAAATGACATTCACTACATAAACAAGGATGATGCAAAGGCCCATGAGATACTTCTCTGCATAGGAACAGGAGCCAGACTCTCAGATGCAAACCATATGAAGTTTGAGACTGAGGAGTTCTACATGAAGAGTGGCGATGAGATGGCTGAACTCTTCAAGGCTTATCCAGATGCCATAGAGAACACAGTGAAGATAGCTCAGCGCTGCAACTTTGAGCTTGAGCTTCCAGGACCGCTTTTGCCGGAAGTTGTTGTTCCGCCAGAGTACAAGGATACAGAGGATTTCATAACACAGCTTGCGTGGACCGGCCTTGAAAGAAGATATCCGGGGTACAAGGAAAACCCTGAGCAGAGGAAAGTGCTGGAGGAGAGACTTAACTACGAGCTGGGAGTCATAATCAAAATGCACTTTGACTCGTACTTCCTCATAGTCCGTGACTACATAAGATGGGCAAAGGACCATGATATTCCAGTGGGAGCAGGAAGAGGAAGCGGAGCTGGAAGCCTTGTAGCCTACTGTATAGACATAACTAACGTAGACCCCATAAGTCATGACCTCCTGTTTGAGAGATTCCTCAACCCGGATAGAATCAGCCTCCCTGATTTTGACGTTGATTTCTGCTTCGAAGGCAGACAGGATGTTATTAACTATGTTACCGAGAAGTACGGAAAGGACAGGGTGGGCCAGATAGCAACCTTCGGAACCCTGAAGGCCAAGGCTGTAGTGAAAGATGTGGCAAGAGTACTGGATATTCCGTTTGATGAGTCCAACCAGATAACAAAACTCATCCCGGATGTGATCCAGATAGGAGAAGATACAAAAAAAGTCTCCCTGCCACTTGCTCTTGAGCACATACCTGAGCTTAAGGCGTACAGGGACCGTGGAGGAGTCTATGAGGAGCTCTTTGATGCCTCAATCAGGCTAGAGAACCTCTCACGCCATGTAAGTACCCACGCCTGCGGTGTAGTTATAGGAAGAACGCCACTGAGAGACTATGTTCCGCTCTGCATGGATCAGAAGACAGGAGCCATATCCACACAGTACACCATGAACTATCTGGAGGAGTGTGGACTGGTTAAGATGGACTTCCTGGGTCTGAAAACACTCACGCTGATCAGAAACACGCAGAACATGATAAGAAAGAAGGAACCTGACTTTGATATAGAGAAGATTCCTGAGAACGATAAGGCAACCTTTGAGATGATGAGCCGTGGAAAGAGCACCATGGTCTTCCAGTTTGAAAGCCCGGGCATGCAGAAGAACCTGAAGCTTCTGGCTCCAGAGAGATTTGAGGAGCTGGACGCCATGACCAGCCTGTACAGACCGGGACCCATGCAGTTCATACCTAAGTACATAGATTCCAAGCATGGTGTACAGCCGATTGTCTATCCGGATCCGTCATTGAAGGAACTGCTTGAACCCACATACGGAGTTATAGTTTATCAGGAACAGGTCATGAAGGTTGCTCAGATATATGCCGGATTTACCCTTGGACAGGCAGATATCCTGAGAAAGATAATGGGTAAGAAAAAGAAGAACCTGTTACCTGCACAGGAGCAGAAATTCATAGAAGGAGCTGTAAAGAAAGGCCATACGGAGCAGGAGGCAAAAGAGATCTTTGATATGCTTGCACCGTTTGCCGGCTATGGTTTCAACAAGAGCCACAGCGTCTGCTACACTGTCCTCAGCTACAGAACAGCCTACCTGAAGTGCCATTATCCCACAGAGTTCTACGCTGCAAACCTCACAAACGAGATTTCAAGCGGAGACAAGTTCAAGGAGTACCTGGACTACGTAAAGAGCGAGGGAATAAAAATCCTCAGTCCTGATGTGAACAAATCAGACATGTTCTTCACTGTAGATGGTAGGGATATAGTTTACGGCCTGGCAGGAATCAAAGGCATGGGGGCTGCAACAGTTGAGCTCATTCTTGAAGAGCGCAAGACAAATGGCCCATACAAGGACTTCTTGGATTTTGTACGCCGTTCAGATAACAGAGTCCTGGGTTCTGCAACCATGGAAGGCCTGATCCTGAGTGGGGCTTTTGACTCATTCGGTTACAACAGACCAACTCTCATGGCAAACTACATGGAGGCCATCTCATCAGTCAAGGAAGACAGAGAGAGTGCCTTAGTGGGGCAGAACTTCCTGTTCGGAGCAGAAGAGGAGGCCATGTCCAGCTTCAAGATGAGAAACGTGGCTGACTATGAGTTCATACAGAAGCTCGAGCTTGAGAAAAAATACCTCGGTCTATATCTGAGCGGACATCCGCTGGATGTCTACAAATCAAACTGGAAGGAGTGCGTCAGATTGGACCTGTCCAAACCGGAGAGGATCAGTGAAGGCGTCAAATATGACCTGATAGGTATGATCACGGACTTCAAGAGCGTGAACACAAAGAACGGATCACACATGGGATATGTGACAATTGAAGACTACAACGGACATCAGGAGCTGACATTCTTCCCCAAGCAGTGGTCCATGTACGAGGCTGTTGTGGAGAAGGGAAAGGTCTTCGGTTTCAGAGGCTCCTACAAAACTTACGGTGGAAGAATGGGCTTTACATGTGACGCTTTGATTGCAGATCCTTCTGCCATGAAGCCTTCCAAAGCAACAACAACCTACGTAGGACTGGATGAGAACGAGGGAGGAAGAGCTGCGGCGGTGGAACTGAGAAATATCTGCAAAAAACACCCTGGTCCTGCAGCTTTGGAACTGCATCTCTACAAGGGAACTGATGACGATGGAAACTACTCTTCAAAGCCGAGGATTATCAAGGCAGATGCCAGGTACTGCGTAGACGGATCTGCAGAGCTTTGCGAAGAGCTGGAAGGCTGTACTTCTGTTCATTATGTCTACACTGAATGATCTGAGAAGCATTCCCATAACCAGGGTTGCAGGAAACGGAAAGAAGACTCTATCTTCCTATCAGGCTTTAGGGGTTGAGACTTTCTATGACCTGATAAACCTCAGACCACGCGGGTATGAGGACAGAACAAGCAGGGTCTGCATAGGATCTCAGGTGCCTGATGGGCCATGGACAAATACAATAGTGCGTGTCCAAGCAAAGAGTTTTTTCGGCAAAGGCCTGAAAAACGTGAAGATAACGGTAAGGGACACGTTGAGCGGGGTGAGAGGAGAACTGCTGGGGTTCAACCGTCCATACCTGGACAAGACCATAGTAAGCGGGAACTTCTATAAACTCTACGCATACCAGATTCCTGAGTTTTCACATGTCCCACGGTTCTCAAGGTTTGAACTGACTGCATTGCCGGATTCTTTTTCTCTGACGGAGAATTCAGAATCTTCCATCTCAGGAGGCCTCAGACCTGTCTACCCCCTAAGTGGAAACCTGACACAGAACATGGTCAGAAAACATGTGGCTCTGGCACTGAAAGAAATACCCACCCTTGAAAACGACCTCCCGCAGACACTGTATGAAAAATACAGGCTGATGAATCTGGATGCAGCGTTTAGGGCATTGCACGCACCAGAGCGTGCAGAGGATATAAGGCAGGCACTCAGAAGCCTTGGGTTCTCTGAGGTTTTCTACATGCAGATGATGGCCATGAGGAGGTCTTCGGGGCAAGATGGTGCTTTCTCAAGACGACCTGTTGTCCCGCAGGTGTATGAGAAGGAAAAACAGCTGACAGACAGCCTGCCGTTCAAGCTGACGGAAGACCAGGAGAAGGTGCTTTCGGAGATAAGAAAAGATATGTCTCAGCAGCGGAGCATGAACCGTCTTCTGCAGGGGGACGTGGGAAGCGGAAAGACCTTGGTGGCGTTGATTGCTGCGGTGCATTGTATTTCAGAAGGCTCTCAGGTGGCCTTCATGGCTCCAACCGAGCTTCTGGCCAGACAACACGCCATAAACGCCGCAAAGCTTCTGGAAAGGCTGGGAATAAGTGTGGCTTATCTGGATGGGACAGTTACAGGAAAAGCCAGATCCCTGCTCCTGCAGAACCTCAGGGAACACAAGATAGACCTGATTATAGGGACGCACGCACTTTTCTCAAAGGATGTTCAGTACGCAAAACTCGGATTTGTGATAGTTGATGAGCAGCACAGGTTCGGAGTTGAGCAGAGACGGGCTCTGTTTGCAAAAGGACAGAACCCGGATGTGCTCATGATGACTGCAACCCCCATTCCCCGTACCCTGGCTTTAACCATCTATGGGGATCTGAACGTCTCAACCATAAAAACCATGCCTGGAGGAAGGCTTCCCGTGAAGACATTCATAGTCTCTCCTGAGAAAAGACAGGCCATGTATGACGCGGTGTATGTTGAGCTTCAGAGAGGACACCAGGCTTATTTTGTCTATCCGAGAATAGGAGACGGAGAAGAGGAAGAGGAGAGTAGCCTCAAAGATGTGACCACTATGTATGCTTTTCTCTCAGAACGGTACAAGCCCTTCAGAGGAGAACTTATCCATAGCCGCCTTCCGGATGATGAAAAGATAAGAATACTGGATCAGTTCAACAGCGGAAAGCTGAGCTATCTGGTTTCAACCAGTGTTGTTGAGGTTGGAATAGATGTGCCCACCGCAACCTGTATGGTTATAGAGCAGGCGGACTTCTTTGGTCTTTCAGCCCTGCATCAGCTACGCGGAAGAGTAGGAAGAGGAACTCTTCAATCCTGGTGCTTCCTTGCTCCCGGGGATCAGGTGTCTAAAGACGGCATGAACCGTCTTGAGGTTCTGAAAAGCACAAATGACGGCTTTATAATAGCTGAGAAGGACCTTCTGCTGAGAGGGCCAGGTGAGATCTCCGGTCTCAGACAGAGCGGATTCACAAACCTTCGGTTCGTTTCCCTGGACAAGGATCTGAATATGATAGCAGCTGCAAGGGAAGAGGTTTCCCGGATTCTCCTGGCTGACCCAGGACTTCTTGAAGCAGACCATGCGGTAATCAGAAGAGAATTGTTGGAACTGAAGCCCTTCTGATATACTATTGACCTATGACTGACATGTCTCAAATTTTTCCAAATGCAACCTCTTTACTTGTTGGCCGCCTTTACTGCGCAAGCAAGGTCGGGCACTTCTCATCTCTGGAGATGGAAGAGAACAAAAACATATGTGTTCTTGGTGCCTCCGACTGTGATGAGATTATTACGGTAATAGATGACTCCTGTCCCGTCTTTCCTACAGACACAGCACTGTATGCAGGCCAGCCTCTTCTGGCTGTTTTCGGCAAGGACCATGAGAGTGTGGATGTCTTCTGCAAGAAGATCCGTGTTATCTATGATGAAGAGTCTCTTCCCTTCAAAAGTGAGGAGACCGGAACTGAGCTTCTCTGGAGCTACGGAGACGCAGACCAGTACTTTTCAGAGGAGCCCAAAGAGGGCTTCAGACGCATAAAGAGTCTCTTTGATGTGAAGAGTTATAAAAGCGCATCTATAAGTGACAGACATACATACGCCTTTATGGATGGGGATATCCTTAGGATAAATGTGGCTTCCCAGTGGCCTCTTATGATAAAGAGGGAAGTGGCAAAAGTCATGAATATGGATCCGAAGAAGGTTATAGTTTACAACCAGGAATACTATGCTCCGAATGACCAGTTGCTGAACACGCCGCTTTTTACCGCGGTCATAGCTGCAAAGGCTTCTGTGAAGACCGGTTCAGCTGTGGTCCTTACTTCCGAAATGTCTTCATTCAGCCCTGCAGTTAAGGCTCATATAGAGTCAGTGGTTGACTCCAAGGGGACTCCTGTAGCTCTTCTGACAGATGCTGTTGTGGATGCCGGTGCTTTTGCTTCCTTCCGTTCCGAGCTCTGTCTGGGGCTTTTAGCTGGAATGGTTCCTCCCTACGGAATTAAGGCCATGAAGAGCAGAGTCAGGGTTTTCAGAAGTCTGAGTGCCCCTGCAAACATATTCTCAGATGCCGGCTACTCTTTGGGAATGTGCATGGTTGAATCTCATTTCAGCAAGGTGGCCCGCCTTACCGGATCCTCTCCGGATATATGGAAGACAAGGTATCTTGCCAAGACGGAACTGCATGACTGCATAAAGGACTCAACGCGGTTTGAGGCTATTGAGAAAACCATAGAGAATGCAGTGAAAGACAGCGAGTTCTCGCGTCAGTACGCAGTAGATAACCAAAGCGGAATAAAACACAGCAGAATAAATCCGTTCATTGATTATTCAAGAGGAATAGGGATAGCCAGCGGAGAAGGAAACCAGGGCTTTTCCTACTGCTTCAGCCTTTTGAAAGACAGCAATATAAGTGTCAGGATGGATGCGGACAGGAGTGTGACAATCAGCTGTGGCTCAGCCCCTGGCTCAATCATGCTCCACACCTGGGCCATGATAGTATCCAAGGTTCTTGGAGTGGATGAGTCAGATGTTTTCTTTGAAGACATAAATGCTGATGGTGTCTCAGATATAGGTCCGAGCGCTCTCTCAAGGGATATAAGGTACGTTTCCAGCTGGATTCTTGAGACTTGCACATCAATAAAGAAAGCACTTGAAGAAGGAGAAGAACTGCCTATTGTAAGGCATTCATCAGCTCCCATGCCTGAAAAGAGCAATAATACTGATCTGCTTGAAACAAGGAAAGGCTCGGTGTTTGAAAACACACACTGGAAAGGTGTCATAACAGGTACGGACTGCTCCGGAACTGCTGTTGTGTCCCTGTCCATTGACCCGGTTCTTCTCACTCCAAGAATAGATGGAGTGTGGATATCCATTGCTATGGGACGGATAGTGAACAGGCCACGCTTTTTGAGAAAGGTGAGACAGACGGCAGCAAATATCATTTCTGAGATCTGCCCTTGCGCAGAGCTGTCCTGCAGGATAGAGCTGGATCTTTCAGAAGACTCAAACGGACCACTGAGCTCTGCAACAGCTCTTATCAGAGGTCTGGTCTCTTCAGCTCTGCTGAATGCCCTCAGCCAGGCCCTTTCATCTTCAATGACCACTGTTCCTGTTACTGCAGATCTTATAGCTTCAGTGCTGGAATCTTCAAATAAGGAGCCACAGAATGTTGATTAAATGCACCATAGACGGCGTGACCCAGCTTTTGAACGTGAATGCGGAGAAACCTATGAACAAGATTCTTCAGGAGAGAGTGGAGACATTTCCCTCAAACAGTGCCTGTCGTGGGGCCATCTGCGGAAACTGTGCGGTTCTTCTAAACGGCCGGTGCGTCCTCTCCTGCTTGGTTCCAGCCTTCCGTCTGACAAATGCTGTCATTCTTACCATAGATGGTTTCAGGAGAACACGACCATGCAAAGATATAGAGAAAGCCTACGCGGAAACAGGTATTTCTCCCTGTGAGCAGTGCTATGCCTCAAAAACCCTCATGATAGAGGGCATTCTGAATATGATAGATTTGGAAAACACAAGAAAAAATACCTTGGATAGGGATCTGATTGCCAGAGAAATGGGAATGAACAGCTGCAAGTGCCTTGAGATGAGACAGATTGAGACAGTTATCAGGGTGGCTCTAAAGAACAGGAGGAACAGGATTGGCAGGAACTAACAATTCAGGACTGGGAGCAGTCTCAGTCTACACTCCGAAAACACTGACAGAGCTGATAAACATAAAGGCAAAGAATCCGGATGCTGTTATCTTCGGCGGAGGCACATTCATCATGTCCAGAGACGGTTTCTACCCGGATATAAAGTCAAAAGACATAGTCCTCACATCTCAGGTATCCGAGCTTTCCAGGGTCTACCACTTGGAAAAGTATGTGGATGTTGGAAGCGCTGTTTCCCTTGAAACTCTGCTTGGAACCGGAAGCTACATAATCAGCCGCCCACTGGATAAGGCCCTTAGGAGCCTCTCATCTTCAAGCATAAGAAGCCAGATGACCATAGGTGGTGCCCTGTGCACTGACTCTATCCGCTTTGCCTTCCCTTGCTACCTGTCAGCTGTTGGCGCGGAAGCAGAGGTCAGATTCTTCACCAAACGTGGTCGCTCAGACAGAATCAAAGTCACCTCAAGATGGCTCTCCATACCCAAACTCTACGGCCCCGACGGAGAATACGGCCTTTCGGCCAATGCCATACTGACTCGTCTCCGTATACCGTCCCAGGAAGGCTTCAAACAATTCTACAGAACCTTGGGCTCTCCCATGCATGAGAGTTCTTCATCAGTGATCTTTGCCCTTGTATTCAAAGACAGCAAAGGCATAATAGCAGATGCCTCACTTAGAATAGTCTTCCCGGTGGCTGGCTTCTTTGCCAGCGCAGATTTTGACTCCATGCTCTCAGGAATAACCCTCCCCATGCGTACATCTCAGATAAACAAGCTTGGAAGCAGGTTGGCCTCAGAGATAAGAGCCTCTTTTCCAAAGGTCACAAACATACAGGTTGAAAGGGCAAAGCGCCTTCTTCTCACAGTTCTATTTGATTTGAATACCGACTACCTGGTGTTCTGATGGAGGGCCTATGCTGAAAATGAGGATTACAGGTGGAAAGTACTGCAACCGTAAGGTGATCATTCCTGAGGGAAGTATGGAGATACGCCCTGCCATGGACCGTATGAGGGAGTCTCTGTTCAGCATACTGGGACCTCTTGACGGCTATAGCTTCTGTGATCTCTTTTCCGGTAGCGCCTGTATTGGTCTGGAGGCTGCCTCCCGCGGTGCAACTACGGTTCACTGTGTGGAAATGGACAGAAAGAAACGCCCCATCATGGAACAGAACATAAGTTTTGCAAAGGATGAGTGCCATATCCAGCTGTTCTTCTCAGACGTTCTTGTCTACATACCGGCCTGCAAGACCAGCTACGATATAGTCTATGCAGACCCTCCATTCCCCATGGAAAACAAAACAAAGATAGCTTATCTGGTGAACAAGAAAAAGGCCGTGGTTCCTGGCGGACTGTTTATAATCCATATTCCTGCGGCAGAAGAAAGCCAGTGGGAAGAGCAGATAGGGGATCTGAGGTTGATAGACACCCGCAAATACGGACGGAACATGATTAAGTTCTACAGGATGATTGAAGAAAAAATTTAACGGGAATAAAATATCTGTATGGAAGATAAAACTGTCTTAGCCCGTGTACAGCAGCTTCACTCTTTACTTATCAGATACCAGCACTCGTACTATGTGAGTGGCAAGGCTGAGGTCTCTGACCTTGAGTATGACAAGCTGTTTGATGAACTGCTTGCTCTTGAATCCAAGTATCCAGAACTCAAAACACCGGATTCACCCACCCAGAGGGTTGGAAGTGACCTGTCTTCAGATTTTCCGGAAGTTGAACACAGCATACCGGTGCTCAGTCTGGACAAAGCCTACAGCGTACAGGAAGTCCACTCATTTATAGACAAGTGCATACGGAACTCCTCAACAAACAGCCTTAGTTTTGTTCTGGAAGAGAAGATAGACGGTTTCTCCATAGTTCTGTACTACAAGGACGGAGTTCTTGAGAAGGCCGTAACCCGTGGAAACGGATTTGTAGGAAATGATGTGACTGCAAATGTCAGGACCATTCACAGCGTTCCTCTGCGCCTTACCAAGCCTGAGACCCTTGCAGTCAGGGGCGAGGTTTTTCTCCCTAAAGAGGATTTTCAGAGAATAAATCTTACACTTGATGAACCTTATGCAAACCCGAGAAACCTGGCCGCAGGAACAATCAGAAGGATAAAGAGCTCGGATACTGCCCGTGTCCCTCTTTCCATGTTCTGCTACGAGGGCTTCTGGGAGAACGCTCCGTTTTCAGACCACTTGGAGATTCTCAGTCATCTTAAGGATCTAGGATTCAAGGTGGACAGAAATATAAGCTGTTTCTGCAAGACCCGTGAGGAAGCTCAGAGAAAGCTGGCAGAGGCCTCTCTTGAGGGGTTTGCCGGAAGTTTTGAAGATATAGAGCAGGATATAAAGGCCAGGACAGCCATCCGTCCTTCTCTTGCTTACGAGATAGACGGTCTTGTGCTGAAGGTGAATGAGATAGGTCAGAGAGATCTTATGGGGTGGACTGAGCACCATCCTAAATGGGCCATGGCCTATAAGTTTGAAGCCCCGCAGGCTCAAGCGGTGGTTGAGAGCATAGATGTTCAGGTTGGAAGAACCGGAAGAATAACTCCCATGGCAAGAATCTCTGCCACGGAGCTTTCTGGATCTGTGATCAAAAACATAACACTCCACAATCAGGACTATGTGGACTCTCTTGAGCTGGCGGTGGGAGATACCGTTGAGATAAGCAAGAGGGGAGATGTCATACCTGCCGTTGAATCTGTTATTGAGAAAAACAATAAGGGAAATACTACGTGGAGTATGCCACAGCAGTGTCCAGTCTGTTCAAGTCTTCTTATAAAGAAGGGAGCCCACACTTTCTGCAGTAATCATGAATGCCCTGCAAGAGAGAAAGGCTCATTGGATTTTTTCTGTGCAAAGAAGCAGATGGATATAGAGGGGCTGGGAACAAAAACACTTGAGATCCTGTACGATAAAAACTACATAAGACGGATTCAGGATATCTTCACCTTTGATTGGAACATTCTTGTGTTTGACGGGGTAGAAGGCTTTGGTGTCAAGAAGACTGAGGCTATCTCAAAGGCTGTAAAGGAGGCTGTCAAGGCGCCGTTTACCCGAGTTCTGGTTTCTCTTGGTATTCCTGAATTTGGTAAAAAAGCGGTGGAGCTGGTGACCGGTGCCGGCTTTGACAGCATGGAAAAGCTTCTTTCCGCCACGGAGGACCAGCTCTCTGCCATAGATGGGATAGGACCAGTGACAGCACACCTGATAGTGGACTCTCTCCATGAAGAGAACATGCTACGCCTCATAAAAGACCTAGAGGGCTTTGGCCTGTCCATGTCTGTCTCAAAAACTGATGAGGAGAGCCCGGTTGAGCAGATTTTTGCAGGACAGAGCTGGTGTGTGACCGGAACTTTTGAGAATTTCAAGCCAAGGGAAAAGGCCATGGAAGAGATAGTAAGGCGTGGTGGCACTGAGGTGAGTTCTGTCTCCTCCAAAACGACCTGTCTTCTTGCAGGTGCAAATGCAGGAAGCAAACTCCAGAAAGCAGTAAGTCTCGGTGTGCGTGTTGTTGGAGAAGAAGAGTTTTTGAAGATGCTTAACGGAGGGGAAGTAGAGAGACGCGGTGTCTCGGAGGAGCCTCCCGGATTGTTTGATTGAGTGTGGTGGAGGGCGTATGAAACTGAAAACCAAGATTTATCTTGAGGATGAGAAAGGGAAGTTCATGGGCATAGGAGTTCTATGGCTCATGCAGAGCATAATGAGGCTCGGCTCTCTCAGATCTGCTGCTGCCGAAATAGGTATTTCCTACTCAAAAGCCTATGGCATGATAGAGAATCTTGAGGCTGCCCTTGGGCACAGGATCATAGAGAGAAAACGCGGAGGCAAGGAAAGGGTAGGAGCTTCTCTGACTCCCTTTGCAGTTTCTTTCATGGAAATCTATGATTCTTTTCAAAAAGAGTGTAAAGTTTTAATGCAGGAGCCGTTTGAACGCTTTTCCGCTAAATATGATAAACTTGAGATAGAAGCGCGGGAGTGAAGGGCTGAAACAGGGAGGAAGGGTCTGTAGTTATGCGTCAACGAAAGAAAATCATTTATCTGATACTGTTGGATTTTTTGCTTATTTCCATTTCAAATATTGGTTCATTCTGGCTTGTGAGCGGAGTTCTTGAGGAGACTAACGTTTACTTGGCTCTTATCATATCGGCGGCGTATCTCTTGTTTCTTTTCCTGTCTGATTTCTACAGGATCAGAGTTGAAAGCAGTTCATTGGAACTTGTTGAGAGAGTGGCTCTTTCCATTGTCCCTGCAGTTCTTGTGGCCTTTCTGATAGTCGGTGTAAGACTCGGCTTTCATTATTACATGACAAGAGGAATCCTGGTTGGAGGCGTACTGTCAGGCTGTGCGGTCTTGGGTTCCAGGGTCGTCTACAGGTTTATTAGAGACAGGGAGATTTTTGAAAAGTCCTCAGGTCTTCCTGTGGCTCTTGTTTACGGAGCTGGAGAACTTGGCTGTACCATGGCCAGACTTTCAAACAAGGGAAAGTTTGACTACAAGGTCACTGGTTTTATAGATGATAATATTGATCTTAAGGGAAGAATTGAGTTCGGGATTCCCGTACTTGGAACATTGAAGGATCTTCACTCCATTTTCCAGCGTTCAAAATACAATGTTCTTATTATTGCTGTAACAGGTATTTCATCTGATAAGATCCAGAAGGCTGCAAGAGAATGCAAGAACGCCGGAGTAGACGTCAAGATTGTTCCTGCTCTTTTTGAGACCCGTGGAAGAGCAGATGTGTCAGTAAGAGACATAGACTACTCAGACCTTCTGGGCAGAAAGCTCTACACTATAGACCATGAACCTCTGTTTGAGATGATTGACAGCAAGACCATCCTTGTTACAGGTGCCGGCGGTTCCATAGGTTCAGAAATCTGTAAACAGGTTATGGAGTACAATCCTGAGAGAGTAGTGCTGTTGGATATAGATGAGACAGAACTTCATGATCTGGCCCTGAGACTTCTCGACTACGAGAGGGAATGGTCTGATAAAGTTGTTCCTGTTGTGTGTGATGTCCGCAATGGTGAGAAAGTTTTCAGAATCATAAATGAATATAAGCCGGATCTTATCTTCCATGCCGCAGCCTACAAGCACGTTCCGCTTATGGAAGAGAACCCCTGCGAGGCGGTGCTGGCCAATGTCTACGGCTCCCGCAACGTCGCCGAGAAATGTCTGCAATATGATGTGGAGCAGATGGTTATGATATCCACCGACAAGGCCGTGAACCCCAC
>DBVL01000125.1 GCA_002308475.1 Spirochaetales bacterium UBA1265 | reverse complement strand
GGGAAGGTTCCAAGGGCCTTATGGGCGCAGGGGCTGCAGTGAAGGCCGGCTCTGGTTTCTATTCCATAGTTTTCCAGAAGGTATGCACTTAAATCCGCAGGCTCGGGACAGAAGAGGGATATGGCTTCAGTCCTCTCTTCCTCTGCGGAAGGTCCGGCTATTCTGAGATTAAAGTCATTACATATTCTCTCAAGACCGCTACAGAGCAAGGCCGTGTTCTCACGGCTCTTCTGTCTCAGAGAATCAAGATTATCAAGAACGTACTGAACGGAATGGGAAAGTCCGTAAAGGCCAACAAGGTTTTCTGTTCCAGGGCTTAATCTGTCGGGAAGTACAGGGGGAAGCTCTATGGTGTGGCTGAAACTGCCCGTTCCTCCGCTTACAAGCGGGTCTATGGTCAGCGCAAGGTCCTTTCTCAAAAGAAAGCCTCCGGTTCCCTGAGGTCCGAGAAGGCCCTTATGCCCGGTGAAGGCAAGGGCATCAATACCCATTCCCTTCATGTTAATGTCTATGAACGGAGCGGCCTGGGCACTGTCCACTATGGTAAGCAGGTTATGTTTTTTAGCTATGGAGCAGAGCTTTTTCACATCTTGAACCGCTCCACTTACGTTGGAAGCGGCGTTTATAATGAAGGCCTTTGTCTTTTTGTTGATAAGAGACTCTGCCTCATCAGGCAGGCTACGGCCTGACTTGTCGGAAGGAATGAAGGAAAAAGAGACGGAGTGCTGAAGGAGAGGACGCATGACGGCATTGTGCTCAACAGATGTTGTCACTACGTGGTCGCCAGGGGCCAGAAGGCCTTTGATAAGCCAGTTCAGAGCGTAGGTGATATTCGGTGTAAAGCCTATGCTCTCGGGTGTTTCAAACCCGAAAAGTGTGCAGAGATTCCTTCTCAAAGCGTAGAGGGCCTCAAAGTTCTCATAGGCCAGGAAGCTTTCGGTGCGGTTTATGTTTACACAGCGTTCCTCTATATAGTCAGAGAGGACTGCGCCGAGCCCGGGAGCCTTGGGGAAAGAGGTTGCACTGTTGTCCAGATATATGCGCCTCATACCTCTCCCCCGGCGAGGAAGTGCATGACTGCTTCCAGGGCTCCTCCTGCTATGGCCATGGCTTTGTCGGAGCATCTGGTGTGGTCGGTCTCCTCGCCTCTTGGGTCTACATCTGCAACCTTGAAGCCTTCAGGAACAATCAGGCCGTCCATAAGCATGCCCCTGACCTTGCCTCCTATACCTGTTATGACAGGGGAGTCTCCCACGTAGGCTATGACGGCTTCCTTTGCAACTATATCTCCTATTCTGGCCACGCTTCTGAAAATGCCGGAAGTTGGGCTTTTCATGACCCGCTCCTTTCCGTATCCGCCAATCAGACCGGGAATTCCGGTATTCGGTGCTGCGCTTCCACTGTAGATGACTCTTCCGAGGTTGTGGCCTCTTTTGGTTTCAATTACCGCATGGCAGTCCACTCCTGCTGTGAATCCGGGACCCAGGGCCAGTACAAAATCTGCCATCTGCATGTTTGTTCCAAGGTTCTTTTTGGCAAGAATGGCATCTATGAGAATAAGAGGCTTGAGAGTTTCAATGGCCTTGGCTTCTCCGTCACATACTACAGCAACGCTACCGCTGTGAGCCTCTGAGAGGGCCCATTTCAAATCAGTAAAGACGGCCCTCACTCCTTCCACTTCTGTCTCTCCATCGTAAACAGCCTGGGCAAAGGACACGGTGCGCCTTATGACAGTGGGCTTATCTATCTCAAGCATGACTACCGGAAAACCGCTTCTGAAAAGCCTGATGGCTACTCCCGTAGCCAGATCTCCTGCTCCACGGATTACTACTGGGCAGGAGCTTATTATATCTTTAATTTCTTTCATCTGTAATTTCCTGTCTGTATGAGGCTGTATATGCAGTCCAGCCAGGCAGACGCATAAATTATAGCACAGTCAGCCGGCCATTGAACATTTAAAAACACATTGGCCTTCTGCTGGGAACAAAGATCTGCTTTGTTCAGCAGGAGAGCCCTCTTTCCCTCTTCCGTTCCCTTGAAAAAACCTTCTTTCTCTGCGGCAAGGACGGAAAGGTAGGCAGCGTCAGCTACAGCATCCTCAGCGGGTCTGTTTTTGAGATTCTCAACTCCGAAGGTTTTTTCTGCCGCATTTTCAAGCGCTCCGTCAGAACCTACCACTGAGATTGTGAAATCCGTCCAGGGCGGGATGACAGGGTCTCTTTCAGAGTGAACCTTGAACGGCAGGCCCCTCGAACCATCCGCTTCACAGAGAACCACATCAAACCTGTCTTTGAGATTTGAAAGGTTTTCCATGGTTGGAGAGGAGATTTTCTCAGGACTTAAGTACTCTCCATAAACAACAGTCACACCTTTTCCCCTGTACTCTTGCGGATCAAAGTCCATTATTTCCTCAGCCCTGGTAAAGCAGAGGTCAGCCTTCCATCCGTAGGTCATGGGGTTCTGAAACTTGGTTGTAGTTGTCAGTAAGACGGTCTTTCCTTTCTTTTTGAAGTAAGCGCCCAAGGTCTGAAGGGCTGTGGTTTTCCCTCCGCCGCCTGTAAAACAGACAAAAAGATGCTCTCTTTGGGGAAACAGTCCTGCAAGGTACTCGGAGAGACTTTTCACGCCATAAGTCTCCGTATTTCTGCCTGAAGACGGCTCTCCCTCTGAGTTGGGTCCACATCCAGGCCATCTATTATGAACTCCTCTGTCTCTTTCACGCCTAAAAGGTTCTTTCCAAGGGCTCTTATGTACCGAGCTCCTTCATTCTCACCTTTCTGATAACCACCGCAGGTGGATATGTAGACAAACTTCTCAGCTCGGCACAGACCTTGCAGTCCTCCTTCCGCGGAAGAGGAAAAGGTTATGCCGCTTGCACAGATATGCTCTACATAAACCTTGAGAAGAGACGGGAAAGACATGTCCCAGAACGGGGCGGCAAAGACAACCATATCTGCGTCCCTGAACTGTCTGGCAAGGGTGAAGTACGGATCATCATACCTGGAGGCTAGAAGAAGAGAATCCCTCTTCTCCAGATCTTCAAGAAGCATGGGTCTGAGGTCCATCTCATACAGTTTCAGTTTTTCTATGGTGCACTGGGCGCAGTGCTTTTCCAGATAGGAGGCCAGAAGCTTTGCTGTTGCTGACTTCTCCTTTCTGATACAGCAATCAATAACAAGTACTTTTTTTTCCATACATTGATTGTCCGACCGCAGGAGGCTTTACGTCAAGTTTTTCCGTGCTATAATTTTCGCCATGGAAAATTATGGTATTAAAGGAAAACTAGGTTTCGGATGTATGAGGCTCCCCAGAAAGGGAAAAGCTGTTTTGAATGAAGAGTTCATAAAGATGGTGGACTTCTTTATGGAGAATGGTTTCAATTATTTTGATACAGCTCACGGCTATATGAACAAACTGAGTGAACCGGCAGTCAGGGAGTGCCTTACTTCCAGATATCCCAGGGAGAGCTTTCTGCTTACTGACAAACTCTCTGATGAGTTTTTCAATAAGAATGAAGACATCCGTCCATTCTTTGAAAGCCAGCTTGAGATCTGCGGTGTACCCTACTTTGATTTTTACTTCATGCATGCCCAGGACAGGACAAACTATGAGAAATACCAGGCTTGCAAAGCTTATGAGGAAGCTCTGAAGTTCAAGGCAGAAGGAAAGATCCGTCACCTCGGAATCTCCTTCCATGACAAGGCTTCTTTCCTTGAAAAAATACTTACAGACCACCCGGAGGTTGAGGTGGTTCAGATTCAACTCAACTACTTTGACTGGGACAGTGCCTCTGTTGAAAGCAGAAAGGTCTATGAGGTCTGTGAGAAGTTCAACAAGGGTGTGTTCATTATGGAACCACTGAAAGGAGGCTCTCTCGTAAAGCTTCCTGAAGAAGGTCAGAAGATACTGGACAGTCTTAGAGAGAAAACTGGAGAGAACTACAGCAACGCAGGTTATGGACTGAGGTTTGCCGCTTCCCTCAAGAACGTAATTGCCGTTCTTTCAGGTATGGGAAACATGGACATGATGGAAGACAATGTGAGAACCATGAAGAACTACAGGGAAGTGACCGAAGAGGAAAAGACAGAGCTGTTCAGGGTTGCCCAGACTCTCCGTGGAAAAGATGTCATACCCTGTACCGCATGCAGCTACTGCACATCCGGCTGTCCCAAACAGATTCCTATTCCTGAGATTTTCTCCTGCAGGAACAACAATATGCTTTTCAATGACTGGAACAGTGTTTACTACTACAGGATAATCAAGAAGGAAGGCCACTCCGCCTCTGAATGCATAAAATGCGGAAAGTGTGAGGCCATCTGCCCTCAGCATCTTGAAATAAGAGCTCTTCTTCAGGAGTGTGATGTAAAACTCAAGTCTTCATACTGACTGCCTATCCGGAGCATCAATATGTCTGCTTCAGAGGAGTCAATTCCACAGGAATTCTTACAGTCTCAACACTCAGGGCTTTTCCTGTAAGGGGATCAAAATCACAGAACAGACCCTGAAGCTCTGGGCTTTCCCATGTCTCATGTGCACGGTTGTTAACTCCGGTTCTGTACTTGCTTATCTCATAGGAAGGTTCAAAACCTCCTACACTCATGGCAGAGCCACAACGCCCCAGATCCGAGATATAAGCAGTCTTGTCTCCGAGTATACAGGCGTCCGAGGTAAGTATTTTCGTGTGGGTACAGACAACCGCACTAGCCTTTCCCTTCAGAAGATGTGCCATGGCAAGCTTTTCAGCTGTAGCCTGGGCGTGGAAGACAACAAAAACCAATGGAGTTTCCTCCAGAGCTTTGTTGACAAGATTCTCTATAAACAGGAAAGGATTGTTCAGATGTGGATTCTGAAACCCCATCATCCCAAGTATGTTTATGACGCAGACTCTGTTTCCACTGCCGGTACTGTAGTGACGCACACCCCGTCCTGGAGCCTCTTCGGGATAGTTTGCAGGCCTGAGAATCCTGTCGTGTTTGGAAATCCCCTCAACCATGTCCAACTTGTAGAAGGCTTTCTCGCCAAGGGTAAGGACATCTATTCCCATATGGTGCAGAGAGAGGGCATTGTTCAGACCACAACCATAGCCACCGGTGGCACCCTCTGCGTTTGCAAGAACAAAATCAAGCTTGCCGAATTTTTCAGTATCAGAAGCGCGCAGTTTTTTAATGGTGTTCTTGATTACACCAATTCCGCAACGCCCGACTATCTCTCCAAGGAAAAGTACTCTCATACATAAGAGAATTTAACTTTATTTCACTTGCTTTGCAATAGAAGCCATTTAGTATAGACTGGTCTCATGCATAGAAAAACTCTGTTTGCTACGCTGTTTCTCATTGTTCTTCTGCTCACCGTTTCCTCATGCAGGAAGGCGGAAGCTCAGATAATAAGGGCAGAAGGAGTGCTTCCGGACATGGTTCTGGAAAAGGCCACCTATGTTTTCGGACGCCCGGACAACAGTCCCCTTATCATCACAGCAGACAAGATAACCGTTTACAACAGCTCTTCAGAGGTCTATTTTGAAGGACTGAGCTTTACCCAGGAGGATGGGAAGATTTCCGGCACATGTGATAGCGGAAAGTCCTTTGACGAACAGAAAATACACCTTAGCGGCTCCGTTGAGATCCTCAACAGTGAGAAAGATGTGAAAATCTCCGCCACAGAAGTGATCTGGAATGACTCTGACAAATCCATTACCTCAGACGGGCTGGTTTCTGTGGTTTTTGAAGGCAAAAACACAATTACAGCCGAAGGTTTTTCTGCTAACATTAATGAAAACATCTATGAGTTTGAAAGAATTACGGAAGGGAGGTTTGACGGTGAATAAGAAGACCATTATTTTCCTGCTTTCCCTGTTGCTTGTCCTGCCCCTCTCCGCCGCACCCATCTCCTTCTACGGAGGGAAAACCTCAGTCAGCCTTGAAGACGGAAACAGAACCGTAACACTGACCGGGGGCGCCGGAGTTTCCTCTGAAAGCATTGAGCTGACCTCAGACAGGATTTTTATCTATGGAGAGGATTACAGATATGTTCGCTGCACCGGCAACGTTTCCGTTACAGATAACGAAAGAGAAATCTCCCTTGTGGGGAGCAATGTCTTTTATGATCGCCTTGAGAAACTCCTCCTCTCCGATGGCTGGGTTGAAATGGAAGACAAAAAAAACCAGGCCAGAATCAGCGGTGCCCGAATAGAATACAACGAAGGAACATCTGAAATAATAATCCAGATGAGAGCATCCATCTCCCAGGAGACAGAAAAGGGGCTACTCAAGTGCTCCGCAGACATAATCACCTACAACGCTGACAGCCAGATTCTGACTCTTTCCGGGCAGGCCTCTGTCACCTGGGGTGAGGACGCATACAGAGCTTCAGAGATTTCCGTGAACATTAAAACTGAGGAAATAGAGCTCTCAGGCTCCATAACAGGAGAGATAAATGGATAATACAAAAGCTGTCCTCCGCTTGGAGCACCTGAAGAAGTTTTACGGAAAACGTGAAGTGGTAAAAGACATAAGTCTCAGCATGGAAGGTGGTCAAGTCATTGGCCTGCTCGGCCCCAACGGAGCGGGAAAGACAACCACGTTCTATATGGTGGTGGGTTTCATAGCAACCAGTGGAGGCAGGATATTCGTAAATGACACGGAGATTACAGATCTTCCCATGCACAAGCGCTCTCGCCTGGGCCTGTCCTATCTGCCCCAGGAGCCTTCTGTTTTCCGAAAACTCAGCGTATTTGATAATATAATGCTTGTCTCTGAAAGCAGAGAAGATCTGACACGAGCTGAAAAAAAGGATCTTACTGAGAGCCTGATTGAGAGTTTTGGTCTCAGTTCCATAGCTACTCAGAAGGGCTACACACTCAGCGGTGGAGAGAGACGCAGAACCGAAATAGCCAGAGCCCTTGCTACAAATCCAAGGTTTCTGCTTCTTGACGAGCCTTTTGCAGGGATTGACCCTAAGGCCGTCTATGAGATACGCCACATAATCAGGGATCTTGCAAACAGGGGAATAGGTGTTCTTCTTACGGATCACAATGTCCGTGATACTCTTGCCATTACCGACTGTTCCCACATAATCAGTGGCGGAAGCATTCTTGTTTCCGGAGGTAAGGAAGAACTTCTGAAAAATGAGATAGCCCGTCAGATCTACTTTGGAGACCTGTTTGAGGAGGACTGATGGATTTAAGCCTTAACCAGAGTCTGAAACAGGAACAGATCCTCTCCCCTCAGATGCTGCAGTCCCTTGCTCTCCTCACCCTTCCCGTTCAGGAATTGAAAACCCATATTCAGGAAGAAATAGAGAAAAATCCCGCCCTAGAGATTCCGGAAGGCGGATATGAGGAGCCTGTAAAGGCAAGTACACCTTCAGAGAAAGAGGATTCTGACGGATTCTCAGATGCTCCAGATGCAGCTGATTATGAACTTTCCTCCTTTTCTTCTTCCGACTATGAAGCCTCAGACAGAAAGCAGGAAATGCTTGAGAACTCTTCCGCTCCGGGAGAGAGTCTGAGTGAACACCTGCTCTCCCAGCTGGGTGAAACAAATACCGATGAAACGGTAGCTGAAATAGCAGAGATGCTGATAGGGAACCTTGATGAGAACGGCTTTTTCATTCTTCCTCTTTCTTCTCTTTTTGAAGAGAAAACCTATGATGAGAAAGACTTGGAAACAGCCCTATCCCTTGTTCAGTCCTTTGATCCCTACGGGGTTTGTGTAAAAGACTTCAGAGAGTCTCTGGTTGTCCAGGCCAGGTGCTCCGGGATGAACGAGGAAGATCTGAAAATCTTCTCCGCCATGGTCTATGATTATCTGGAGAAACTCAACAGCGGAAAATTCTCTGAGGTTTCCCGTGCTCTCAAAATCTCAGAAGAGGACCTGCAGACCTTCTACTCCATTCTAAAATCCTTTACACCATACCCGGGAAGAAACTTCTCCGCTTCAGCTGAAACGTATGTTGTTCCTGAATTCTCCATAAGAACAAAAGGAGCACGCCTGGTTCTCACTCTTAACAGAGACAGTCTGCCGGATCTGGAAATCTCGGATTCCTTCGTAAGACTTGCAGACACTCTCAGCGGTCCTGAGGCTAAAGAGACATCCAAATACATAAGCGCTTCTCTTGCAGATGCAAAACTTCTCATAAGGCAGGTTCAGCTCCGTTACCAGACCATGTACAAGGCTGCGGTGGCCCTTATGGAGGCTCAGCATGACTTTTTCACCAACGGCCCCAGATATCTGAAAGCCCTCTCACTCAAAGAAATAGCGGAAAAGATAGGTGTGCATGAAACAACGGTGAGCAGGCTTTCTCAGAGCAAGTGGGTAGATACTGACTGGGGTCTCTTCCAGCTTAAGTATTTCTTCTCCCAGGGAGTGGCTACAGACAGCGGTGAGAGCATGAGCAGAAATGCGGTTAAGGATATGATTTCAGAGATAATAACTGAAAACCCGAAGCTTTCTGACCAGAAGATATCCGACCTTCTCAAGGAAAAAGGTGTTTCCTGTGCAAGAAGAACAGTAAGCAAGTACAGAAGCGAGCTGAATATCAATTCGTCATTTTCAAGAAAGTGACAGAGGCAGGGTGTTTTCCCTTTGTCTTCACAATATCAAATAGACACTTCTCCATCATAATATTCTGAAGCCTTCCACCTTCCTTGATTTTTATATCATACTCGGCAAGCAGAACCAGAATACGTTCCAAATCCCGTTTTGAATATGTTCTCAGCGCCTTCAGATAGCTGTCTTTTACCTTTCTGGCGGTAACAGGTCTGTCATCTTCATAGAATTTGGAAGCAAACGCCTTGTCCATGGGCATGGAGGCAGAAAGATTTGCCAAGGAAAGAGCTCTTCGGAAATAATAGGAAAGCTTTACTGCAATAAGGGAAGCACTCATACTCGGAGACTCCGAAGAACTGATGATGGCCCTCAGGCAGTCTATGGATTTATCCAAATCTCCAGAGGCAAGGAAGCAGAAAAGACTGAACTCATCCTCACCTTTTGTATGGGTCAGGAAATCTTCCACGTCTTCTGTTGTCAGATTGTCTCTACCTGCCACGGTTCTCAGATACATGACAAGCTGCGAACAGACTACCTCAAACTCCCCTGTGTTGTTCTCAACTCTGGAGATGATGGCAGAAACTGCCTCTTGAGAAGCTCTAATTCCGTTTCTCGCAAAGAAAGCAGAAACCCACTCCTCCTTCTTGTTTTCAAAAAGCTCATAGAACAGCTGAATGCCCTCTTTCTGATTGGAAACAGCAGTCATTATCTCCGCCGCAACCTTCATCTGAGAAGAAACAAGAATCAGCACTATGGAGTCAGATGGATTCTTCATGTATGAGACCAAAGGCTCAATCTTGTCCTTTGTCTTCAGTTCCTGAACCTCATCAAAGATAACAAGCTTTTTTGCCGCAAACAGATCATCACTTCCAAGCTGGGCATAAAGACCGTCTTCATAGTCTTCAAAGGCATGAAAACGAGAAACCTCGCACTCTCCAATAGAGGTCTTTATACGTTTAATAAAATCACTTTTCAGGCCCTTTTCCGGCCCGAGAAGAAGGTAGATTTTCTCCATCAGTAGTTCCTGATGATCATGAGAAGTTTTCCGTGAACATCACAATGAGTGGAGATAAGGCTCTTGTAGGCTGAATTTGCCGGCCTGAGTTCATAACGGTCAGCAGTCTTGTAAAAATGCTTGAGTGTAATGGAATACTCCTCATCCTCTCCTATGCTTGCTGCAACAATATCTCCGTTGTCTGCTGTTTTGGTTTTGAGCATGATGGCTAGATCTCCGTCATTTATACCGTCTTCAATCATGCTGTCTCCGCGGACTCTTAAAGCATAGAGGTTATCTGAATCCCCTCTTGAGAGAAGGCTCTGCGGAATGCTTACGTAGCCATCATAGTTTTCTTCTGAAAGAATAGGAGCCCCTGCGGCGGTAGTTCCTACCAAGGGAATTTTGAAGATAAGGTTCTCGGAATTTGAAGACCTCTTAACCAGAGCAAGACCTCTTGGAAGGTTGTCTGCAGTCTTTATAATTCCCTTCTTCTTCAAGGCAGTCATGTGGTCATAGGCGGCCTTTGGAGAGAATCCGAAGTTATCAGCAATATCCCTGACACTGGGAGAAAACCCATTTGTATCCATGTAGTTTTCTATAAACTCCACAACTTCCTGCTGTCTTTTGGTAAGTCCTTTCATCTTAAAACCCCTGGTTAAGTAGTTATCTGTTTTTATCTTAACATAACTCTTAACGCCTGTTAAGCCCCTTAATATAAAAATCCGGGAAGAAATCTTCCTCCCGGATTGAATTATAGTTTTCTGCTGAATAATCAGTTTTCAATAACCTTGCTTTTTTCCTTTCTGGCTGCAGCTTCAATCTTGTCTGCAATGGCCTCAATTCCCTCGTAGAGCTCATAACAGTCATAGCTGACCATCTTTATGGCTCCCCATTTGAAATGAAGCTGGGCATCTATATGAAAGCCCTGACCAACGGTTTCTCTTTTCATGACAATATCCAAATCCTGCAGATATCCTTCTGCAAATTGAAGTTTCTGAAGCTTCTTGTCCAGAAAAGCCCTTGTCTCATCACTTACCTGATAACGAATACCTCTGACATTCAAATTCATGGCTTAGCCTCCTTTTATGCTTTGGTATACCTAAATTTTAAGTGTGAAAGAAGCGAAAAGCAAGAAAAGTATTATCTCTGTTCCTGCTTACAGAACTGACTCTTGTACCTCTCTATGACTGGTCTTACGGGAGGGCAAACCATCTCCAGACTAATTTCCTCGGGATAGAAGTACTCAAGAGCCTTCATTTCCTTGTCTGCGCACTCAGGCCGTCCTTTGTAATCCCTGCAGATGTAGACTATCTCAACATTTGAAACCTCATCCCCGTTGGGATAGACATAGTGTGCTTCAGGACCGGAATTTATAATGAAGAGCTCCAGAGAGCCAGCCTCAAGCCCCATCTCCTCCTTAAGCTCTCGTCTTGCACAGTCCTCAACCTTCTCATCTATCTCCACAGCCCCACCGGAGTAGCACCATGTGTTGTTATCTGCCCTGAGACCGAGAAGAAGACGCCCTGCCGGATCTACCACAATTATGCTGGCCGCACAGTGAATGATGGTTCTGTGCCCCACAGCTTTTCTCAGCTCCTGAATATAAGAGGGCATCAGCTTCTTCCTTTTAAGACAGCCACACTTCTGGGTCCAAGATCAAAATGAGAAGTTATTTCACTACCCTCCTCAAGGGCCTGAGCACTATCTGCAACCACAGACCAGAGGAAGCCTTCAGGAACTGTTATCCTGCACTCTTCATTTGAAGTGTTTGCCGCACAGAAAACAACCTCCTCATCCTTCTTACTCCCATACATGAAGCTGAGAACTCTGGTATGGTCGTTTACATGAAGCTCTGCTCCGTCGGCGGAGAAGAAAGTCAGGTGTGAATCTTTCTTTCTGAGAGCAGGGGTTTGAAGTCTGAGATGGATCATTGCCTTGAAAAAGTCATAGACATCTGGATAAAGAGATCTGTTTTCCCAGTTTATCCAAGACAAGGGACCATCCTGACAGTACACGTTGTTGTTTCCCTTCTGAGAGTTCCTTATCTCATCTCCTGCTTTCATCATGGGGACACCGCGGCTCAGCATGAGTAGCGCAAATGCATTTTTAACCTGTCGGTTTCTGAGGTCTTCAACAAACCGGTCATCTGTTTCTCCCTCTACTCCACAGTTCCAGCTTATGTTGTTGTCTGTTCCGTCCCTGTTCTCCTCGCCGTTTTCCCGGTTGTGTTTTTGATTATAGGAGACCAGGTCATTGAGAGTAAAACCATCATGACAGGTTACAAAGTTCACTGTTGAATGAGCATTCTCACCATTATAGTACTCAGGAGAACCCTTTATTGCACTGATTATTCTATGTGCAGAACCCTCATCTCCACGGACAAAGGCCCTGAGGCTGTTTCTGTATATCTCATTCCATTCAGCCCATCTGGGACCTCCTGGGAAACGTCCTATCAGTACCAGACCTGCTGCATCCCATGTCTCTGTTATCACCTTTGTTTTTGAGAGAACGGGATCCTCTGTTATGGCTTCAATCAACGGAGGATTCTCCATGGGCTTTCCTTTACTGTCTCTTGTAAGAACAGGGGCCTCATCAAAACGGAACCCGTCTACATGGAAATCCGTTACCCAGTACCTCAGACTGTCAAGAATATGTTCCCTTACAACAGGGTGGTTGCAGTTGAAAGTGTTTCCGCAACCGCTGTAGTTCGGATACCCGCCGTTTTCATCTTTCATGTAGTAGATACTGTCATCTATGGCCCTGTAGTTTAAAACAGGTCCTCCCTTTCCCATCTCGGCAGTATGGTTGAACACCACATCCAGAATCACCTCAATCCCGTTTTTATGAAGAGCTTTGACCATGTCCTTGAACTCTCTGACTGCTCCTGCATAGGACTTGTCTGAACTGTAGGCGGCCTTGGGGGCAAAGAAACTTACAGTTGAATAGCCCCAGTAATTGAACATATCCCTGTCTTTTATGTTTCCCACATACTCAAGTTCATTGAACTCAAAAACAGGTAGAAGCTCCAGACAGTTCACACCCAGATCCTTGAAGTAAGGAATCTTTTCAATCACCCCGGCGTAAGTTCCTCTGCTCTTCACCTCTGGGCTGTCCATTGAGATTCCTCTGACGTGCATCTCGTAAATAACAAGGTCCTCTATGGGAGTTTCCAGAACATGGTCATCTTCCCAGTCGTAATCCTGAAAAAGAACCTTGCTTCTGAAGGGTACGTTCTTTCCTCTGGCTCCTCCCCAGACCTCACGGCCTGAGACAAGCTTTGAATAGGGGTCAAGAACTTCGGTATTTTCGTCAGATCTCAGATTCTCTATTGTATTTACAGAACCCTTGAAACGGTATGTATACTCAAGTTTTTCAAAATCAAGGCCATAGACTGTAATTGAGAAATTAGCTCCTGTTCTATAGGAATCCGGTATACGGATGTCCGCAAACGGCTTAGTCTCTCCAGAACTGTATAGCTGAAGAAAACAGGATTCCGCATGATGAGAATTCACTGAAAAGTTTATTCCTCCGTCCGGAAGAACTGTTGAGCCGTAAGGAAAGGTTTTCCCTCTCTTACACTTAAGACCACATATATTGCTGAAAGACATATTTACCCCTTTTGTTTGCACTTATTAAAACCCACAGGAAAACAGGTAGTCAAGAAAAAAGTGCCAGTAGCGGAAGAGTTATGACACATAGGATGGAAGAGACAAGAACGCTGTAGGCAGCTCTTTTGCTCTCACAGTCATGAACTTCTGCTATGGCAAGTATAACAGAAGCGCAAGGTGTTCCTGCCGCTATCACCATTGTTACCTTGAACAGATTATCAAGGCCGGGAATTAGATTAACCACAGCTAATGTAATCAGTGGGGAAGCAATCAGCTTCAAGAAGCTGGTGAGGTAGGCAAAAGGCTCTCCGAAGACCTCTTTTGCATTCATGGAGGCAAGACGGAAACCTAAAATCAGCATACACACCGGAGCATTCATGCTGCGGGCGGTATACATGATATTGAAAACAACATCCGGAAGCTTGATCCTCAGTGCATACATAGGTATGGCTACCAAGGCGGCAAGAACAGTAGGATTGAGGATGAGCCTCTTTAAAGAGACATACTTTCTGTCTCCTGAAATAAGGAACTCTCCCAGAGTAAAGACAAGAATATTCATGCTCAAGGCAAACATCATGCAGTAGCATGAAGCCAGAGGAGAGTTAGGGAAGAGAGAGAGGACTACCGGCTGGCCAAGAAAGCCTACATTTCCCATGAAGGCCCCTATGGAAAGGATCCTGTACTTTCCTTCCTTCATCTTTTTCCCCAACAGAAGTGCAAGTATGGAGAAAATCAAGATCTGGGTTCCCATGTTGATAAGAAAAGCCTTCAGTAGCCAGATGTTGTTTGCACTGTTGTATTCCATCTCCTGAAAGGAAGCTATGAACATGGCAGGGGTTCCACAGTAAATCAGATATGCGGAAAGTGATTTGGCGTGACTGGAATCTGCAACCCTGGCCTTTACAAGAGCAAGTCCCATACCCATGAAGGAGATCATGGTGAATATGCTTTTGAAAACTACTGAAAATGCCATTTCTTACCTGCCTTACAGAGCGCCCCTATTCTTCAGGCGTTCCATGTTTACATCTATCTTTTCTTTTAGGCTCTTCTGTTTTTCATCTGAACTGCTCCCATCATACAGCATTTCAATCAGAGTGTTCTGATCAGAGATAACCGTGTTTCTTATATGTGTGGAACTCTCCTTCTTATCAGCAATGAAAAGCTCAGCCTCTTTTCTCAAGGCCTCAGTCTGTTCCATGATTGACGCAAGGCGGGCTTTAACCTTGTCCGTTCGGTATATGACTTCCGGATAAGCAAGAGCAAAACGTCTTGCAAAGAGGTTCCTATCGCTTAAAGTGGCACGTACCTCTTTGCTGATTTCCTCAGTGTTGTCCGCCTCTGAACCCTCAACCTCCGTTTTGACCATCTTGAGAACAAAATGTGAAATGATTACATCTGCTGTGAACACGGAAAGAAGACCAAGAGCAGCCATGACCTTAATGTTCTGCGGAATTCTTTCCAGAAGATTCAGAAAGACCGGGTCAGCAAGCTTCACAACCAGAACTCCACCCAGACCGAACAGAATAAGGTTTCCTATCCAGATTCTTCCATGGAGGTTCATGGGTTTGGTGCTGTAGTCCCACCACCTGGCATGAAAGCGCTTTTCCATGACATAGGAAACCATGTACTCAAGAGTCCCGCACAGTGCAAAAGACACAGCAAAAACCGAACCGTAGGAACTGTTTACCACACTGAGAAGTGTCAGGGCATCTATTGCCACAGTAATGAGAGCACAGCCGCTTCCGTAGATGGGAAGCCAGGGACCGGTTAGAAATCCGCGGTTTATGAATCTATGAAACTGGAAATACTTGAGCGTTACCTCAATGAACCAGCCAATTATTGAATAAATGAAAAACAGATAAACAAGATTCAGAAGATACTGCAGAGAACTCATATCTGTCAGTCTACTCCCTGTTGTGATTATTGGCAATAAAGAGACCAAAGTGTGGTATGATTAACGGATGAACTACAAGAAACTGGACTTGAACACCTGGAGCAGAAAGGAGATATTTGACTTCTTTTCCAAAACGGAAGATCCCTTCTATATGGTCACATTCAGACAGGATGTGACGGAACTGTACAACTGGGCACATGAGAACAGCAAATCTTTTTACTGCGCCATGATATGGGCAGTAACAGAAGCCATAAACTCAGTTGAAGCCTTCAGAGTCTCCATGGTAAACGGATCTCCGGTCCTGCTTGAAGAAAGAATCCCAAGCTTCACAGATCTGAAAAAGGGTCAGGAAAACTTCTATATTGTAACCATGGAACGGGACAATGATATCCGGCGTTTCTGTGATTCTGCCAAAAGGAAAAGTCAGGATCAGAACTTCTTTATTGACCTCTCAAGGGAAGAGGACAATCTGATTTATATATCAAGCCTTCCATGGATAGAGATGACGGCTCTGAAAAATGAGAGAGAAAGCACAGGAGAAGCACTCAAAGACAAAACCATTCCCCATATCTCATGGGGAAAGTATGTGAATGAGAACGGAAGAAAGATTCTTGGCTTGTCCATAGAGGTAAACCACCGCTTCATTGACGGCTATCACATAGGGAAATTCGCTGAAAACCTTACACAGATAATCAGAAGTCTATAGTTTCCTGATTTTGATTATCCTCTCAATCTCTATGCTTTTTCCATCTGAAATACCATTCTCAGCATAAAAGACAAGGCGCCTTAAGTAGCTGTCTACGCTTTTGAGCACACCCATATACTCAACATACTCACCCCCGCTTTTAAGGGCATCCGGGACAAAGAATGTAACCTGTAGCTGAGGATGATTCCTTTCAGATACATCCTGGGCCAAACCAGTGAGCACAGCACTGAGAATATCTTTCTCACTATCCGTAAGACTCTTCTCCTCTGTTGTAAGACGGGCCTCTTCCTCCACCATATCCTCATACCCTGTCAGGGCAGCAAAAGGAGCAAACTGGGCAGAGCGGTCATACAGAGACATATGAGGATGCTTTTCAGAAACATGGCGTGGCAAGTCAAATATGTCTGCGTATACCACTTTCGGATCTCCTTCCTTACTCTTTATTCCTACTGTCATCAGTCTTCTCCTGCCCTATGTCCACCTATCTGGGCATTTCTTTCAATGGTTGTACCACCCTCATCCAGATTCATCCCTTTCAGAATGGTGTTTTTCCCGAACTTCTGCTGAAGCGCAAGGGCCGCCTGTTGCAACCTTTGCTCCTTCATATCTTCCTTCCTCTCCTCTTCTTTCCTGACCTCAAGAGCCTGGTAGTCGGTAAAAAGATCCATCTGAAGAGGCATGTCAGAAGGAATCTCTGTCTGAGGAATTAGGTTTGCAGCCACTATATTCACACGCCTTATGTAGAGATCTTTGTCAGTAATCTCATCATAGAGCCTCATCATGACCTCAGCTATCCGACGTGTGGAGCTGGTCCATCTGTCTATATTTCCTGTGCCGTGTGCATGGCGCGGACTCGGGCGCCCATAGTAGTCAGTTGAAACCACTCCCTGATAGGGTTTGCCGGTAGAAGCAACCAAAAAGGTCCCATCTCCGTTAATCTTAAGGCTCTCCCTGTCATAGTTCAGTGAAAGAACCACCTGTTTTGTCACAAGACCTTTTCTTACAAGGTCCAAGGTCAAAAGCTCCGTCATCTCCCTGACAATCAGACGCGCCTTCTCCCAAGTATACGGCTCTGGAAGAACTTGTCCTGAGCTCAGACTTGTAACCTGAGGTCTGTAGGATTTGATGGTTTTTATATCTACCGGTTCCCAACCCCAGGAATGGTCAATCAGAAGTTCTGCATTTATCCCCAGGCTCTTATAGATCAGATCCTCATTGATTACACTCAGCCGGGCTATGTCTCCCATGGTGTAGCACCCTAAGGCCTCCATCCTGGCGGCTATTCCCCCACCACACCTCCAGAAATCAGTAAGTGGTTTGTGACACCACAGTTTCTCTCGGTAGGACAGCTCATCCAAGGTGGCTATTCTCACCCCGTCCTTATCAGGCTCTACGTGCTTTGCAACTATATCCATGGCAACCTTAGCCAGATACATGTTTGTTCCTATCCCCGCCGTAGCTGTTATTCCAGTTTCATACAGAACGTCTTTTATCATGACCAAAGCCAGCTCATGAGCGTTTAAGTCATAGGTTTTAAGGTAGGCTGAAACATCTATGAAGCACTCATCTATGGAGTAAACATGTATGTCATCCGGACTCACGTACTTCTTGTAGATGGAGAAAACCCTGGTGCTTATCTTTTCATAAAGCTTCATCCTCGGCGGGGCAACCAGATAAGAAAGCTCAAGGGATGGATCTGAGGCAAGAAGACGGGAATCATAGGAAGAGGAGACAAACTTCCCATCACGCAGAAGTCCCATTTTTCTGGCCCTGTTATAGCGCTCCCTGTTTATCTCCTTGACCTTCTGAACCACTTCAAAGAGTCTTGGACGACCAGAAACTCCCTCTTGTTTGAGGGCAGGAGATACGGCCAGACAGATGGTCTTATCCGTCCTTGAGGCATCTGCAACAACCAGATTCACAGTCAGAGGATCCAGCTTTCTTGATACACACTCAACAGAAGCGTAGAAAGATTTAAGGTCTATGGCTATATAAGTTTTTTCACCTTCCCTCTGCACCTTCAATCCTCCGCTGAGATGCTCTCCACAAACCACCGTCCGAACCGGCTGGGAAAGAACTCCCCTATGCGTTCAATAAACAGAAGCCGCTCTTCTCCGTTTATGACTATTGTGTAGCAATCCCCGTTCATCCCTCTTTTAATTGTACAGGCAGGACGGAAATCCCGCACGCTGTCTATCTTGAAAACTCTTCCGTCTCTCCATGTTATGGAAGAAGGCAGCATGAAACCCGTGGTGTCAAAAACAGTAGATACCTTCACATATGTACGCACCACATGCATATTCTTTTCTGTAGCAGACAAAGAGTTCTTCATGCATGTATATTATCACATGTTGAGTATTATTCAATTGCCTTCTTGTAAATTTTTTTGGCCAAGACAGCCACTAATACAGCAAATGCTCCAATCAAAGCCTCAATCAGAACAACAGAAACACCGGAAGAGGAAGCAAAGGCAGAGATGAAATCAACCACTGCATGAAGCCCTATTGCATAGAGGTAGAATTCTGTTTTCCTTTCTTTTACCGCATACCATACAAACACAGACAGTGAAATCTGGATGGTGAGTGCAAAGATTCTCTCAATAAGCCCTGTAAGGAAAAGAATAGAAGGGCTTCCTGTCAAGGCCGCAATTGTTGAGATAACCTGCGCCTCCATTCCTTCCTGTACGGAAGAAAAAAGCATTGCGGTATTTCCGCTGTTGATTATAAAAGTCCAGACCAGATTGTTTATCATGGCAAAGCCAAGAATCCAGATAGCTTCAAGACACCCGTGTCCTGCGCCGTACATGAGAGCATTTACCCTCTTATCCAGTCTGTTACGCAAAAGAGTTTTAAAAGCAATGAATCTTCCGGTTTCCTCAAAAAGACCAGCCATCAAACCACCGTAGATAGAGAACAAAAGGATATTGGAACCTATGGAAGTGTGAGACAGGACAAGGCGGTGAACAGCTCCCTCAAGCACAAAGGCAAAGAGAATCATGACCGCAGCACCGACAAAGAACGGCAGAAGATCCGCACCTTTCCTCTTAAGAAAAACAGGGAGAGCTACTGCAAGTCCGAATATGCAAACACAGGAAATAACCATAAAGACAATTGAAAGAACTGGAACCATAAACACTCCTTTTAAAACAGAAAGAATCAGACCACATCCAGATAAGTCTTGTGGTCTGGAGCTGGAAAAGCTTCAGAAATAAGCCTGTAATCCTCTTCCTCAAGCTCAATGGATGCTGCCTCCACATTCTGCTTCACATGCTCAGCATTTCCGCTTCTGGGTATGGCACAGACATTTTCCGCATGAAGAACAAATACAAGAAGCAGCTGAATGACACTTATAGAATACTTGTCGGCCACAGTTTTCAGCACAGGACTCGAAAGAAGACGGCTTTTGAGGCTCCCGGCCTGTGCCAGAGGACAGTAAGCCATAACCGGTATGCCGTAGTTCTTAAGGAAAGGAAGAAGTTCATACTCAATACCTCTTGAACCAAGATGGTAGAGAACCTGGTTCACACAGCATTTCTCTCCTCCGGGAACTGAAAGAAGTTCTTCCATGTCCGCTGTATCAAAGTTTGAGACTCCCCATCTGAGAATCTTGCCTTTTCTCACCATCTGCTCAAGCCTGTATACAGTCTCAGCCAGGTCGTAAGAGCCTCTCCAGTGGTAAAGATACATGTCCAGATAATCTGTACCAAGTCTCTTAAGGCTTGCATCCAGGCTCTTTTCCAACCTCTCTCCACCCGCATTTGACGGAAGAACCTTTGAGACCAGAAATAGAGAATTCCTTTCCCTCTGTTTTATAGCCTCACCCACAAGGGTTTCAGAGTTTCCATCTCCGTACATCTCGGCAGTATCTATCAGAGTCAAACCCTTATCCATACCTGTCCTGAGAGCATTTATCTCAGCCTCCCTGGTTTTCGGATTGTCTCCTATGAACCAAGTTCCCATTCCAAGGCGAGGAAGGAAACTGCCATCTCTAAGCTTAAGGCCTCCAACCATAAAAACCCCT
>DBVL01000025.1 GCA_002308475.1 Spirochaetales bacterium UBA1265 | reverse complement strand
AAGGCTGAAGCTACTGGGTATTCACCGGTAGCCGGATCCTTTTCACATTCTTTGAACATAGAAGTTATCTTTTCAGCATTCCTTGCATATTCAGTGTCATTTTCTGCAGGACCTGAGATGATAAGAGGCGTTCTGGCTTCATCAATGAGTATTGAGTCTATCTCATCAATTATACAATAGTGATGCTTTGGCTGAATCTTATCCTCAAACCTGTATTTCATATTGTCTCTGAGATAGTCAAAGCCGAATTCATTGTTTGTGCCATATGTAATATTGCATGAATATGCGTCCCTTCTGCGGTCATTATCCATGTTGGAGACTATAACACCCACACTCAAACCGAGAAAATTATATACAGGACCCATCCATGCAGCATCTCTTTGTGCAAGGTAGTCATTGACTGTGACAACATGGACACCTTTTCCTTCAAGGGCATTCAGATAAGCTGCAGGAACGCAGGTGAGTGTTTTTCCTTCACCTGTTTTCATTTCAAGGATTTTTCCCTGATGCAGAACAATTGCTCCCATTATCTGCACGTCATAGTGTCTTTCCCCTAAAACTCTTGAAGATGCCTCACGGGCAAGTGCAAAAGCCTCAGGGAGAAGGGCATCAAGACTTTCCCCCTCTGAAACACGTTTCTTCAGTTTTTCTGTTTCCTTGGGAAAGTCCTCATCCTTAAGAGCCTCAGCCCATGAAGACAGACTGTTTACCTGATCTACTATGGGTCTCAGATGCGATATATCTTTATCATTTTTTGTTCCGAATAGTTTTGTAAGTATACTCATGCCATTAAATATAATGTAAAAGGTTGAGAGAGAAAAGAAAGGCTATTGAATTGATAGTAAAAATTGAAAGTAGTATAATCAAGTCAATGAGTGCACTAACAACATTTGATTATATTCTTTTTGCTTTTATCATGATCTGGGGTATCTGGGGAGCTATTAAAGGTTTTCTGGAGGAACTGTCACAAAAGTTCGGATTTGTTACAGGGTTTATTGCTGCTCTTATGTTTACAGCAGTCTTTGCTGCCTTCTTTGTAGACAGGCTTTCTGCCCCTTACTGGTTCGCTGCATTTATCTCCTATGTCATTCTGTTCATTCTCGGTTACCTGCTGATTAAGGTAATTGGGAATGTACTGCAGGGTATATTCAAGACAGTGAATATCTCATTTTTGGATAATCTTGTTGGTTTTTTCCTCGGTTTGGTGGAGGGAATAATCATTCTTGGTTTACTTGCAATTGTTCTCAAGTATCAGTCCGTAATAGATATTTCCTCGTATGTTAATACCAGTGTTATCTACAAAAATGTTATAGAGCCATTTACTGGTTTTGTTTCAGGCTTTATCAAGGGACTCTGGTGATGATCACTTCTCTTGAGAAAACACAGAAGGAACTATATCTTTTATTTAAAAAACTGTTGTCCGGAGATAAGTTCCCACTTGTCAGTATTTTCTCAGGGCCTTCATACAGTGGTCGTATGTATGCTTCTCTCAGGATTGCTGATAGTTTAGGATCAGACTATGCTTCAACAATAGTTGTTTCTGACAGAGAATATGGTCGTATAATTCCTGCTGCCATAAATCTTTACAGGGAGAAGAAAACCTATAGGGCCGCACTATTTCTCAAACAGACAGTCTCTATTTTTCTCAGTGAGTTCAACGGTGCTTTACTTGACTCCGGTTCTTCTTCATTAAAGAAGAAATTTGAGTCTGCTGGAAACTGCAATGATCTGATTTCACTTCTTCCAGACATACCGGAGAAGGAAACTGATTCTTTCTGCAAATCCCTTGAAAAAGAAGTTTCTTCAGTAATGGGAAAAAAGACCTCAACAGGTCCAATCACCGTAGGGCAGGTAAGAAACATAAAAGAGTGGTGCAGCACTTCTTCCATTGAGAACAAGCGTAAGACAGTGATCATAGAAGGCTTGGAGAACTCTCTTCCTGCTGCTTCAAATGCACTTCTTAAGATTCTTGAAGAACCTCCGGAGAACACTACCTTCATCCTTATTTCTGAAAACATCTCATCCATACCCATGACTATCCTCAGCCGTGCCAGGGTTTTTAATTTCAAAGCTCTGGATAAGGATGCTGTAAACCATATTTTTGACAGTATTTCAGTAACTCCGGGACTATTTCCTGATTTTGAGAGCTTTATTTGGAAGTACAGCGGAACAGATGAAGAACTACTTGAAAAAGCAGCACTTGAGCTTGCAAGAACTGGAAAGACAGATGTTCCTACTCTTGCGGCAGAGCTTGAGATTTCAAAGTCCTGGGACAGATTCTTTTATCTTTTTCTGAAGAATCTTAAGAATGAAACAGAACCAGAGCGAGCCGATTTTGAAAAAAAACTGTATCTTTATAAGGAACTGGATACAGCTATTTGCAGAAGCAAGACTTTCAATCAGAATATGAGACTTCTTCTTGATTATGTTGTATTCAGGACAGGAGAATTCATCAGATGAGCAAGATCAGTGAAAAAGTATCTAAAAACATTTCCAAACTCTCAGATGATCAGATTCTCTCATACATGAAGTATCTGACGGATGAGATAGATAAAAGAAACTCTGTTCTGGATTCAGTGAAAGAGGGGTATCTGGCAATTGATTCCTCCTGTAGGGTTCTATATATAAATGAGAGTGCTAAGAATCTTCTTCCAGTCAACTCAGATTCCACAAATAGAAAAATAGTTACCACAGATACGCTGATAACTGATAAAAGCATATGCTCATACATAAAAAAGACCATATCCCGAAAAGATATGAAGAACACATATGAATTCAAGGATAAAAGTCCTTTGTATGGAGAAAGAGACATAAGTATATCTACTTTGACATTTACAGGTGAGGGCTCTTGTATATTTGAGATACAGGACATAACCTTCATAAAAAAAATTCAAAGAGAGTTTTCAAGAAATGAGAGTCTTTCTGCCATGACAACCATNNGTGTTGCTCATGAGATAAAAAACCCGTTGGCATCCATGTCCATCTACGTACAGCTTCTAGCTAAAAAGCTTGATAAGAATGGAAGTATAACCAAAGAAGAGGCTACAAAAACCATCAGTGTGCTTAATGAGGAAATTGAGAAACTGAATAGAATGGCTGTGGATTTTCTATACGCAGTCAAACCTGTGAATGCTGAGTTTACAATTGACAATGTGAATAATTGTATTCAAAGTACAATCAAGCTTGCTGAAGCTGAGCTGAACCAGAATGGTATAAGCATAAAGACAGACCTGGCCGTCTCTCTTCCGAATGTAAAACTAGATTCTTCACTCATTCAGCAATGCATACTGAATCTTATACGGAACTCCATGCAGGCAAGGAAAGAAGGTCAGGAAGATCTGTTTGTCAAAGTAAGAAGCTACCTTGATGGTAACCATGTATGCATTTCTGTTGAAGATAACGGCTGTGGTATGACTGAAGACCAGATGTTGAAAATTTTTGAACCTTACTACACCACAAAAGCATCTGGAACAGGACTGGGGCTAACGAATATATATAAGATAGTAAAGGAACATGGTGGAGANNNATTACAGTCAACTCTACAGTAAATGTAGGAACTGTTTTTACCATATCTCTTCCTGTTCCCAGCAGTGAAAGATACAGACTGGAGTAATGTATGAAGAGAAGAATACTTATTGCAGATGATGAACTGAATATCAGAACCGGTCTTGCAGCAGCAGTGGAATCTGAGGGTTATGATTCTATAACTGCTGAGAACGGCTCTATTGCCTGGGATATAATCCAGAAACAGGGTGCGGATCTTGTGATTACTGATTTGCGTATGCCTGTCATGTCTGGCTCCGAACTTCTTAGAAAAATCTACTCCTCTTATCCTACACTTCCTGTTGTGGTACTTACCGGGCATGGTTCAATTGAGGATGCCGTTCAGGCCATGCAGAACGGTGCTGTGGATTT
>DBVL01000056.1:1402-7761 GCA_002308475.1 Spirochaetales bacterium UBA1265 | reverse complement strand
GACAGACGAACTGAACTTGGCATATCCCAGCGGAAAATGGCTGAGATGACCGGTTTGTCAAAGTATGAGATTATTCTTGTGGAGACAAACCGCAAATCTCCTACTTTGAGGACCCTTGAGATACTGTGTGAAGCGCTTAAAATGGATATATCCATAACCGCATAGATTTTATAAGAAATAAAATCAAATATTATCTCAATTCTGTTTAATGTGCAAATTTCTCTCTTTTTTATTCCCTGACTATAAGGTAGAATTTACATGGATACTTTTCTGTGTTTTCCCCGCTGAATGCGGATTGTCGGATACTGGTTCTTTTACAGCAATTCTTTTGTGTAGAAGAAGTAGCGCTCGGTTTATTTGTTTCGGAGGAAATAATGACAGGAATCCCGTTGATAATTGCATTTGTAATTGCAATTGTGCTCATGATTGTAGCCATCTCAAAGCTGCATATTCATCCATTTCTTTCAATAATGTGTGTTTCAATTCTTCTTGCATTGGTTGCAGGAATACCAATTGAAACCATTCCTACTGTAGTTGGTCAGGGATTCTCAGGAACCTTCACTTCAATAGGAATAGTCATAATTCTGGGAGCTCTTATAGGTGTGCTGCTGGAAAAGACAGGTGCAGCCTTGAAAATGGCTGACTGTGTAGTAAGACTTGTAGGTAAGAAACACCCTGAGCTTGCCATGCTTAAAATGGGGTGGATAGTCTCCATTCCCGTTTTCTGTGACAGTGGCTTTGTTATTCTTAACCCTATAAGAAAGTCTCTGGTTCAAAGAACCCGCAGAAGTTCAGTAGCAAGTACGGTTGCTCTTTCTATGGGTTTGTATATTGCCCATTGCTTTATTCCTCCCACACCAGGACCGATTGCTGCGGCAAATACGCTCTACGGACAGGGCCTTGGAGTGGACGCAAACCTCTTGCAGGTCATGGGAATAGGGGCACTATGTTCAATCTTCCCAATGATTGCAGCCTATTTCTTTGCCATCTACATAGGTAAAAGAGTAAAGGCAAAAGATGAGGCAGACTCAGGTGAACAGGTTCGTCAGACCTACGAGGAGCTTGTTGCTTCCTATGGAAAGCTCCCTGGCGGATGGGCTTCTTTCTCTCCTATTGTTGTACCGATCCTTCTTATGGCTTTGGCTTCCATTTTCAACATGGCAGGAGCCCGGGTTCCTTTTATCTCTTTCATAGGAACACCTATCATGGCTCTGGCTGTTGGTGTGATCCTGGGTGTTTTGCTTCTTGCATCTTCCGGAAAGCTGTCTGATTTCTATAGTTTGACCAATGAGACGCTGAAAACAGTTGGTCCTATCCTTTTCATTACAGCAGCAGGTGGCGTGTTAGGTAGGGTTATTGCCTCCAGCAACCTGATTGATTTCATAAAGAACAATGCCGATACGTTGAAAGCAATCGGATACCTGTTCCCGTTTATTCTCGCTGCAATTCTTAAGACCTCCCAAGGTTCTTCTACTGTAGCTATTACTACAAGCGCAGGAATAATAGCTCCGATTATGACAAGTATAGGGTTTGTTACTCCTGTTCAGGCTGCCTTGGTTGTTGTTGCCATAGGAGCAGGTGCCATGACTGTTTCCCATGCAAATGACTCATATTTCTGGGTTGTTACGAACTTTGGAGAAATGGAGACCTCTCAAGGTTACAAGACACAGACGCTTGGTACCCTTGTCATAGGTCTGGCAGCTCTTCTTGAGGTTCTGCTTCTGTCACTTGTTCTGTAATTGTCCTGATTTTCCGGAAAGAGCCAGGCTTTGATCATCTCTCAAAATGCTGGCTCTTTCGTGTATTTTCAGATGGAGTAAAAATATGGATTTTGAAGTCAAGGATGTTTCCTATTCTTATGGAGAAGTTAAGGCGCTGGATGATCTTTCTTTTTCCGCAAACTACGCACAGATTGTAGGACTGATAGGGGAGAACGGGGCCGGAAAAACAACAATCATCAAAACCATATTCCGTTATCTTAAACCTGAGCGTGGAAACATATATCTGGATGGAAAAGACATAAACTCATATCCGGAGAACAGCTATCCGGTTTCTTATATTCCGGATGAGCCTGTGTTCTATGAAGAGCTGTCGTTGGCTGAGCATCTTCATTTTACAAAGGCAATCTATCCTGACTCTGATGTTTCAGTAGAGGAAATGCTTAAGGTCTTTGACTTGAGGGAACACCGGAATAAAATACCCGGGGCCTTGTCAAAGGGCACCAGACAAAAACTGATGATTGCCATGGCACTCATGCGTGAATACAGGCTTCTGATTGCTGATGAACCTTTTTCAGGACTCGATCCGAAACAGATAGCTACACTTAAAGCCTTGCTTCTTGAGCAGAAAGAAAAAGGAAAGATTGTGCTTCTATCAAGCCATCTGCTTGATGTGGCAGAAAACATCTGTGACAGTTATGTTATCATGAAAAATGGTAAATGCCTGTTGTCCGGTACCCGTAAAGAGTTGCTTTCGGCTACAGATCTTCCTGAGAACAGTACTATGGAAGCTGTTTATCTGAAACTGGTGGAGCATGATGAAACATCAGATTGAGAAGCTTCTATTTAAAAACAGAATCAGACTACTGAAAGGAACAATAATCCATACTTGGCCGACTCTTATCGGAGTGATAGTCGCAGTTGCAGTATTGGGGTATCAGTTCTTTTCATTTGCTATGCCAGAAGGAAGTCTATATGTTTTAATTCTGGTTTCAGGAATAAGTCTTTTCAGGATCTTTGTTCTGAATACCCCTGTATTCAGAATAGAAGCAGCGTCCATGCTTCATATGTACAATACAAAGTATTTCAGAAAGCAGATCAGATATAGAGCTTTTGGCTCTGTATGGAAGTCAATTCTTTTTTCAGGAATCATAGCTCTGGGCATGAGTGGGTTTCTGCTGGATAAGAGTTTTTTTGATCTTTGGTTCCTGCTGACCCTTTATAATTGTAACAGCTCCTTCCTTTCCTGGGTCTTCTATCATGAAAAAAGTAAAACAGTCTTCTTTGTCTATTTAATCTGCACATTATTGCTTCTGCTACAATCCTTCATCAGCGTGATTTGTCTGATTCTTTGCCTGGTTTGTCTCTGGTTCTATTCTGAGAAGTTTTTGAAACTTGACATCCCCCGGTACAAAGAAAGGATTCAAAGTCTGGAGGCAGCCTCCGTTGCTGTCAGTCATAATGATTATTCAAAAATGGTGCAGATGGCAGATGAAAACCGTCCACAGACAGTTAAATGGCCAACGCTGGAACTCTTTAATCCGGGGAAGAAAACTGCACTTGTGATTAAGAGTTTTCTGGAACTGTTGAGAGTTCAAAAACAGACAGTTGTACTTCTTGTCCTGCTTATCCTGCTGGGATGGATTTTAAGTAGGACTGAGATCCTTTCTTTTCTTCCTTTACTTGCTGATGAGGCAATAAACCGGCTGATTGCTGCTTTCTGTACTGTAATGGCGCTGAGTGCTCTCTATCAGATTCTGATAAAGCAGGCAAAAACAGTTTCCGACAAGAGAAAGCTTGGTCTGTCTTTACCATATTCAACAATGTCTGTTGTTCTTGCATACGGTTTTACTGCAACTGTCATCAATCTGATTGTTGCACTGACAATCAGCCTTTTATATACCTGTTTTTCTGCTCGGATAATTGTGCTTCTTTTTGCACAGACATCAGCATTTTCTGTTCCATGTATACTGCAGTTGCGAGAGAAGAAAATACAGAAAGGAGCTACAACAGTAATGAATATTGTTCTGCTTGTTGCTGTATACTATTATCTTAGGGGGTATGACATATGATAAAAGTAGCGTTCTATGACACAAAACCTTATGACAAGGCTTCTTTTGAGAAGTATGAGGACAAGTATGATATGAAGTTTCTGTTTCTGGAAACAAAGCTGAATGAAGATACAGTTGAGCTTTCCAGAGGCTGCAGTGTTGCATGCGTATTTGTAAATGACACAGTTGATGCTGCTGTAATAAACAGGCTTCATGACTTGGGTGTCCGTCTGATTGCCCTGCGCTCAGCAGGCTATAATCATGTGGATATCCGTGCTGCCTTCGGTAAGATCCACGTTGTTCATGTTCCTGCATACTCGCCATATGCTGTAGCTGAACACGCCATGGCATTGCTCTTGACATCTATCAGGCGCATACATAAGGCGTACAACAGGACACGTGAATTCAACTTCTCCCTTAACGGACTTACAGGGTTTGATCTTCATGGAAAAACTGTTGGTGTAGTAGGTACAGGCAAAATAGGGATGGTATTTATCTCTATCTGCCAAGGTTTTGGCATGAATGTCATTGCCTATGATCCCTTTCCCAGGAAAGACAGCGGGATTGAGTATGTTTCTCTTGATGAGCTGTTCAGTCGGAGTGACATTATATCTTTACATTGTCCTCTGACAGAGGAGACCAGATACCTGGTAAATGAAAAGTCAATTGCTGCCATGAAGAAAGGTGTGGTCATACTGAACACCTCACGAGGCGCATTGATAGATACTCAGGCTCTGCTTGATGGAATAAAAGCCCGGAAGATAGGAGCTGCCTGCCTGGATGTGTATGAAGAGGAGGGAGAGATCTTCTTTGAGGACCGCTCAGGACATATAATGAATGATGAGATTCTTTCCAGACTCATCTCCATGCCGAATGTGATTGTCACTTCTCATCAGGCTTTTCTGACGCAAGAGGCACTGGACAGTATAGCTGAGACAACAGTGAACAATATTCTTTCTTTCTTTAATAATGACGGTATCTGCGATAATGAGCTTTGCTATCACTGTGGAGAAATAGAGCATTGCAGGAAGGAGCGCAGGAAAAAGTGTTTCTGAAAAAAAAAGAATTGCGCAAAATTAATTGTTTCAGGGTTGTAATTTGACTGTTTCTTGTGAGATTATTCTATTCATCAGGTCTGGATAGGACCCGATAATTGTGAAAAATAGGAGTTAAAATGGGTTGGATTTCAATCATTCCGGTAGTGATTGCCATTGCTCTTGCTATTCTTACCAAGAATACAGTGGTTTCACTTTCCATTGCATGTATAATAGGCTGTTTCCTTAAAGGGGACGGACTGTTCGGTTTTACTGATCTGATTATGAGAGCTCTGGGAGACCCGTCTTCCATCTGGACCATTCTTATGGTTGTTCTATTCAGCGTTCTTGTAACTTATTTTGAGCGTAGTGGAGCCATTGATGGCTTTACTGTGATAGCTCAGAAAAGGAACCTCAAAAGGCGTGGCGTCCAGCTTATCTCATGGTTTTTGGGATTGTTCTGTTTTGCAGATTCCATGAGCCCTCTCTTTGTCGGCTCAGTTATGAAGAAGCTTTCAGACAAGGCTAAGATCTCACGTGAAAAGCTTGCGTATATTGCTGACTCAACAGCTTCTCCTCTCTCTGTCATACATCCGTTCTCAAGCTGGACACCATATCTGGCAAGTCTTGCTTTGGCTACAGGAATCTTCGGTTCATCAGATAAGGCTTATTCATTTGCCCTGAGTGCAATTGGATTCAACTTCTATGCCATTCTTTCTGTTCTGCTTGTATTCCTCATTGGACTGGGTGTTGTAAAGGACTTTGGTCCTATGAAGAAGGCTGAGAAGAGGGCACTTGAAGAAGGTAAGGTTCTTGGAGACCATGCAGTGCCACTCACTACGGAAGGAGCTCTGGAGAAAAGAATTTTTGAGAATCCCCGTATATTCATCAACTTTGTTCTTCCAATAATCATCCTGATTATAATCTGCGCAATCACAGTCATTCTGAACGGTGAGCCAGCCATCTGTGAGGCTGCAATGATTCTTGTTATCCTCATGTCTGTCTCTTTCCTTATTCAGGGTCTGAAACTTGAAGAGCTTAACAAAATCTTCCTCTCTGGTGTAAAGAATGCTGTTCCTGCAGTTCTGGTCCTGGCTGTAGCATATCCGCTTAATACTCTCAGTGGCGAGATGGGTACAGCAGACTTCCTTATCAACGCAACAAGTTCATTCCTTTCACCGGCACTTCTTCCGGTAGGAATCTTCTTCATTGCTGCCATTCTCAGTTTTGCCACTGGAACAAGCTGGGGTACATATGCCATCTGTACACCTATCTTCCTTCCTTGGGCTTATTCAATAGTCGGTGGCCAGGTAAACACCTTTGTTCTTGTTTGCTTTGGCGCAATTGCCGGTGGTGGAGTTTTCGGAGACCATTGCAGTCCGCTCAGTGACACTACAATCCTCTCTTCAATGGGAGCAGGAGCTGACCATATAGACCATGTGAAAACACAGATTCCATACGCAATTACCTGCGCTGTGGTTGCTGCTGTCCTTTATGTGGTACTTGGAATAGTGTCTGTCTGATATTAATACTGAGATCATTAATAGTAAACAAAG
>DBVL01000056.1:0-1395 GCA_002308475.1 Spirochaetales bacterium UBA1265 | reverse complement strand
GTTGAAAGCCGAGGCTTTCACTATCATTGGAGTAGGTGTAATTATGAATAGACTTCTGGACGGAATTAGTGCTTCTGCAACTGTTGCATTCAATAATCTGGCATACCGGCTAAAGGCCGAGGGGAAAAAGATAGTCTCACTGGCAGGGGGAGACCCTGATTTTGAAACTCCGAAGAGGATAAGGGATGCTTTGGCATCTGCTGTGGAAGCAGGGCATACGCATTATTGTGACTCAAGAGGGATAGTTCCGTTAAGAGAGAGGATTGTCAGGAAGCTTAAAGAGGAAAACGGAATCTCCTGTGCCCCTGAGAATATACTGGTGACACCGGGAGCTAAGTATGCTGTTTTTCTTGCAATCATGAGTATCTGCTCTTCAGGAGATGAGGTTCTTATTCCTCAGCCTTCATGGGTCTCTTATGAGACCATGACCCGCCTGGCAGGAGCTGTACCTGTTGGAGTCCGGTTGTCCATGGAAGACAATTATCTGATAACTGAAGAGAAACTTGAGAGCCATATAAGTCCAAGGACAAAACTGCTTATAATCAACTCACCGAACAACCCCACAGGAAGAGAGNNGAACACCCCCACAGGAAGAGTCATGACTGCCGAAGAGTGGGAGGCCGTTCGGGAGGTTGTCAAAAGACATAATCTATATCTGATCTCAGATGAGGTGTATGAGAAAATAATCTTTGATGGAAGGAAGAACATAAGCCCTGCATCTTTTGAGGACATAAAGGTAAAAACCATAACAATCAACAGCTTTTCAAAAAGCTATGCCATGACAGGCTGGAGAATAGGGGATATGTGTGCTCCGAGGGCTGTGGTGGATTTAAGCTACATACAGCTTACGAACGAGATTTCCTGTGTTAATGAATTTGTACAGTACGCCGCTCTGGAGGCTTTCAGTTGTGAAGAAGAGGGTCTTAAGATGAGAAATGAGTATGAAAGACGCAGAGACTACCTTGTAAAAGAGCTCTCATCGTTGAAGGGTTTCTCTGTTCTGAAGCCTGAAGGAGCCTTTTATCTTTGGGTACAGATAGACCATGAGAACATGGACAGCCGTGAACTTGCCATGTGGCTGCTGGAGAAGGCCGGAGTAGTAACTGTGCCCGGAGAAGCTTTCGGTAAAGGGTCCGAAAGGTGCGTGCGTCTCTGTTTTTCTTATTCAATGAGGGATCTTGAAGACGCTGTAAGGAGAATTAAAGAATGTTTATAGATGAATATGGTGTCTGCAATGAGGACTTCAGGATAACTACATATAATGTAGACTCTGCCTACAGGGCACTTCCAGAATTCTACTTTGATGTGGTTCAGGAGATTTCATTTATAATCATTTCTTCCATATTTAACGCCTCTTTGAAATCATCATACAAAATAATTGTTTCTCAATCAAAT
>DBVL01000118.1 GCA_002308475.1 Spirochaetales bacterium UBA1265 | reverse complement strand
AAATAAACTTCATTTACAATAGCAAGGGTTGGAATCTCATAGAAGGAAGTATTCAACCAGGTACCTCGCGTCTCAATGGCCAGTCCGCACTCAGCGTCGGTATTTATAATGAAATCCTCGTATCTGGGACTCCACAGTCTCAGAAAATCTATGTATGAGCCCTTCATCCATTTAATGTTGTTCAGGTATTCAAGCTCATCTTCCTTAAAACGCAGTGAACAGTAAAGTCTTATCTGGTGTTTTATCTCACTGACCATCTCATCTGTGAAACGGACATCTTTGTTCCTGCATGCAAAAGTCCATGTTGTTTTGTAACCACTGAAATTATGGTAAATGGCCTGTCCCATTGAGAACTTATACATGTCAGTTTCAAGCAGACTGTTGATGATCTGGTGCATATTACCTTCTTATTTCCTTTATCCCGCAGTAAGGAACAAGAGCCTCAGGAATCCTGACGCTTCCATCTTCCATCTGATAGTTCTCAAGCACTGCCACAAGAGCTCTTGAAACTGCAACAGCTGTTCCGTTGAGCATGTGAACATACTTGGCCTTCCCGTCATCATCCTTGTATCTGATGTTGAGGTTTCTTGCCTGATAATCGGTACAGTTTGAAGTACTTGTAACCTCTCCATACTCTCCGTTATCTCCTCTTCCCGGCATCCAGGCTTCAATATCAAACTTCCTATATGCTGGAGCACCAAGGTCTCCGGTACAGGTATCCACAACTCTGTAGGCAAGTCCGAGCCCGCTGAAGATTTCCTCTTCAATAGCCAGAAGCTCATCATGCATTCTGTCGCTGTCTTCAGGAAGGCAGAAGATAAACATCTCAAGCTTTGAGAACTGGTGAACCCTGTACAGACCCTTTGAGTACTGTCCGGCTCCACCCGCTTCTCTTCTGAAACAATGGCTGAGACCTGTCATTCTCACAGGAAGCTCATTCTTCTCGAAAACCCTTCCTGAGTTGTAACCACCAAGTGTTATCTCTGCAGTACCTACAAGGGCAGTTCCTGTGCCTTCTACTGTGTAGATGTTGCTTTCCTCTCCTCTTGGATTGAAGCCAATTCCCTCAAGAATCTCTTCCTTGGCCACATCCGGAGTGATGAATGGGGTAAAACCATGCTTCATGACTATATCTAGAGCATAGCGTTCAAGACCCATCTGAAGAAGAACAGCCTCATTCTTGAGGTAGTAGAACTTAGGTCCACTGACCTTTGTGGCAGTGTCAAAATCTATGAGATCAAGCTTCTCTCCAAGCTGAACATGATCCAAGGGTTTGAAGTTGAATACCGGGACCTTGCCAACAAACTTGATTGCTGTGCTGTCCTTGTCTTCCTTACCCACCGGTGCACTCGGATGAGCGTAGTTCGGAATCTGTCTGAGAAGAGAATTATACTCCTTGTCAACTTCTTCAAGCTTTGCCTCTGAAGCAGCTATATCATCCTTAAGCTTTCTTCCCTCATCTATAAGAACCTGTCTCTCAGAGGGATCCATAGGACCTTTCATTTTTGCAGCGTTGGCGTTTCTGCGTGTTCTGAGCTCTTCAGCCTCATGCAGGAGAGCAGCCCTTGAATCCTGAAGTTCAATGACATGGTCAAGATCCACCTTCATGTTTCTGTTCTTTATGTTAAGTGCTATCTCATCATGTCTTGTTCTGAGTTCTTTATAATCAATCATTTTTTTACCTCACAAGGATTATAGTGTGAATACCCCCAAACCTTCAATATCAGTTGCCAAACGAAATGATTCTCAGTATCCTTGAATTGGATGCAGAACTATCATGTTATTTCGAGACATAGTGATATAAACCACCTCATCAGCGGCCTTCACAGTGAGGAGTTTCTAGCCGTAGGAATTATGGATACAGGAACCAAGCAGAACCTGGAAGAATCCATCCGTTGGTACACAAGCAACTATAATCACAACATCCACGTCATAACCCAAGCTGACAGAATAAGCACAGATGAGTTAAGTGGCCGTTATCCGGATATAACCCTGATAGTCTTTGACCAGAGCCCTTCTCTTGCTGAGAGGGTAAATGCTCTTGCAAACACCTGCGGAACAACCTATTTTTTTGTGACCAGATCAGATGTGGATCTTGTTGACTTCAACTGGGCAGGGATAGAGCAGACCATGAAGCAGGAGCCTCACCCTGTTGTCATAACACCTCTTATATTCAACAAAGACAAGGAACTGATCCCCTCGGTAAGGGCTCCAAAGCTCAATGGTCAGGACATAGACCCAATGAGTCTTCTCCCCGGCAGAGGCAAAGATGCCACACTTTATCCGTTTTTGGGGATAGGTCTTTACGACAGAGCTCTTTTTCAGAGAATCAGAGGCTATGATGAAGAACTGGAAAGTGCCTACTGGCAGGCATTGGATTTTGGGACAAGGTGTTGGCTCTACGGTTTTCCCATCTACTCTTCCAGTGACCTTGCCATTATCTTCTTTGCTAAACAGTTTCTTATTGAAGACCGCTCTGAAACCAGGAATGTCAGGTATTTTTACACAAAGGCCCTGTGCGTAAGACAGCACAAAGGCAGACTTCTGGTCAAAAAAGCCTACAGGACAGACAAAAAATACATGAATGAAAAGGTCAAACCCAGAGTCGGCATGTACAAGACTGACTTTATCTCCCTTTGCAACAACTGGGTTGTCCCTGAGGCATAAATAAAACGGGGCTTTCACCCCGCTTATTCAATAAACTACCTTCTTCATATCTTCAAGCATGGCAGCTGTTTTCTTCTTGCTCTCACTGATGAAAGAGTTTTCCTCAAGCTTACCAGTAACAGCTTCCAGCTCCTCATATGACTTGTAAGTCCACAGCCTGAAGTCCCTGCTGTAGTCCTTGGCCCTTGAGGCGTAAACCTGTTCGTCTATGAAGGCTCTGGTCTTAGCAAGTTTCTTCTTAAGTTCTTCCCACTTGGTCTCCGAGATGTAAGAGTAACCCCTCAGTTCCTTATAGACAGCTATGGCATTCAGAACTTTTTCCAGAGGATACTCCTCATTCCACTGGTCATAGACCTTATGAAGTTCTTTCCAGCTGTTGAACTCTCCATTTTTTATCCTATTCTTCAGTTCCTCAACCTTAGCGGAAGGCACAAGCTGACCTCCAAGGTTCACCCAAGACATGTAGGCTTTGGAACTCTGAGCATTCAGAGAAGAAACAGAAACACCTCTCTTGCTGCAATAGGAGACTATTTCCTTGGCACAGTAGTACTCAATCATGTCCTGGTAGGCCTGAAGAGCTTTCTCGCACCGAAGGATCCTGACCGGAGTTTTGGAGTTTTCCATATCAAGAACCTGGACATTGGCCTCATCATAATTTGCTTCCTCATAAAGACTTCTCAGGGTAAAGAAGGCATCAAGGATCTCAGAAGCCGTATCTGGGGCAAGATAATCAGTCTCAATATGTTGGATAGCCTGTTTTCTTTTGTCTCTTGAAGCAAACTTTCCACAGTTTCTCTCAAGGGCATACATGTTGTTTATCCAAAGGAATGCGGGATAAATCTGCCTGTAGCCATGCTTTATGTTATCTGAGAGCAAAGCAAACGGGAAACGTACGTTCATCTCATGAATATAAAGACCCTTTGAGATCATGACAAAACTGGCAAAACGGCTGTTGTACTTGATTGAGGAGGAAAGAGCCGGCCAGAAACCTCTTCCGGCACGCAACTCACCATCTGCCGCACGGCTGTTGTGGTTTGAACCAATGTTTGCACCGGCGGCCATATTAGACTGTCCCATAACAAGTGCGGAGATAAGGAACGAGTTGTTATGATGCTGCTCATGGAACGGGAACAGAAGGTTGCTCAAGACCTCACAGCAGGAAACTGTGGAGTTGTCACCAAGAACAGAGTTTATCAACCTGGCTCCATACTTGAGCTGGCTGTTCTCACACATGACGAATCTTATGGCCTTACAGCCGTAGAAGATTCGGCACCCAGGACCGATTATACCGTTGACAACCTCAATCCCCTCTCCCAGCTGAACAGGAGATTCCTTTGTACTCTTGATTGTCAGGTTTTTAAGCTTGTTGGCACCCTTCACATATGTGGCTGGCCCCATCATTACATCTTTGATTATTCCTGTGTCCTTGATCACACAGCCTTCACCGACCTCTCCATACCAACCACGCTCGGTTGAGTAGGAAGAACTGGTCAGCTTCCACAGAGCCTTATCAAGCTCCTTGTCTGCAGGGTTATCTGCCCAGAGCATGGCATCTGCGCACAACAGATCCTCAAAAGCACCAATTGAGCGGCCCTCGTTCTCATTCATGACAGAAAGCTTGACAAGAACCGAAGGATCCTCGCCTTCCTTTACTATGCAGTTACCGAACTTGCTATGGTTGGTGGCCTGAAGCTCTCTTATGTGAAAGAGAATGCATCTGTCATGGACAATATAATGACTCATGAAACTCACACCACGCACAGAACAGTAGTCTCCTATGTCACTGCTTATGATTGTGCTGTAGTAGATACCGCAAGTCAGTTCAAGGTCATGAAAACGCAAGGCGCAGGCTTTTACTTTTCCAATTCTGACCTTACCGAAGAAGGTTGATCTTCTTATGCAAGAGGGGTCAAACTCGTCTTTAACAAGGATATTTGACCAATCATCAGCAGTATTGGCATTGTCCGTAAGGACAGTTATCTCTTCTTTTGTCAGATGCCTGTAAGCTGAGTCGTCTCCGGCAACCAGATTTCTGAATCTGTATTCATCCCCTGGGATGAATCCAAAACCTGTCAGTCCTTCCTCAATAATTGTCACTTCATCACTCATCAGTGTTTCCTCCCTTTCTTCCTTTCCTCGGAAGCCCTTATAAAGTCCGCAAAGGTCCCTCCTGAAGACTCCTTTGCAGGTGCTTCAGACCTTCTTGGGGCTGTGCGGTAATGACTTTCTTTTATAACTGATTTAGCAAGAAGAACCTTATCCTTTATCTTCTTGCGTATAATCATCTCCTCATAGCCACATGAGAACCTCTGGCAGACGTAGTGAGTATTTCCTTCTGCATCCATCACCTTAGCCATAGGCCATGAACAGGACGGACAGAGATGCTTGGGGTCACCCATTCTTGCCGGGTCATAGGAATCCTTGTTTGCTATGACCTGCTCCACCAGATCCGCAGCGTTCTTTTTTATATCTTCAATAAATGGTTTCTCACTCTCCTGCCCGTTAGAAATGGCAAACAACCTCTTTTCCCATCTTCCTGTCAGCTCGGCACTCCTGAGCTGTGGCGGCACCAGACGGACAAGCTCCCTTCCCTTTGCTGTAGGAACAAGGAATCCATCCTTTCTCTCCATGCAGTTGTTCTGAATTAGTTTCTCAATTATGTCTGCTCTTGTGGCAGGAGTTCCAAGTCCGTTCTCAAGACGTTTTTTCAATTCACTATCCTCAACCAGACGTCCAGCATGCTCCATGGCATACAGCAAATCAGCCTCAGTATACCTCTCAGGGGGCATGGTTGCAAAACGCTTGAGCTCCAGATTCTGAACCGTCACTTCCGAACCTTCTTTAAGCCCGTAGAGGCCGTACTCGCTCTCATCCTCTGAAGCTGAGGCATTTCTTCTGCCGGTAAGGCGTGCTTTCTCTCTCCATCCGTAACTGTCCGGCATGGTCATTCTTGCAGAAAACAGATTCCCTTCCACTGAGATATCCACAGTTGTGGTGCTGTAAACATAGTCTTCACTGAGTGTTTCCAGGAATCTGGTTATGACAAGCTCCCACAGAGCTTTTTCCTCAAAAGACAGTTTTTCAAGGTTTACAGGCTGTTCAGTAGGCAAAAGTGCATGGTGGTCACTTACCATCTCATTATTCACAAGCCTGGACAGGTCTTTACGTATGTTCTCAACCTTAGGACACACCGCAGCAAAAGGTGTATTTTTGAGAGCTGAGAGTCTTTCACCGAAAGTTGGAACTATGTCTTGGGTTATATAGCGGCTGTCGGTTCTGGGGTATGTAACTATCTTGTGAACCTCATAAAGGCGCTGAAGAGTATCCAGTGTCTGCTTTGCAGAGAAACCAAGAATCATGTTTGCGTCTCTCTGCAGCTCTGTCAGGTCATAGGCCAAAGGCGGTTTATCTGTCTTTGTAAGTTTCTTCACACTTGTGACAGTTCCTGTTTTTCCCTCGAGGGAAGAATAAAGGCTGTTTGCTTTTTCCTCATCTTGGATTCTGATTGTTTTCTCATCTGTGTAGTAGGAAGCCTTAAAGCGTCCGAAATCCGCTCTAAGAGTCCAGTAGAACTTTCCTGCAAAGCTTTCTATCTCATCTTCTCTGTCTGTAATCAAGGCAAGTGTGGGCGTCTGGACTCTTCCAGCTGAAAGGCGTGAGTCAAAATGACAGCTCATGGCTCTTGAAACATTGAAGCCTATGTACCAGTCGGCATAGGATCTGCTTTCAGCAGCATAGTAGAGATTATCATAATCACTTCCTTCTTTGAGGTTCTCAAACCCCTGCTTTATGGCACTCTCAGTCTGACTGCTTATCCACAGTCTCTGTGTTCTCTTGGTACAGCCTGCCTGCTTGAGTATCCAGCGAGCTACAAGCTCTCCCTCTCTTCCTGCATCTGTTGCTATGACAATGCTCTCCACGTCTTCTCTGTCCAAGAGGCTTTTCACCAGATCAAACTGCTCTCTGGTCTTCTCTATGACCATGGTATCCAGAACTTCCGGAAGCATGGGCAGATTTGCTAATGTCCAACGTCTGTACTTTTCACCGTAAGAATCTGGTGGACTAAGGGTTACCAGGTGTCCAAGTGCCCATGTAACAACATAGGAAGGCCCTTCAAAGTACTTTCCTCTATTCACACAGCCAAGAACTGCAGCCAGCTCTCTTCCAACGCTCGGCTTTTCAGCTAAAACCAATTTTTTCATAAGTTGGATTTTACAGATTTTTCCAACAGAGTATCAACATTTGAGTGATAAAAAAGAGATACAGTATTTTAGTAAGCTAACGCTAATCTTTAACACAAAAATAAAAAATAATTGACTTGCCTATTCTCGAATCAGTAGTATTTAAGTGTCTACTAAACACAAAGGAGATCAGAATGGCTTACAGAATTACAGATACTTGCGTAGCATGTGGAACATGTGCAGGTGAATGTCCTGTCGGATGCATCAGCGAAGGTGATATCTATGTAATTGACCAGGATGCTTGCGCTTCTTGCGGAACTTGCGCTTCAGTTTGCCCAACAGGTGCTATTGTTGAAGAGTAAGATTCAAATAATGACAACATGAGGCTTTTATAGGCCGAATGAAGCGACACAGAGATAATCTGTGTCGTTTTTTGTTATTCAGTGTTATAATAAGCACGTCCAGTGATTCACTGTCAGCTTAATGTCGTAAAGGAGAAATAGAATATGAAAAGGAAAAGTCTGATTATAACAGCCATTTGTGTGATTATTACAGTCCTGCTTTGCTCATGCGTTGCCATGAACAAAAACCAGCCAACAACGCTCTCCAATACAGCTTCCCCAAACATGAAGGTTGCTCCTGTTGGAGGACTTCACTTTGGTGGAGATCCGATTATGAGAAATGCTACAGGAGATCCGATTATGCTCAAGGGTAAGCTTACAGCCGCAGGAGATCCGATCATGCTCACAACCCTGAAAACTGCCGGCGGAGACCCGATCATGATGGATGTAAAAGGAAACTACTATATTTTGAATGCCGCAGGAGATCCTATCATGTGCACAGCTGCAGGGGACCCCATAATGTAATTTTTTTTCATTTATGTACCCTTCTGCCTTCCTGGAATCAAATCCGGGAAGGCAGTCTTTTTTTCTACCTTCTTGTCCTGAAGGCTCTGCCCTGTTAAGATTCATAGTGTTATGGATACACTGTTTTCCGAAACCAGAGCGGAACTTAAATTTACAGTCAGTGAACTGACAAAAGTCCTCAAAGATACTCTTGAGAGCTCCTTCTATGGTCTCACAGTAGAAGGCGAGATAAGCGGATTCAAAGCTGCTCCTAACGGACACTGGTACTTCTCTCTGAAGGATGAGGGAGCCCTGATAAACTGCGCCATCTGGAGAAGCATGACAAGCCGGGTCACATTCAGACCTCAGGACGGTATGAAAGTGACAGTTACCGGAAGCATCAGCGTCTACGAGCCCAGAGGAAGTTACACCCTGGTCTGCACCTCCATGAAGGAAACAGGTGATGGAGACATTCTTCTTGCTCTTGAAAAAAGAAAGAAGAAATACGAGGCCTTAGGCTACTTTGCCCCTGAGGCAAAAAAGCCCATCCCTTCCAGACCATCAAGGGTAGCTGTCATAACAAGTGCAACCGGAGCAGCTCTTCAGGACATACTGCAGATAACCGGAAGAAGAAACCCCGGCATGAATATAATCATCCTTCCAGCCATAGTACAGGGACCGGATTCAGCCGAGAGTGTTGCAAAGAGAATTGAGGAAGTAAACACCTTTGCACTTGCAGATGTGATGATTGTAGGACGTGGGGGCGGCTCCATAGAGGACCTCCTGCCTTTCAGTGAAGAGATAGTGATTGAAGCCATACACAAATCTGAGATTCCAGTCATCTCCGCAGTGGGACATGAGACAGACTGGGCACTGAGTGACTTTGTTGCGGATTTGAGAGCCCCTACTCCGTCTGCTGCCGGAGAACTTGTATGTGAAGCCAGTTCAGATCAGAGAGAAAAGATAAGAACCATTAAAAACCTAATGCAGGAGACTATCTCTTCAAGATTGAGACAACTCAGGTTACGCCTTCTCTCCTGTTCGGGAAAAAGCTCAGAAGCTCTTCTCCAGAACCGGCTCATCTCTCTGAGAATGCACCTTGAGAACAACATAGGAGATATCCAGAAACAGACTAAGGACATGCTCAAGGGTGCAAGAAACAGACTCTCGCTTATAGAGAACACCATGCAGGCCCTCTCCCCTGAAGCAGTTCTTGATCGTGGGTACAGCATAGTTAAGGGACCTGAAGGAAAAACGCTTACTGACCCGGAGAGGATAAACATAAAAGACTCCATTCAGATCATCATGAAAAGAGGACGAATTACTGCAGAGGTTACAGATAAGGAAAAAAAGATATGAAATTTGAAGAAGAACTAAAGAAACTTGAAGAAATCAATGAACGGCTTCAGAACAAGGAAACCGACCTTACAGAGGCTGTAGAGCTCTATGAAAATGGCATGAAGATAGCCAAGCACCTTGATAAGCAGCTTTCAGAGCTTGAAAGAAGAGTTGAGATTGTGACAAGTGCCCCGGGTGAAGAAGCTATTGTCACTGAGCCTTATCAAAAGTGAAGAAGCTTCCATCCGGTCTATGGAAAGAAACCTTCTGACAATCAAGCAGAAGGGGCTCTGTTGAGGTTGGCAGAACCTGAGGGTTGTATAGTCTATCCCCTTTAATAGGACAGGAAAGATATGCAAGATGGCTTCTTATCTGGTGCCTGAAGCCTCTGGTGATGGTGCACAAATAAACACCTTTTTCCTTTCTGTAGATGATGGTTGTATAAAGAACGGGTGAGTCCGCTCTCCTCACATCCATCTCCACCTTGACCCGCCGTCTTCCTTCCCCAAAAGACCTGAAAAAAGAAGAAATCTCCCGCTCTTCTGTATCTCCATCAGTATCCGCCCTGTAGGTTTTCTCAAAACCACCGTCTCTCTGCTCAGCAAGAAGAAAATCATAAAACTCCTGGGTTTTTGCAAACACAACCAGACCGGAAGTATCAGTATCCAATCTGTGAAGAGCTCCCTTTTCCCAGTCATTTTTACCTTTTACATCCAAAACAGAAGGACACAGATCTCCCACTCTCTTCAAAAGTGTATCCTGATGAGGGTTCCTTTTCAGCGGAACTGTAGGCAAACCATGGATTTTATCAGCTATGATAAAGCTTTCTTCTTCATAAAGGATCATCATGGTCAAAGGGTAATTCCTTCTATGCAAATATTCAAGCAAATGCTATATTTTCAACATGATTGCGGTTCGAAAGATAAGAGCATATCTGCTAGCTTTTTTTCTCATTCTCTTTGTCTCCTGCTCTTCCTTAGGCTCAGGAAACAGCTATGAGGTCATAACTGAGGAAGAAGCCGCACAAGCTCTGAAAACAGCAATCACAACAGCTGCAACAAACGCAGACACTGAGTTCTACAGGCAGCTCTCCAATAATTCTTTTCTTCCTGAAGACTACACCTTCATTACAGAGCTGAAGAGCACAATCCCTGGTCTTTCTCAGATGATGGACAACTGGAAAACCTATGTGGAAGACTATATTTACTCCCACCTTGAGGATTTCTACTCCTTTGTGGAAACAAGAGCTTCAAGCATGGAAGTCACAGATCCTTTAACCTATGTGGAAACTTCAAATACAAGCATGACTGAGGCTTTTTCAGCCCTCTATTCAGAAGAGATCACCTCCTTCTGGGACTCCTGCATTGAGAACCTGGATCAGTTTCATTTGAACAACATACTGAACCAATACACAAACTGGATAGTAAGTCAGAGCCTCATCTACGGCATACAGATGCCAGCTCTTGAATATGTTGATATGAAAGAATACCTATCCAAGCATCTGACAAACCTCTATCTGGAGTTGCTGGCAAGAGAAGAGGAGCTGTTCAGAACCACACCTGATCCCTATGGAGATAAGATAGCAAGAAAAGTATTCAAAACGTATTGATGGAAACTAAGCAATGGACCTATTTGAGAAAGCTTCTGCCACAGATTTGAAAAACCAGCCTCTTGCATACAGGATGAGACCAAGAAATCTTGATGAGTACATAGGTCAGGACCACATAGTCGGGCCCGGACGCCTTCTCAGGCGTGCCATACAGGCAGATCAGTTGAGTTCTGTTATCTTCTACGGTCCTCCGGGAACAGGGAAGACCACTTTAGCAAGAGTGATAGCAAATACTACAAAGAGCCATTTCACTTCTTTGAATGCGGTTCTCAGCGGAGTGAAGGACCTTAGGGAAGAGATAGATGGTGCCAAAGAGCGCCTCCAGATTTACGGAAGAAGAACCATTTTATTTGTTGACGAGGTTCACCGTTGGAACAAAAGCCAGCAGGATGCCCTCCTCCCTTGGGTTGAGAACGGAACCTTCATCCTTATTGGAGCAACCACCGAAAACCCATTCTTTGAAGTCAACCCTGCACTTGTAAGCCGCTCCAGGATCTTCCAGCTCAAGCCATTGACTGATGAAAACCTCAGAGATATTTGTATTCAGGCACTCTCAGATAAGGAAAGAGGTTATGGAAACCTTAAAGTCAGCTTCCAGGAAGGTGCTCTCGAGCACCTCATAGACGTGGCAAAAGGAGACGCAAGAAGCCTTTTAAATGCCCTTGAGCTTGCTGTAGAGACATCTGAGTCAGTAGATGGTGTCATAGTTGTGACAAAGGAAGCTGCAGAAGAGAGCATCCAGAGAAAGGCTGTCCTCTACGACAAGGAAGGAGACTACCACTTTGATGTCATCTCCGCCTTCATAAAATCCCTGAGAGGAAGTGACCCGGATGCAGCCCTCTACTGGCTTGCCAAAATGGTGCACGCAGGTGAGGATCCGCGCTTTATCTTCAGGCGTATGCTCATAAGTGCCTGTGAAGATATAGGTCTGGCTGACCCAAATGCCATATCTGTTGTCACAGCTGACGCACAAGCTTTCAACATGGTTGGCATGCCGGAGGGCAGATACCACCTGACACATGCGGCCCTCTATCTCTCCACAGCACCCAAAAGCAACAGTGCCTTAGGTTTCTTTGATGCCTTAAGAGGTGTTGAGAAAGAATCCCAGATGTCAGAAGTACCGAACCACCTGCGAGATGCAAGCCGGGACAGCGAAGGCTTTGGCCACGGAGAAGGCTACATGTACCCGCACTCATACAGGGAGCACTGGGTTGCACAGCAATACCTTCCAAACGAGCTACAGGGAAAGGTCTTCTATCAGCCGGGAAACATAGGCTATGAGGCAACCATTAGAGACGCCGTGAACAGAAGACGGGAGATTCAGTTGGAGACAGTTGATTTGGATGCCTTCCCCGAAAATCTGACTTTCACCAAAAAAGACAAGAAGCGTGAGCAGTGGATACAAAGATCCGAGCAGACAAGAAGCCAGGCTCTCTCTTCTATCAGGGACAAGGTCTTCTCCTCTTTTGACTGTCTAAGAAGTGACAGGGTCCTTGTTCTGAACGCAGGTCATGGCATGATGCTCTGGGAAGCCTTCCGCCGCACCCCTGAAGGTCTTTCCGCAGCCGTGGTAAGAAACAATGAGGATCTTCAGTACATTCAGCACAGGTGCCAGACTCTGGAAGACAGTGCGGACAAGCCTCAGGTTTATGAGTCCCTTTCAGAGATACCTTCAGACATAAGATTTGAGCATATAATAGGCAGAAACTATCTCGTTCTTTCAAAGGACATGGACAAGAGTCTGAGAGAGATAATGCCTTTCTGTACAAATACAAGCACACTGACTCTTGCCGAGACTCTTCCTTCCGAAGGTACTCACCTCTCTGATCTTATTCATGAAGGACCCTTGAAAAAACGTCTTAGAGAGGCAGAAGAGTCCATTTACGACAAGAGCTACAAAGACAAAATGCTCAAAGCCATAGGTAAATACTTCAACATTCTTGAAACAGAGCCATTCAGATTCACAGAAGAAAGAATTATAGACAGCGAGGATGTAAGGCGTTGGGTACACTCCTCCTACGCTCCTGCTCTTAAAGCTGACAGTCAGGAAGAGGAAAAACTGCTGAAAGAGCTCACCTCTCAGCTATGTGCAGCGCCCGTTTCATGGTCAGTCAGTTGTCTGATTATCAAATCTGTAATTCTTTATTGACTAATTTAAGTAATTATTGCATATTTCAATACGCAATACGGTGGAAGTAGTTCAATGGTAGAGC
>DBVL01000023.1:22579-22755 GCA_002308475.1 Spirochaetales bacterium UBA1265 | reverse complement strand
ACTTCAATCTTTTTCCCCATATGACAATCCTCAAGAATATGATTCTCGCACCTGTTAAGGTTAAGGGTATGAAAGAAGCAGAGGCAGAGGAAAAGGCCCGTAAGCTTCTCAAGCGTGTTGGTCTTGAAGACAGGGCTGATGCTTATCCGGCACAGCTTTCCGGTGGTCAGAAGCAG
>DBVL01000023.1:0-22545 GCA_002308475.1 Spirochaetales bacterium UBA1265 | reverse complement strand
GATGAGCCAACAAGTGCCCTTGATCCTGAGATGGTTGGTGAGGTTCTTGAAGTTATGAAGGAACTGGCACAGACCGGCATGACCATGATAATAGTAACTCATGAGATGGGGTTCGCCAGAGAAGTTGGAAAGCGGGTCATCTTCATGGATGCAGGTAAGATTGTGGAGCAAGGGGGGCCTGAGGACATCTTTGGAAATCCTAAGAATCCAAGGCTTAAGTCGTTTCTTAAAAAGGTTCTCTGATTTTATCTGATTGTACAGCCGGCCAAGCTTGACATAAAGCAGTGCCGGTTGTATTTTTTACTCTGATATCAGTTGTACACAACTGAAAAAGGAAGGAAAAATGACTGTTTATGATTTTAAGATGAAAGACGCAAAAGGAAATGAAGTAGATCTTTCTGATTATAGGGGAAAGGTTCTTCTGATTGTGAATACTGCCACAGGTTGCGGTTTTACTCCTCAGTATGAAGGGCTTCAGAAACTCTATGACAAATATAATGAGAAAGGTTTTGAGATTCTTGATTTCCCATGTAATCAGTTTGGAAATCAGGCACCTGGTACAGATGAGGAGATTGTTTCCTTCTGTACTCTCAAGTACAACACTACTTTCCGCCAGTTCTCAAAGATAGATGTAAACGGCGCCAATGAGGCTCCGCTTTACAAGTATCTGAAGAGCCAGAAGGGAGGACTTCTGAACTCTGCCATTAAGTGGAACTTTACAAAGTTTCTTGTAGACAGGAATGGAAATGTTGTGGGAAGATTTGCTCCTACAGATACTCCTGCCAAACTGGAAGAGAAAGTAGTGTCACTGCTCTGAAGGGTACCCATTTTTCCGTATTAATTGTAGAATCCGCCATATGGATATTCAAAAAAGTAAGATAAGCAGAATCTCAGTGATCATACTGTGGGTTCTGCTTGCCATTTTCCTGTTTATCAACAGGCGTAGCATCACACCGGAAAAGATAGCAGCTTTCATGCCTGGGGCTTCTTTGTTGTCTGCTCTTTGCATAATGCTGCTTTTTGCTCTGAAGAGCCTTACTGTCGTAGTCTATGCGGGTATTCTGTATGCAACAACAGCTCTGATTTTTCCGGTGGGTTGGGCTTTAGTTATAAATATGCTCGGGACAGCTCTGATGGCAACCATCCCGTATGTTATTGGAAGCGCAAAGGGGCAGCAAACCATCCTGGAGATTAATGAGAAATATCCTAAATTAAGGAACAATCCTCTGCTTGCCGGTGAACATCAGTTCATGTTTGTACTTATTCTTCGTCTGGCAAAGATTCTTCCTTATGATGTGGTAAGTCTCTACTTGGGTGCAAAAAAGGTAAAATATTATATCTATCTGCCGCTGAGTATTCTGAGTATGACGGATAATATAGTGCTTCTGACCATACTTGGTACCAGCTTCATGACAAGTAACAGAACTCTTGCAATCATTGCTGCGGCTCTGGAACTTCTGATTATAGCTCTATCCATGCTTTGGGTGGTGCTGTATACAAAAAAGAAAACTGAGGGTAGTGGTGAAAATGAAAGATAACTCTCGTGAAAATGTGATTGTCAGAACCAGTATTTTCGGCATACTGGCAAATATTCTGCTTGCTTCCTTCAAAGCTTTTGTCGGACTTGTGACTCAATCCATAGCTGTAACCATGGATGCGGTAAACAACTTAAGTGATGCCGCTTCCAGTGTCATAACAATAGTTGGAGCAAAACTTGCAGGCAAGAAGCCGGACAGAAAACATCCGTTCGGGTACGGGAGGATTGAGTATCTGAGTGCCATGATCATATCTGTGATTGTTGCGTATGCAGGCCTCAGTTCTCTTATTGAATCCGTAAAAAGCATCCTTGATCCAAGCACCCCAAACTACACACCTGTTTCAATAGTGATTATTGCTGTAGCTGTTCCTGTTAAAGTTCTCATGGGGCTTTATGTAAGGAAAAAGGGTCGGGAGGTGAATTCGGATTCCCTTGAAGATTCGGGAAAAGACGCACTGATGGATGCTGTACTGTCAACTGCAACCCTTATCTCAGCTCTGATTTACATATTATTTGAACTAAGTATAGAAGCATGGGTTGCTGCAGGAATTTCAGTTTTCATAATCAAGGCCGGATTGGAGATGATCTCCGAAACCCTCAGCCAGATACTCGGTGAAAGGGCGGACAAGGAAATGGCACAGGATATAAAGAAAACGATCAAGTCTGTTGAAGGTGTTCATGGAGTCTTTGATCTTATTCTCAATAACTATGGTCCTGATTCATACATGGCATCTCTTCACATAGAGGTGAAGGATGACATGAGTGCAAATGAGATAGATGCAGTCTCCAGAGAGATAACAAAACAGGTATTTGAGAAACACGGAGTAATCATAACCGCAGTTGGAATATACAGTATAAACACAAAAGATGATGAGATTACTTCCATTTATAAAAATGTGAGAAGGATTTCCCTTTCCCATGAGGGAGTCATGCAGATCCATGGTTTCTATGCAGATACAAAAAAGAAAACAATTACGTTTGATGTGTTGATAGATTTCTCTGTTGAAGACCGGGCGGCTTTGTACCGTCATATTCATGACGATATTCTCAAAGAATACCCGGACTATGATCTCCATATGGTTCTTGATGCTGATTTCTCAGAAAGCTGAACGGATTTCTCTGTTTTTTTGTTACTTTATATAGAAACAAAGTTGACAAGCTTCTCCAAATGGTTTAGAAATGAACTAAACCGTTGAGGGAGAGTAGTAGGAAGCTTCCCTGTTCAATGAGAGAGTTGCTGATGGTGAGATGGCAGCGGAATACAGGCTTCTGAATGGACTTCTGAGGGCAAACAGAAAGGTCATGAGCTGAGTATGAGAGACGGAGAAGGCTGACCGTAACACAGCCGGCACATGGTGGTGTGCGTTAAGTGGACACGTTGTGTCAAGCCGGGTGGCACCGCAGGATATGTTTATTACATCCTGTCCCAGCAGATTTAAGTTTTGCAGGGGCAGGATTTTTTTTGCTCCTAAGGAGAAAGAAATGAAAAAGAAAAACATGGTAGCAGTGACTCTGGTCCTGGCACTTATTGCTCTCTTTGCTTTTGTTGGTTGTAGCAAGAGCTCTCAGTCTTCTTCAGAGATAACCTTCAAAGTCGGTATCTGTAATTATGTGGACGATGCATCTCTTAATCAGATAGTAGAGAATTTGAGAGCAAGTCTTACAGATCTCTGTGAGAAGAACGGATATAAACTTGTGGTCAAATATGACAACTGTAATGCTGATGCAAGTGTCATGAACCAGATTATAGCAAACTTCATTGCTGAAAAAGTTGACCTTATGGTCGGCGTAGCAACTCCTGTTGCCATGGCCATGCAGGCAGCAACAGAAGATAACGGAATTCCTGTTGTCTTTGCAGCTGTATCAGACCCTCTTGCCACAGGTCTTGTTTCCTCTCTTGAAAAACCGGGAAAGAATATAACAGGAACATCTGATTACTTGGATACTGAAGCTGTTCTGAATCTTGTCCTTGCTCTCAAGCCCTCAATCAAAAAGGTAGGACTTCTCTATGACGTAGGGCAGGACGCCTCAACAACAGCTATAGCGCAGGCCAAGGAAGCTCTCAGCAAGAAGGGAATAACAGTTGTTGAAAGAACAGGAACAAATGTGGATGAAGTTGTTCTTGCTGCAAGAGCTCTTGTATCAGACAAGGTTGAAGCTGTCTTCACACCAAGTGACAACACCATCATGAATGCTCAGCTTTCAATCTATGAGATTTTTACAGAAGCCGGAATTCCCCAGTTCACAGGAGCTGATTCCTTTGCTCTTAACGGAGCTTTCCTCGGTTATGGCGTAGATTATGCAAACCTCGGTGCTGTAACGGGAGAAATGGTTTATGACATTCTTGTAAATTCCAAAAATCCTGCAGATGTTTCTGTAAGAACATTTGACAATGGTACTGCTACCATAAATACAGAAACCTGTGCTGCTCTCGGGTACAGCTTTGATCAGGTAAAGAGCCTCTTTGCTCCTTACTGCACTAAGGTTCAGAGCATTACTACTGCTGAGAGCTTCGGAGATCTGAAATAATGGATTTTGCTTCAATCTTCACACTTGGGCAGACAGCACTTGAGCTTGGTCTTATCAGTTCCCTTACTGTTCTTGCTCTGTTCTTGAGTTACAGCATGCTGAATGTCTGTGACCTTTCTACTGACGGCTGCTTTACATTTGGGGCAGCCGTTGGTGCTGTTGTTGCCATCTCTGGCCATCCGTACCTTTCAATAGTCGCCGCCATGTGTGCGGGAATGCTTAGCGGTCTGGTTACTGCTGTTCTGCAAACACGGATGGGAATAAACAGTCTTCTGGCGGGTATTATTGTAAATACAGGTCTGTATTCGGTGAATATAGCTGTGATGGGTAACTCATCACTTCTGAATATGAACAGAACAGATACAGTATTCACCAAACTCAAAACAGTCCTTACTGGGACTGCTCTTGCCGCTCAGTTCAAGCTTATAATAGCCTTGATTGCAGTGGCTCTTGTGATTGTGTTTCTTTATTTCTTTCTCAAGACAAGACTTGGTCTTGCTATAAGAGCTACAGGAAACAATCCTGCCATGGTGCGCTCTTCTTCCATTAATGTTGCCATGACAACAACCGTTGGCCTGATTGTCTCAAATTCATTTACAGCTCTTTCTGGTTGTTTAATGGCGCAGGCCCAGAAGTCTGTTAACATAGATATAGGCAGTGGAGTCCTTACCGTGGCTCTTGCCTCTCTTCTGATCGGAAATGCTTTTTACAGTGGAAGCAGGATAGGGCTCAGAGCAGTCTTTGCAGTAGTTGGAGCTGTTATCTTCAGGGTTGTCTATACTCTTGCTCTGCGTTTCAACATGCCGGCTTTCATGCTCAAGCTTGTCTCTTCCGTAATTGTCATTATTGCCATCTCTGCCCCTTATATCAGGAGTCAGATTCCTATGATCAGACGCCGATGGGCAAACCGCAAGGGAGGTCTTCATGCTTGAGATAAAAAACATATCTAAGACCTTCAACCCTGGAACAATCAATGAGAAGATTGTTTTCAAGGATTTCTCACTTACGGTAAATAACTCTGAGTTTGTAACCATAATAGGTGCAAACGGAGCAGGAAAGTCCACTCTGTTCAACGCTATTGCAGGAGCATTTTTCACTGATAGCGGCACTATTGAACTAGACGGGAAGGATATTAGCTTGGTCAGTGAATACAAGAGAGCAAGAAGAATAGGGCGTCTGTTCCAGGACCCCATGCTCGGAACTGCTCCCGGTATGACAATTGAAGAGAATCTTACCCTTGCTGCTGGTCGCGGTGGCTGGTTCTCAACTCTGAACAGACATGATCGTGAGCGTTTCAAGGAGACTCTAAGCGAGCTTAATATGGGACTTGAGGACAAGCTCACTAAACCTGTAGGACTCCTTTCAGGAGGACAGAGGCAGGCACTTACCTTAATCATGGCTACCATTAATCCTCCGGATCTTCTGCTTCTTGATGAGCATACCGCGGCCCTTGATCCATCTACAGCAGAGAAGGTGCTGGAGATTACTGATAGGATTGTGAGAAAACACAGTCTTACCTGCCTCATGGTTACCCATAACATGCAGAGTGCTCTGGACTTTGGGAACAGAATCCTTATGATGGATGATGGTAAGATTGTCTTTGATTCCTGTGGTGAGGAGAAAAAGAAGCTTAAGGTTTCGGATTTGCTTATTCTTTTCAAAAAGGGGTCTGGAAAAACTCTGAATACTGACAGAATTCTGTTATCATGAGATGGGAGGTGTCAGATGTCTGTAATAGCTGAACTTAACAGTCTGCCTTTATATCTGATCTGTGGAGCAATAATTGCTTTTGTTGCAGTGATCTGCGTTGTTTTCATTGTCCGTGCCTACAAGGCCGGAGTGGCCATGGGAATGGATGAGAAAGTCCTCAAACGGGTTGTCACCTCCAGCGCCACGTTCTCCATTCTTCCTGGCGTGGGGATCCTTTTGGGCGTAATAGCTCTCTCGGGTAGCCTGGGTCTCCCGTGGCCCTGGCTCAGGCTTTCTGTCATAGGAGCGTTGCATTATGAGGCTCAGGTGGCTCAAGCAGCTGCAGAGCATGCTGGAATAGGTACTCTGAATCCTGAAGCTATGACTGCCTCCGCCTTTGCCACGATTGCCCTTCTTATGAGTATTTGCATAATGTGGGGAATGGTGCTCTCAGTTCTGTTCAACAGAGGCTATCTGAAAAAGATTGGCATAAAAAATCCCGATCAGAATGAAACTTCTCTGAATAAGAAAAGCGGTTTCGGAGATATGGCAATGAGTGCCATGTTCATAGGTCTTGTAAGCGCTTATATAGGCAGTTACATAGGCTCATTTGTTTCTTCTGATGGTCTCTTTTCGTTCCGCGGTGACTATCTTCCGCTGATTGTTGTTTTTGTCTCAGGTCTTGTCATGGCCATATTTGTCTATCTTTCTGAGAAGAAGAAAAAGGCTTGGGTTGATAACTTCTCTGTTGCTGCAAGCATGCTGATAGGTATGACTTCTGCTGTTTTGATTAATCTTATCTGAGGGGTATGACCATGAAAGAAAACAGAATTGAATATTTTGAAAAATACAACAACAGAACTCATTTCTTGGGTAGAGTCTTTACAGTTTTAGTTTTGCTGCTTCTTCTTGGTGCTCCATTTCTCATTGGCGCAGTGCTTGGAGCCATGCCTGACCTGGGTGCTGTAGGAAGAGGTTTTCTGTCTGTTGGTCTCATTTGGACCATAAGCTCAGTTGTGGAGTTTCTTATCTATACTCCCATGTTAGGAGCTGGTGGAAGCTATCTGGCTTTTATTACTGGAAATCTGATAAACATGAAGATACCATGTGCTGTAAATGCAAGGGATATGGCAGGTGTTAAAACCGGAACCCCTGAGAACGAGATAGTATCCACTCTCTCAATTGCAACATCTTCCTTGGTTACTATCTTGGTTCTGGCTCTTGGAGTTCTGCTACTGCAACCAATCAGAGGCTTCTTGCAGAGTCCTGTTCTGCAACCTGCATTTGCAAATGTGGTTCCCGCTCTCTTCGGAGCCATGGCCTACAAGTATTTCAGAGGTAACATGAAGATAGCTGTAGCCCCACTTCTTCTCATGTCTCTTCTCTTTATTCTTGTTCCATCCCTTACCGGTTCAACAAGTATGATGATTATTCCCAGTGGGGCTCTTGCCATAGGAATCTCCTATCTGATTTACAGGAGACAGAAATGATATATGTTCTTCATGCCCTTCTCTTATTGCTCTCTCTTGCAGTTTTTCTGCTTCTGATTGCTGTAGTGCGGACCGTGTTTTCAAGGCTCTTCAGAAAACGCACTTCAAAGTATGTTCCGCTTGGGGACAAGGGGCGTGAGGATGAGTATGCAAAAAAACTCTCTGAGATGATAAAAATTGACACCGTCTCCAAAGTTGGTGTTGATAAACCGGATAGAATAGAAGAGTTTCACGCTCTTCTGAAAGAGCTTTTTCCACTGGTTCATGAAAAACTTGAAAAAACAGATATCAACGGTAATCTGCTTTTTAAATGGAAGGGGAAAAAGGATGACAGGCCTCTTGTTCTGATGGGGCATCAGGATGTGGTTCCTGCAGAGGGAGTGTGGAAGCACGCTCCTTTTTCTGGGGATATAGATGATTCTTTGGTCTGGGGACGTGGAAGCGCAGATACCAAGTGTACCGTCATGGCTTTCTTTCAGGCAGTAGAAGAACTGCTCAAGGATGGTTACAGTCCTGAAGAAGATGTCTATCTTTCCTCTTCCTGTACGGAAGAGTGGGCAGGCCCGGGCTGTCCTTCACTCGTTGAGTATCTTAAAAAGCAGAATGTGAAGCCTTTTCTTGTCTGTGATGAAGGTGGAGGAATCATAGAAAACATCCTAGGTGGTGTAAACGGAGATTTTGCCGTTTTAGGTATTATAGAGAAGGGTATTTCTGGGGTTAAGTTTACTGCCAAGAGCACAGGTGGACACGCCAGTGCTCCCTCAAAGAACTCTCCAATAGCCAGGCTTGCCAAGTTTGTGAATGCGGTGGAGAAGAAGTCTCCATTTAAACGTGAGCTTATCCCTGAAGTTAGATTATTCTTTAAAACACTCTCTGAGTATGCCTCTTTTCCTCTTTCTCTTGTCTTTGGGAACCTTTGGCTTTTCGGACCTCTTCTTACCAGATTCATGCCACTTATCTCTGCTCAAGGAGCTGCTATGATGGGTACAACAATCTGTTTTACCATGCAGAGCGGTTCTAATGCGTTCAATGTCATTCCTGCAGAGGCCTCAGTTACCGCAAACATCAGATTCGGAAAGACTCAGGGGCAGGAAGAGAGTCTGAGGATAATTACAAAACTTGCTGCAAAATATGGACTTGAAACTGAGGTTCTGCTTGCAAATGATGTAATGCCTTCTCCAGATATGAATGGAGAGGCTTTCAAGTTGGTTAAGAGCGTAATAAAACAGACTTTCCCTACAATTGAGAGTGTTCCTTATGTCATGACCGGAGGTACGGATGCCCGCTATTATCAGGAAATATGTGATACCTGTGTTCGTTTTGCACCGGTGCTCTATGGACCTGCACAGTTGAAAGGTATGCACGGTACGGATGAGTGCATTTCTGTCTCATGTTTACCTTCTGCAGTGGATTTTTACAAGAATGTCATTAAAGCTTGTGGAGAGAATAATGGATTTTGATGGTAAGTTTGACTATGATCTGGGTCTTGATATTCCTTCCGACCTCTATAAGGACAGGGGAGAAGTGAAGGATAACGCAAGGTCTTTTAAGATTGTTCATAATGATTCTGAGAAAAGAAAGGCTGTACTCTGCCTTCAGGGCTACCAGGGGTACCCAGGGGAGATGGCCGCTTTTGCAAAACGCCTCTATATGGCAGGTTATGATGTGTGGGTACCGAGAAATCCCGGAATGGGGACAACTTGGAAAGACTTCTACAGGTCAAATGATGAACAGTGGCTTGATGCAGCCTTCTATTTTTGCAAGGTTCTTTCGGATTTATATGGTGAGGAAAACCTCTATCTTGCAGGACACTCCATGGGCTGTGCCCTCTGTGTTCTCTGTGCTGAGATGGTTCCAATCAAGAAAATGGTACTGTTCGCACCGGCCATAGGGAAAGGCATTGTCCCCGACAAGCAACGTGCTCAGCTCAGGCTGATAAGCCCCTTTGTTAAACGCAAGAAGATACCATGGCAACATGATGATTCGTACCATTTTGAGTATGAGGCAGGTGTAGAGGCAGATCTGGCTCTGGGTGCTGAGTATTGGTCTTTCCTGACGCCTAAAAAACTGCTGGATGCCGATAATCTCTTCAGAGCTTCCTATGATGCGCTTTCTTCTCTGAATACAAAGACTCTTGTTTTTTCAGGCGGAAAAGACCCACTTATAAGCAGGGGGTTATGTGAGGATATAGTTTCAAAAATCAGAAACTCAAAGCACATACATCTTGAGAAGTGCACTCATGGCATTCCTTATGACGTGGATCTTCCATCAATGGATAAGGCTTTTTCTGAGGCTGTCAGGTTTTTCAATGAGAATTGAGAAAGGTTTTTATAGGCGCGTTGCTGTTCTGACTTTCCCCATTGTCATCCAGAACGTCTTGGATTCGGCTGTGAACATGGCGGATGTGGTCATGCTCAATCAGGTGGGTCAAAGTTCAATCTCCGCTGTTTCCCTGGCTACTCAGATAACTTCTCTTTTCTTCTGGTTCCTCTTTGGAACCGGTACCGGAATGACCATGATGGGCTCCCAATACTGGGGTAAGGGAAATGTGGATGCTATAAACAGGTCTTTGGGGATAGCAAACAAATACACTCTTGTTTTTTCCGGGGTGGCGGCTCTCCTGTGCCTGCTCTTTCCTTCTTTTCTTATGAGAATCTATACTCCGGATCCGGTTCTGATAGAGATGGGGTCCCTCTATCTTAGACTTTTTGCTCCGGGAATAGTAGCATGGGGTCTTTCCTATACCTTTCTGGCTGCTTTTAGAAGTGCCGGGCGTGTTTCTATCTGCACTGTTACAGAAACCATAACACTGGTTCTGAATGTAGGCCTTAATGCTTTTTTCATCTTTGCGTTGAAAATGGGAGCCAGTGGCGTGGCCATAGCCACAGCTTTGGCAAGAATAGTTGAACTGGTGATCTGCCTTCTCATATCTTTCAGGAGCCCGGATATAAAGATTATTCCCTCTCTTGTGTTCAAGACAGACAGCATTCTTGAAAAAGATTTCAGGGGCATGTGTTTTCCTGCAATTGCAAATGACTTTATCTGGGGCCTGGCTTTTTCCATGTTCTCTGTAATTCTCGGACACCGGAGCAGTGATGCAGTTGCTGCAAATGCAATTGTGACTGTGGTAAGAAACCTTGGTTGTGTCTTTAGTTTCGGAATAGCGGGCGCCACAGGAATTATTCTCGGTCAGCAGCTTGGCTCTGGTCAGGAGAAGGAGGCTATAGACTCAAGCCGTATCCTTCTGCTTCTTGCAATTCTTGCTGGAGCCTTTGGCGGGTTCATAATTTATCTTGTCACTCCTTTGATAAGTGCCGGGGCAAATCTTACTGAGTCAGCACATGACTACCTTCTGTTTATGCTTCATGTGAACTGCTTCTATATAATGGGTACATCAATTAACACTCCTCTGATTGCAGGAACCTTCAGGGCAGGTGGAAACTCGCGTTTTGGTTTGATAGTTGATACTATATCTATGTGGGGTTGGGCTGTTCCTGCCGGTTTTATAGCTGCCTTTGTGCTTAAACTGGACATTAAACTTGTTTACCTGGTTCTCTGTACCGATGAGTTTGTCAAAATGCCTGCTGTTTTCAGGTACTTTTTCAGTAATAAGTGGGCAAGAAACATAACAAGAGAAAAAGAAGACCTTAAGCAGTTTGAAGATTAGAGTAAAAGGTCTATACTTTTCTTAGTATGAAAAAAACAATCTTGCTCATTTTTTCTTTATTATTGCTGGTTCCGGCTTTTCTTTTTGCCGGAAAAGATGGTTTTCAGTTTAAAGGCGGCACAGGAAATGATTCTTTTTCCCGCGGTCTTTCAAGGAACGATGATGATTTCAAAACCTATGGTTTATATCTGGATTTTGAATTTGGTGACTATGATATTTATGCGGATCTGGATGCTTACACTTTTAAACAGGATAACTACAGGTATGACCTTTTGACTGTTGGGGTCATAAAATCTTTCTCATTTAATGATTTTTATGTTTTAAATGCAGGTATGGGTCTGCAGATCAAGGGAAACCTTGGAGGAGAGTTCATGCAGAATTCTCTACACAGGCTCATGCATATTACTGAAGTTCATCTTCCATATGATCCAAGTGACTATTGTTTTGCTTTGAATGCAAGCGTTGAAGGCTATCTTGATTCCAAGATATCTCCTTATGTCTACGCTAAAACCGGCTATGATTGGGTTGTGGAAGCAGGAGGTAGACTGAAAGCCAGCAATGAGTCCACTGTGTTTCTGACTTACAGCTACGACGGTTTTGAAAACCATGGTCTGAACCTCAGAATGGATTCGGACTTTGGCTTTTTCAGTGCCTCATACAAAATAAACCTTCTTAACCACTTTGGCTATGGTGTCTATTCTATAAATCCTTTTGAGAAGATTCATGGAAGCAAGAGTGCTGTGACCGGCTCGACCTATATTACAAACCATGGTCTCTATTCCATGTATGAGATTCGTCTTCCTTTTGATGAGAACAAAACAGGTTTTGTAAATGTTATGTATGACACTGGAGAGTTGGATCATGATGCATCAATTAGGAAAGAAGATGTATGGTACACAGCGGGAGCTGGCTATTCTCTCCATGAAAGCGTGGAGATAAGAGCATTTGGCGGAGTCCATTGGTTTGAAACCAGGGAAAACTACACAGATATAGAAGACTCCACGGATCCGGTTTTCGGATTAGGGACAAGATTCCGCGCCTTTGATCTGTTTAATATTTCATTCGGTGTTGACGCAGGTATTCTTTGGGAAGATGGGTTCGAGGGCTTTGGTGGCCTTTCCTTGACAATCTGAGATAATCAGTCAATCACTTCAATCTGGCAGGCCTGGAAGATTTTCAGGGCTGCCTCATGTTTGTCGACTGAGGAGCCTGCACAGGCTGATGAAAGGACCTTTATGTTCATAGATGGATAGAGGGCTCTCAGCATGATTGCATTTGCCGCCACACAGATATCTGTGCAAAGACCACAGAGAGTGACCTCATAGTTTTCCTTACTCAGGTCTCCAACTATCTCTTGAAGTGTCTGTATCAGCGCCGGACAGCCGAATCCCGGTTTCTCCAGGATGCTGCAGTTTGTGTCAAAAACATAATCTCCCAGATTCCTTATGCTCTTCTCAAGAAACCAGCCTTCAGTATTTTTTATACAGTGGGAGACGGGTAGGTGTCTTCCTTCAAATGTGTCAAGATAGTCCTCCCCATGGGTGTCCATGGTGAAAACAAGATAATCATTGTTCTTTCTGTTTTCCTTGATTACCTGAAGCACTGCGGGAATAATCTTTACCGCCTCTTCGGAACCCAAAGAACCATCCACAAAGTCCTTCTGGACATCTACAACAATAAGAATTCTCTTCATAGTGAAACCATTATACTATCAATGCTCCCTTAAGACAAAGACTGTACCATGTCTTGAAAAACAATTAAACTTTTCCTGTAAGAGGAAAGCATATGAAAAAACTGTTGAAATTCATTCTTAAGCTTGTAATAGCACTTCTTCTGGTTGTTGTTGCATATCTGATTTATGTTTTTGTTTCTTACCACAGAATAGATGACAACCTCTCTCTGGACGTGAATACTCCGTCTGTCGGTATGGAAAGGGTTCTTGTTAGTGGAAAAGAGTATGAGATTCTTACTTGGAACATTGGTTATGGTGCATACGAGAGTGACTATACCTTCTTTATGGATGGCGGTGTTGAGTCTTGGGCATGGAGTAAGGAAAGGCTGGATACCAATCTGCAGAATATAAAAGCTTTTCTTTCTTCCTCATCTGCTGATTTTGCCATTTTCCAGGAAGTTGATTTTGATGCCACAAGAACCTATCACATTGACGAAAGACCCTATCTTTCAGAAGCGTTTCCAACCTATTATTCTGTCTTTGCCCAGAACTACGATTCTCCATTCCTCTTCTATCCGTTCTATCAGCCACATGGAAGCTCAAAGTCAGGAATCATGACCTTCAGTGCATTTCCTGTTTCAAGTGCTCTCAGACGTCAGTTTCCTCTTGAGAAGGGTGTGGGGGTTATTCTTGATCTGGACAGATGTTTCAGTATTTCACGTGTCCCTGTCTTGGGTGGGGGAGAGCTTGTGCTCATAAACATGCATATGTCTGCCTACACTGCAGATGGGAACATAGCCACAGAGCAGCTTGAGATGGTGATAGAGATCATGCAGGAAGAGTATGAGAAAGGAAACTGGGTCATAGCCGGCGGAGACTTCAACAAGGATCTGACAGGTAGAGGCAGTAGCCCGTTTGGAGTTGAGAACGAGCCTTATCCATGGTCACAACCCTTTCCTGTGAGTATGCTTGACAACACGGATGTGTCCCTCGTTGCTGCCTTTGATGAGAATAATCCTGTTCCGAGTGTAAGAAATGTGAATGAGCCGTACAGCCCCTCAGTCTATCAGGTTACGGTTGATGGCTTTCTTGTTACGGAAAACATACATGTGACAGGTTCAGAGGTTGTGAATCTTCACTTCTCTTATTCTGACCATAACCCTGTCAGGATGAGTTTTGTACTGAAGTAAGAACATATAAAAGCACCGTAGCTATTTTTCAGGCTACGGTATTTCTTTTTATTTTTCTAGTGGTTGTTTCTTTCATCCTTTCATTCAAGATTGTGATCTTTTCTATCTTTTTGTAGGATGGCAGGGTTGAGTTCACATTCTTCACGTGTTCTCTGATGTCTTTTTCTATTTCTTCAGATTTCCAGCCTCTGTAATAATCAGGAGAGGGATAGATGACAGCTTCAATCTTCTCAGATGGCACGCTCTTGTCTTCCATGAATCCTCGGATCATTATCTGCTCTATAGCACTGTCTGTCTGGAAATGGTCTTCTATCTCTTCTGGGTAAACATTTTTACCACCTGCAGTGACAATTATGTTTTTAGCTCTGCCGCAGATGAAGAAGTAACCTTCCTTATCAACGCGTCCAAGATCTCCTGTCTTGAGGTATCCTTTCTCGTCAAAGAGCTCTGAAGTGTGTTTTTCATCTTTGAAGTATCCATTTGATACATTCGGACCCTTTACCCTGATTTCTCCTACACCGTGCTCGTCCGGATCTGCAATAATCACATCCATATTCTTGAGAGCCTTTCCTATTGAGGCGGTTTTAAAATGATCCTTTGGGTTTAGTGTAACTACTGGTGCACACTCCGTAAGGCCATAACCTTGCATGAAATCCAGTCCCAGCTGATTGTACTTTGCAAATACCTCAGGGGCCAGAGGGCCAGCTCCGCAGATAAGGAAGTTGTTGTTTTCAAGTCCAAGAGGGGAAAGAATATTTTTTCTGAAGAATCCTTTGAAAGGGGCAAACCCAAAGTGCTGCTTTGTGTAACCGTTTACAGACATCATGGTATGAAGCATGCTGTTCACGAAGGCTCCTTTCTTTGCCATTCCTTTTTCAATTCCTGCAAGCATTTTGTTATACAGAAGCGGTATTCCCATGAAAATGGTTACATGGCCTTTCTTTAAGTCTTTAATAATATGGCTGATGATAATTCCATGTCCGAAAAGGCACTCAGCTCCATGCTTTATGGCTTCCAGAAGTACTGTTGTGCAACAGTAGCTGTGGTGTAACGGGAGAAGGGCATACAATGTGTCTTTCTCCGTGCATCCCATTCCATCAGCAACAAGGTAAGTGTCGGAAACTATGTTTCTGTTTGTCAGCATGACTGCCTTTTCGTTTCCGGTTGTTCCGCTTGTGAAAAGAAGGGCAGACAGATCCTCGTCTGTAGTTCTGACATGCTCAAAAACTTTTGAGGCTCTGGCATCCATTATGCTTTTTATCTTATCGGACTCTCCGAGAAGTCCCATCATTCCTTTAAGGTTTTTAAAACGGAAACCATAGTTGTTGAACTTATCTATTACATCTATATCTGCAAGAATGTAGGAACAGCCAGCAAATTCTGCAAACTGAAGACATCTGTCTGTGTCCATCTGGTTGTCCATTGGAACAACTACAGCTCCACAGTAGTTTGCTGCAAGGTAACCTATTGCCCATTGGATGGAGTTCTTTCCGTTTAAAAGTACACAATCACCTTTTTCAACTCCATTTTCAATCATGACGGAAGCTGCATTCTGTACCAGTGTGTGAACTTCCCTGTAAGAATAACTGATTCTCTCAGGGCTATATACTGTAAAGCATGGTCTTTCCGGAAAACGTGAAAGGCTTATGTTGAACATTTCTGTTATAGTGGGCCATTCCCCATTGAAGAAAGATCCTTTATAAGGAGCAAGCTCCTGCCATGTCTCACTCATCTGTCAGTCCTTTGACAAGCATTAATAGTCATATCTTTGTTTGCAAACAAGTATAGTGAAAATTTGCCAATAGAACAGTAACATACGGTTATAAATACAATTATTTTATAGTAAATATCTACTATTGTCTGATTATGCATATTATGTGATAAGTATTTATGTTTGAAGATATGACAAAGGCTTTTCTTTAGCGTGGTTTCCACTACAATCCGGGTTTTTTGATGTTGTTTACATGAATATGTCATGCAGATGACCACATTTTGGACTCATTTGTATGAACATGAGGGATCAGATTCTAAAGGACAAAACAAAAAAACCTTGTAACCAATCCAGTTACAAGGTTTTCATCTACGAGATCTACGGGGCTCGAACCCGNNGATAACCAGCTTCACCAAGATCCCTTGCTAAATGCAATTAAGAAATTACTGTATCCATTGGTTTTTGTCAACATGTCTGCTAAAATTCATAAAAAAACTGGAGAGAGCCATGAACCTGCAACATTCAATTATGATTTTTTTTGACAGTATCTACACACCTGTGGTAGATAAGATTGTTTCCTTGATAAGTTATCTTGGACTAGGGACTGTACACATTGTTTTCCTTCTATTCATATTTTGGTGTCTGGATAAAAAGAAGGGCTTTACAATCTGCATGACCCTTGTGTCAGTCAATGCCTTGGCAAATATTGTTAAGACTATTGTAAGAGCACCAAGACCCTGGCATATCCTTGAAGATATAAAAACCCAGAGAGATGCTAATGCAACAGGTTATTCCTTCCCGAGCGGGCATACTGCAGGTGCTACAGCTACTTTTGGCTCAATTGCATATGTTTACAGAAAGAGGTGGTTGTCCATACTTTGTGCTTTAATTATAGCCCTTGTTGGATTCTCTCGTCTTTATCTCTGCGTTCACTGGCCGATTGATGTGGCTGGTGGGCTTCTACTCGGGTTTTTCGGTGTTNNTTTTGTTTTTAACAATTTTTTTATGAGACTGTTTGACGATAAGAGACTTGCTACAAAGGTCTTTCTGGTTCTAGGAGTACTGTGTACGGCAGGTGGTATTATAACGGGCCTTATGTTGAACGGTGGACGCTATGAGGAGATTCTGCTAAGCGACCTGTCAAAGGCCCTTGCCATAACAGGGGGCTTGGCTCTGGGGTATGTTCTTGAAATCAACACCTCGGACTTCCAGATAGAAGAAGGACACTGGGGAAGGAAGATATCAAGGTATCTTATTGGCCTTGTCGGTGTTCTGTTCTTCCTCCCGCTTGGTAAGATAATTCTTCAAAAAACTGGCTTGTACACTCCATTCTCAGCACAGCTGAGGTATTTTCTTACGGCTTTGTGGTGTGCAGGAATCTGGCCAGTAATGGGAAAGCGTTTTAAGCTGTTTGTCTGAAGTCTATCAGTGATCCTTATGACCTATGATGGCTCCGGATTTTACAAAGATCTTCTCAAATCTGGCAACTTCACTTTCAGTCATGGAAGAGCGTGAGATATGGTCTCTGAGAAAGTCTCTTGTGTACTCTTTCTCATCGGGACTCTTGAAGTACCCAAAGCTGTCCAGAGCCTCAATGCATCTGTCAGATGCCTGAGAAGCTCTTTCCATTCCCACTGCGTGTCCCTGATTGGGGTACTTCTTCAGTTTCTGGTAAAGCTCATAGCAGATAATCTGCACAGCCTGTGCCAGATTCAGAGAAGGAAAGAGGGGGCTTGTCGGAATGGTTACGGCTCTTGAACACTCATGAACCTGCTCATCTGAAAGGCCGTATGCCTCACAGCCGAACACAATAGCTATTCTTCCCTCTCCGGCATTGTTTATAATCTGTGTAAGCTCTTCAGGAAGAATGAAACTGGTTTTTCTGTCCTTGCCATGCCGTCTTGTGGTTGCGAAAGACATGATTGTTCCATCAAGGGCTTCCTTGAGTGTTTTGAACTCTTTTCTGTTCTCATAAAGATCAAAAGCGTGGAGGGCAAGAGTCTTTACTCTGTTCTCATCATAGGTTTTATCTGTTACCAGGGTAAGATGAGTTATCCCCATAGCTTTCATGGCCCTGCAGGCACTGCCTATGTTTGCCCCATCCTGAGTTTCAACAAGAACTATCTCTATCCTATCAAGGTTTGTATTCTCTTCATTTTTTGACATGGCTTTGATTATAGCAAATTATTGCCATCTGATTTCAACTGTTATATTATTTCTCCATGGAGAAAAAGTACCTCAAGCAGATAAGGAACCTACTCATTGTTCTTTCAGTATTTTTTGTCGTTGCCGCACTAAAACTTACGGGATCGGTCTCGGTTAAGATAGTCCTTTCCATATTCTTGTTTTTTATGGTTTTTCCCATAGCAACTACACTTGAGAAGGCTGGTCTTCCCTCTTTTCTGGCAACCCTTATCTCAGCGTTGATGATTCTTGTTGTTCTTGCTCTTGGTCTCTGGTTCGTTTTCTATACTGTGGATATTCTTGTCAAAACTCTTCCTAATTACTATTCACGTCTGTATGATCTTGATTCTTTGATTGTGAGTTTAGCTACAAGATGGGTGGAAGTGCCTGAGAATTTCTCCATCTTTGACAGTTTGAGCATAGACTGGCTTGGTGGAGTACTCATGCCTGCATTGAGATCTCTTTCTTCTTCAGCCATAAGTATTGTCGGAGATGTATTTGTTACCTTCCTTCTTACAGTTTTCCTTTTGATTGAGAGAAACACCCTCATAGCAAAAATCATCCAGATAAGCAAACCGGATAAGCAGACAAAGGTTGCTTCTGTTCTGGATAGGATAGTAAAGCAGGTTTCAAAGTATCTTGGACTTAAAACCCTTATCAGTGCAGCTACCGGAGTCCTCTTCTATGTAACTGCTGTTATTGCCAAGCTGGATTTTGCACTTATCTGGGGTGTTCTTGCTTTTGTTTTGAATTTCATTCCTACTTTCGGAAGCATAATCATTTCAGTTTTGGTCATCTTCATGTCCCTGCTTCAGTATGCTCCTGATTGGACTCCTGTTCTGATTGCATCAATAGGTTCTGTAGGAACACAGATGATTCTCGGGAACATAATAGACCCGCGTCTGCAGGGAAACAACATGAACCTAAGTCCCTTTATCATTCTGGTATCTCTTTCCATATTCGGATACATCTGGGGTGTTGTAGGCATGTTCCTTGCTGTACCGCTTCTCAGCATCCTTGAGATAATCTTTGCCAATATGGAGTCTTCCAAGGGGATAGCTATCCTGCTTTCCAGCGGGTCCTCTTTCAAGAAACGGTACAAGGCTTCAAAGGGAGACAAAGATGGTTCTGGTGAGCCAAGTCTTTTCTCTGACGTCTTCATGCCGGGAGATGATCCGTATCTGAAGGATAAATAGGGAACAGTGCATTTGCAGTTGTTCGTAATTCCTTTTGTTATATAGAATAATCTTATTCTTGCATCTTCTCTTGTGTGTTTTTTGTGTTTTTGACTGGTATTATGCTTGACGATTAATCTGTTATAAAGCATATTCACTCTAGAAACATAAGCTTGTCTGGAGGCTGCCTATGAGTTACGAGATGACACCTTTTGAGAAGGAGATGGAGCAAAAGCTCGTTGAAATGCAAACTGACATCAAGAGTAAGATCAGTAAGACGGACAATGATTTCCGTGATGTAGTGGGAGCTATGGGAATCAAGGACAGTATAGATCTTGCAACGGATGACATGGCAACTAAAAAAATGGAAGCTGTAAGTCAGATTGATTCAAACAGACTGAAAGCTGTAGAACAGGCACTCAGTCGTGTACGTAACGGTAAATATGGTTACTGTGCAAAATGTGGCAAGAAAATACCTGAAGAAAGACTGAGGGCCATGCCATACGCTCTTCTTTGCATGAGTTGCAAAACAGAAGACGAAAGAAACAAAAAAAGAAATGGGTGACCGAACAGAAGCTGCCGTGTTAAAAGCATGGCAGTTTTTGTTTAATGAATGCTATACTTGAAGCAAGGAGCTTTCACTTGCATATTCTCATTCTTTCAAACCTTATGTCCTACACATGGAATTTCCGCAAAGAGATAATGGATGCTTTTGTTTCACGCGGAGACCGTATCACCATTGTCTGTGAGAATGATGATCCTGAGAAGTATTCTGAGCTGAAGAAGACCTGCGCAATCATAGATGTTCCTTTCAACGGAAAGGGAAAGAATCCGGCTCAGGAACTGAAGCTGATAAGAACCTACCATAGGATAATCAAAAAACATAAACCGGATTTTCTACTCACCTTCACCATAAAAATGAACCTTTACGGAGGTCTGTGTGCAAAGCATTTTGGCCTGCCATGGATTCCAATGATTACAGGGTTGGGAGAGCTTGAGAAGGAGGGACGGCTACGTGGAGTGCTGATGGCTCTTCACCGCTTTGTCATTCCACACGCAAAGTGTGTTTTCTTCCAAAACATACAGAATCTTAAGTTTTTCAAAACCAACGGAATAGCTGTCAGAAAAAGCATGGTTCTCCCTGGCTCTGGCATAAACCTGGAAAAGTATCCACTGAAGCCTTATCCACGAGGAGAGAAGACAGAGTTTTCATACATTGGCCGACTAACGGAGGCCAAGGGCATAAGACAGTTTTTGGAGGCTGCCGAGAGGCTTTCTGGGGAAGATATTATCTTTGTGGCCGCAGGCAAGTGTGACACTGAACTTGTTGCTATGGTTGACAAACTCGTGGCAGATGGCAAACTAAAATACCTAGGGATTGTTGCTGACAGCAGAGATCTTCTTGCTCAAACCAGTTGTCTGATACTGCCTACCTATCACCCTGAGGGCATGAGCAATGTCCTACTTGAGGCTTGCGCTACAGGCCGTCCTGCCATCTGTACCGAACGCACCGGGACAAGGGAGATAATCAAAGATCATGTCAACGGCCTTTTCTGCCGTGAGAAGGATACTGATAACCTATGCCTCGTTATCTCTCATTTTCTTAAGCTCAGCTATGATGAAAGGGCACAGATGGGGCTTGAAGGAAGAAAGATAGTTGAAAAATCCTTTGACAGAGCTGTGGTGGTAGATGCCTATCTTTCTCAAGTATCCACTAGATAAAGTAGTTTTAGACCTTTTCCTCCACTCCTTTTAGTGGTAAGATACTGAATGAGTGTGCCCATTCGGGTCAGTAAAGAAAGTTCACCCGTCTGTACGGAGTTTTTATGAAAAGGTTTTTTACAGTTTGTTTGATTGTGCTTGCAGCCTGTTCTTCTCTTTTTGCTGCCAAGTATTTGTCAGTTCCTATTGATGATACAAGCTACAGGATAATTGATAATGCTTCATACCGGGGAATCATAGATATACCTAGCTCTGTTAGACCTTATACATATACCCAGATAAAAGATCTGCTTACCCAGATAAAAGCCTCAGATCTTATTTCCGTAAAGGAGAGAGAAGTTGTTGAAAAGACACTAAAAACGCTCTCTTCAAGGTATGGAGATAACAGCACCGCTTCTTTTAAGGACATTTTTCAGAACGGATACTACAAGTATGAAGCAGGAACTTCAAATCTCTATGCGGGCGTTACCTTTGAGACAAAGAACAGGGTAGGCATGAAGGTTGGAGAGGACAAGGTTCTGGATACAAGAAACATCTTCTCCGTCTATTTGAAAGGGGACCTTTTTGATGCTGTTTCTGTAAATGCAAATATTGGCCTTGAGGTCATGAAGGTGAACACAGATGCCTATCTGTTCCATGATACACCGTTCTACGCCAGGGCAAACTACTGGGAAATTCCACGTGAAGATGCATGGGAGATAGACAATGACAGCCGTATTCTTTACGGTGTGGGCTCTTACCCGGAACTGGCAACAACACTTCTTGAGGGGAAGCTGAATCTGAGATTCGGAACCGTAAAAAGAAACTGGGGTCCTGCGGATAATAATCTGGGCCTTTCCGGTTCAACAACTCCATTCTCAGGTTTTGAGCTCAGTGTAGAGCCCTTCAGCTGGTTCAGATACTCAGTTCTTCATGGATCCCTTGCCAGTCTTATGATGAAGACATACGGCGGAATAAAGTGGGCAGATGACAGTAGCTACCAGCATGCTGAGTATGACAACATGTTCACTATCCACAGGGTGGATCTGAAATTCGGTAATCTGGATATTGGAATTTATGAGAACAACGTCTGGAGAAAGCGTTTTGAACTGAGCTATCTGGCCCCGTTCGGTATAATAGAACTCCTTCAGAATGAGACCGGCAACTTTGACAACATGATATTTGGTGGAGACATAGCCTACACTTTCAAGGATTTTGGAAAGGTCTATTTTGCTGTTTCAGTAGATGAGATAAGCTCACTGAACATAAAGCATTTTATTTCAGATCCAAGACATGTTTTTGCCTTCCAGGGTGGAATAGTTGTGGATGGAAAGCTCGGTAGTTTCAGCACTCTTGAATTCCAAGCAACTTATATTTCTCCGTTCTATGGTGCTCATTATACTATTTTGAAAGATGTGAATCCGTGGGGAACCACAGATTACGAGACAAGCTATGTCAGTGGCGGAAAGAACATCTTCTATCCTGTGGATCCGGATACTATTGAGTTCAAGATAGCCTATGATGTCTCAATTGACAGGAACATAAATCTTTCTGTTGTCATCAGGGACCAGATGAGAAGTGCCCAATATGCTGTAAATGAGGAGAACGGAACGGATATCTTCACCACTCTTGCATACAATCACGCTGATGAATATGCCTATAAGAACCCGTTCAAGAACATCTGGAAAAATACTCTTGTTATGGATGCAGCTGCAGAGTTCGGCTTTTCCGGTTTCCCTGTTACTCTCTCAGTTGGAGTTACCGGTATGGTCACATGGACAAGACCCTACCATATTGTGGGCCTCAGGACTGATGGTGAGAAAAGATTCAATGACGGTAAGTATAACCTAGGATATATAGATTACGAGTCCTGGCGTGCTCCAGAAATAACAGCTATGGCAAATATTGGCGTAAAGGTGTATCTTTGACATATGGCAGCTAAAAAGACTGTTGCCGATCGCTTCGGCAGATTTCAGTTTGCAACTCGTTTGATCTCAGAT
>DBVL01000093.1 GCA_002308475.1 Spirochaetales bacterium UBA1265 | reverse complement strand
TTGGTTTTCCCGTGCTTGATTCATAATAAAAATAAAAGAACCACTGCGCATGCAGTAGTTCTCTCAGACAAATGATCGGGCAGAGTGGAATTGAACCACCGACCTTCTGGTCCCGAACCAGACGCGCTAGCCCCTGCGCTACTACCCGCGGTGAGAAAACTATATGTTTTTAGAATAAAATAGTCAATCGGTTTCACGCCGTCCCTTGCGTTGACATAAGACTCAATCTGGAGTATTTTGTATAATGATTTTTTGCGCATAAGAGAAGCGGAAATCAGCACTAGAAAGAATACAAACAAAGAGGTCTTCAATGTCAGATAAGGATTTGAAATCAGACATCAGTCTTGAGAAGAAGAAAGAACCATGGACTGCGAAAAGGGTCATTACAACTATTATAATTGTTGCCCTGGCCCTCCTGATGATCGGTGGCTCATACTACATTATCATTATGATCAGACAGAGTAATGATGACGGGAATGTTTTCGGTTATTATGACGGACAGCCTATCAGATACGAGGCAGGAAGTGTATTTGCCGCAAACATAAACCAGTCGGATTATTCAACAGCTATCTTGAATAATGATTTCAACTCTCTCTGGTCCATCTGGTATTCCGCATATCAGAATGAGATAGTGTATCAGGCCATGAATAAAGCCGGAAAAGAAGCTGGAATAATTGCTGTTCCTGAGCTGGTCAACAAACTGATTATAGACAGTGGTCTTTATTCTGACGGTGAGAACTCCTTCAGTGAAGAGGTTTATAAGTCTACTCAGGCTTCCCAAAGAAACTCTCAGTATAACTACATGGAGAGTATCTATCCCTACCAGATGGTCATGAAAGACCTCTATGATACAAAGGTTTCTTCAAGAGAGCTTCAGGCAGTGACCGAGCTCTCATCCAAGGGTAGAAACTTTGATTACTTAGTGATTGATTATAATGTCTATCCGGATGATCTTGCTTCTGAGTATGATATTTCAGCTATGGAGAAGAGCACAGATGAAAACGGAAACACAATAGAGCCCACACTCTCAGAGATTAAGGCCTATATTTTCAAGAACAATCCTGAGCTTGTCACTCCTTATATTGATGAAGCCGTGGCTGCTGTTGCTGTTCTTGCTTCTACGGATTTTGATTCTGCTACTGAAGAGTATAAAAATGTGAGTATTGAGTCTGCCAGCAACAATATTGGTAAGTCATCATTCCTCATGGGCCTTGAGTATGCAGATGCAGATGGTTACCTGAACAAGGCTGCTTCCTCAGACGAGGCTCTGTCCAGAACACTCTTTACTGAGGCGGAGGGATATGTGACTGATCCCATCTCTGTGGACGGTGCTTATATTATTGTCAGAGTTGGAGAAGATACTGTTGATGAGTCTCTGTCCTACTATGCTTCAAGTCTTTATAATTCTTACGCAGGTCAGAACACTGTTGTTGATTATGCTTCAGCTGTTCTTTCAAGTGACAAGCTTGAAGACCATTTCACAGAGAAGTTCATCTCTATTTTCCTTTCAAATGCAATCTGATCTCTTATAAGATAAAATGCATGAAAAGAGTTGCGACGGAGCGTTGCAACTCTTTTTTTATGATATTGCGTTAAAGTACAATAATTGAACTTTATGAATGATTTAAGGTCGTCTATAATCAGAATTGGAGGATTTTGACATGAAACTTTGTCTTGAAGATCTGAAAAACAAGTCAGCCTGGGAAAAGGCTGGTATTAAGCTTCCATCTTTTGATATTCAGAAGATGCGAAAGGCCACAGAAGAAAACTGCAGATGGATTCACTTTGGTGCAGGTAACATTTTCAGAGGTTTTCCGGCTGCAAGAATGCAGGACCTGATTGAAATGGGACTCTCTGACACAGGTATTATTGTAGGTGAGGGTTTTGACTACCAGATCATTGATGATATCTACAAGCCGTTTGACAACCTTTGTCTTATGGCAACTCTCAAGAGTGACGCCACAGTAGATGCAAGAGTTGTTGCAAGCGTTGCTGCCGCATATAAGTGCTCACCGGCATTTGCCGAAGACTACGCTGCCCTGAAGAAGGCTTTTGTCAATCCAAAGCTCCAGATGGTCAGTTTCACAATCACAGAGAAGGGTTATTCAACCATCCCCGGTTATGTGAAGGAAGATATAGAGAGAGGACCAGAGAAGTGCAGCACAATCATCTGTATGGTTACTTCTCTTGCTTATGAAAGATTCAAGGCCGGTGCCTATCCGTTTGCCTTTGTAAGTATGGATAACTGCTCACACAACGGTGAGAAGCTTCAGGCAGGTGTAATGGAAGTTGCAAAAGCCTGGTGTGAAAAGGGCCTTGTGAGCAAGGAGTTCATTGACTACCTCAGTGATCCGAAGAAGGTTTCCTTCCCATGGAGCATGATAGACAAGATTACTCCGAGACCGCATGCAAGCGTTCAGGAGCTTCTCAAGAGCAAGGGCTTTGAGAGTGTTGATGTAGTTGTTACACAGAGAAACACATTCATAGCTCCGTTTGTGAATGCTGAAGAGTGTGAGTACCTGGTTATTGAGGATTGCTTCCCCAATGGAAGACCTCAGCTTGAGAAGACAGGTATCTACTTTACAGACCGCGAGACCGTAAACAAGGTTGAGAGAATGAAGGTCTGCACATGTCTTAATCCACTCCATACAGCCATGAGCGTAATGGGCTGCATGCTTGGTTATGAGAAGATCTCTGACGAGATGAAGGATGAGGATATAGTTAAATACATAAAGAGAATTGGCTATGTTGAGGGTATGCCTGTTGTAACAGACCCCGGAATCATCAAGCCGAGCAAGTTCATTGATGATGTTACCGAACGTCGTCTTGTAAACCCGTTCATGCCGGATACTCCGCAGAGAATAGCAACAGATACCAGCCAGAAGCTTGCTATCCGCTTCGGTGAGACAGTCAAGGCTTATCTTGCTGATCCTTCTCTTTCTCTGGACACACTCAAGTGCATTCCTCTTGTTCAGGCTTCCTGGATGAGGTACTTGCTCGGTGTGGATGACAATGGAAATGCTTTTGAGCTCAGCCCGGATCCGCTTCTTGAGTCTTCCAAGGCTCATCTTGAGGGTCTCAAGCTCGGAGATGAAGGTCCTTATGACAAGTATATAAGACCTCTCATGGAGAACGAGAATATCTTTGGTCTTAATCTCTGGACATCTCCGCTTAAGGATAAGGTTATCAATGCTTTCGCTTCAATGATGAAGGGACCGGGAGCAGTCAGAAAGACTCTTCATGAGTACGTAAAATAATAGATAGGAAGGAAACCCGTATGCTTAAAATCAGGGAAAATTGTAAGTATGATCTTGTCTGTCCCACAAGTATGGGTGTCAGAATCACTCCGGCAGACAGACTTCCGGTTCACACATCCAGAATGTTCAGGCTTCAGGCAACCAGTGCTGAGAGTAACGTTCTGAACGTCTCTGCCTCACTCGGTCTCAAGACAAAGGTTCTTACAGCTTTTGTCAAGGAAAGCCCGATTGCAGAGTTCATAAAGAGTGAACTCAGGTTCAGGAATATTGATTATGAAGGACCTGAAGTGGCTCAGGACGGACCATGGGGAGTAAGGCACCAGTTTAATATTGCCGATTCAGGCTATGGCCTGAGAGGCCCAAGGGTATGGAATGACAGAGCCGGAGAAGTTGGCAGAAACCTTAATGTCAAAGACTTTGATACTGAGAGAATTTTCGGCAAGGATGGAGTTGGAATTCTTCATCTTTCAGGTCTGATTGCAGCTATGAGCAAGGACACAACAGAGTTCTGTCTTGAGCTTGCCCGCTGTGCAAAGAAGTACGGAACTCTGATTTCCTTTGACCTGAACTTCAGAGCTTCTTTCTGGAAAGGCAGAGAAGAGGAGCTGAGAAAGAGCTTTACTGAGATAGCTTCCTATGCGGATATTCTTGTCGGTAACGAGGAAGACTTCCAGCTTGCTCTCGGAGTCAAGGGACCTGAGGCAGGTGGTAAGGATATAGCTTCCAAGATAGATGCCTTCAAGGGTATGGTCATGGAAGTGAGAAAGCAGTTCCCGCATGCACAGGTTTATGCCACAACCCTCAGACAGGTTATTAGTGCAAACGAGCATATGTGGGGCGCTCTGGTTCTTGCCGGTGATAACTGGTATGTGGAAGAGCCGAGAGAGATTCAGGTCCTTGACAGGATTGGTGGTGGAGACGGTTTTGTTGCCGGTCTTCTGTACGCTATTCTCAAGGGTTGGGATGAAGAGAAGTGGATCCAGTTCGGTTGGGCTTCAGGAGTTCTTGCCACAACAGTTCTGGATGACTATGGAACACCTGCAGATGAGGATCAGATCTGGGCCATCTACAGTGGAAACGCCAGAGTAAAACGTTGATTAACGGAGGGGAATATGGCTAAGAAAGCAGATATAGGCCTTATTGGTCTTGCTGTTATGGGTGAAAACCTTGTCATGAACATGGAGTCGAAAGGCTTCACCGTTGCGGTCTACAACCGCACGACTCAGAAGGTCACGAATTTTGTGGAAGGAAGAGCCAAGGGCAAGAACATCATCGGNNAGAACAACATCCAAGGTTGATGATTTCATCAACGGCAGGGCAAAGGGCAAGAATATAATCGGTGCTCATTCTCTTCAGGAACTTGCCGACAATCTTGCAAAACCAAGAAAGGTCATGATGATGGTTAAGGCCGGTGCTCCGGTAGACGCATTCATTGATTCTCTTCTTGAGGTTCTTGAGCCGGGAGATATAATCATTGACGGTGGTAACAGCNNCAGCCACTATCCAGATACAATCCGCAGAACAGCTTATGTTGAGAGCAAGGGTCTTCTGTACGTAGGTACAGGTGTTTCCGGTGGTGAGGAAGGAGCTCTTAAGGGTCCGTCTCTCATGCCAGGTGGAAGCCCCAAGGCATGGGAAAGTGTAAAGCCTATCTTCCAGAGCATCTGTGCACATGTTGAAGACGGTGCTCCTTGCTGTGACTGGG
>DBVL01000011.1:2654-3470 GCA_002308475.1 Spirochaetales bacterium UBA1265 | reverse complement strand
TCAGGAAGTGGTCTTCCAGGCTTGGTTCTTGCCTCTGCTCTTCCTTCTGTTCATTTTACTCTTGTAGAGAGAATGGGAAGAAGAGCCGGTTTTCTGAGAAACACTTCTGCTCTCTGTGGTCTCAAGGACAACACGGAAGTTCTGGAAAGAGATCTGTCAGAGGTTAAAGAAGTCTTTGACTTTGTGGTTTTCAGAGCATTCAGACCCCTTGAAGAGATTATTTCAGATGTAAAAAGAATAACGCATGAGAATTCTTTTGTTTTCATCTATAAAAGCAGTGAAGAGAACACTGAGAAAGAGAAAACGGTGGCTGAAAAAGACTTTGAGTGTACCACTGAGGACTACACGGTACCCTATCTGGACGCAAAGAGAACACTTTTGATTCTCAGAAGGAAGAAAGATGCCTGAGTATAATTTTGAAAATGCCAGAAAAAGAAGCGAGCTCTACAGAAACATCAGGAACTACTTCCTACAGAAGGACTACCTTGAGGTGGAAACCCCTACTCTCAGCCCGGATCTTATACCTGAGCCGACCATAGACAACTTTGGGACCACCTTCATAAATGAGTTTCTCGGAAGCGGTGAGTACTACATGATTCCCTCTCCCGAGGTTTTCATGAAACGCCTGATTGCATGTGGCAGCGGTTCGGTTTACCAGATTTCAAAGTGTTTCAGAAACTGTGAACAGGTTGGGGAAATCCACAACCCAGAGTTCACCATGCTCGAGTACTATTCTGTTGGCTTTGATGAAAACGACTCCATAGCTCTCACTGAGGACTTTCTTCAGAAGACAGCCATAAAGGACTGCTGTCCCTC
>DBVL01000011.1:0-2570 GCA_002308475.1 Spirochaetales bacterium UBA1265 | reverse complement strand
GGCCCTGAAAGCTGGGAAGACACATTCAACAGAATCTTCTGCACATTGGTTGAACCGGCCCTACCCAAAGACAGACCGGTTCTGCTCTACGACTATCCTAGGCAGATAAAGTGTCTGGCCTTGGAAAAGGGTTTCTACAGAAGAAGATGGGAACTGTACATAAACGGGATTGAGACAGCTAACTGCTACTGTGAGGAAACGGACAGTGGGAAGGTAGAAGCCTACTACAATGAGGAGTATGCCCGGCTTATCAGAGAAAGAGCTGACAATGGTAAGGTCATTCCGGACGTGGACTCTTCCTTCCATGAGGTTTTCAATTCCTTTCCTCCCTGCTCGGGAGTTGCCATGGGTTTGGATAGGCTTCTTATGGCTGAAACCGGAAGCAAAGACATAAAAGACGTGCTTCTCTTCCCGTTTCAGATACAGCACTTGTAAAATAAGAAGAGCTTATGATAATATTCTGCGAAATCTTATATTTGTTTAGAGGTAAATAGAATGATTAAAGCTGGACAGATTGATAAAGGTACAGCACTTCTTATTAAGGGACAGCCTTTCATCTGTGTTGAACGTGAATTCGTAAACCCGGGTAAAGGTTCTGCATTCGTCAGACTTAAGCTCAAGAGCCCCACAACAGGTCAGACTCTTTCAGAGACAATCAAGAGCCAGGACTCCGTTGAGGATATTAATGTTGAGATTCTTGACTACCAGTACACATACAATGATGGTGAGTACTTCCACATGATGAACAATGACACCTTTGAGGATATTCCTGTTCCCATGTCAACATTTGAAGGTTATGAGTTCCTTATGAAGGATGGTGAGACATACAGATGCACAACTTACAATGATGAGATCCTGGACATCCAGATTCCTTCAAAGGTTGTCTACACCGTAGCTGAAGCCGAGGAAGCCATCAAGGGAGACACAGTACAGGGCGCAACAAAGTTTGTTACAACCGAAACAGGTCTCAGAGTAAGAGTTCCTATCTTCATCAAGCAGGGTGAGAAGATCAGAGTCAACACAGAGACCAAAGAGTATCTTGAAAGAGTCAACGACTGAGAAATGGGCTGTAACAACAGCCCTTTTTCTTTAAAAAGCCATGATTACAAGCATACAGCAGCTGAAAAAACACCTGACACTGACAGAAGAGGAACTATCCTGGAAGGAAAGTCCCAATAGTCTGCCCATCCTGATTACAGACTACTACATGTCATTGATGGATAAGACAGATATTAATGATCCTCTGCGCCGTCAGTGCGTTCCGACAGCTGCTGAAAACAGGACTGCAGGTCTTGAAGATCCGGATCCTCTGGCAGAGGTTGAGCACAGTCCTTCTTCCCGCTTCATACACAGATATAAAAACAGAATAGCATTGCTCACAACAGATGTCTGTGCCCAGTACTGCAGGCACTGCTTCCGCCGGCGTTTTACCGGAAACCTGATGGGACCTCTTACTGAAGAGGATATAAGGGATTGCTGTTCCTATCTGGAAAAACACCCCGAGATAAAAGAGATTCTGCTCACAGGAGGAGATGTCCTGACCCTCTCTGACAGCTTTCTGCATCATCTGATCTCATGCTTGAGGAAGGCTTCTCCGGCTCTGGTTATCAGAATCTGCACAAGAATGGTTGCCGTAAACCCTGACAGGATTACAGACTCCCTTATCTCTGTCTTCAAAAGTTTTCCTGAGGCTCCTTTCTATCTCATGACACAGTTCAACCACCCCAGAGAGCTTACAGAATCCGCAGTGAAGGCTACAGCCAAATTCATAGATGCAGGAATTCCTGCCATGAACCAGAGTGTTCTCTTAAGGGGTGTGAATGACAATGCTGATACTCTTGAAGAGCTCTGCAACTCCCTCGTTTTCAATAGAATAAAGCCCTACTACCTCTTCCAGGGGGATCTGGTTACAGGTACAGAGACCTTCAGAGTTCCTCTTGAGAAAGGCCTTGCTCTTGAAAAGGAGCTGAGAAAAAGGCTTTCAGGTCTGGCCATGCCTCTCTACGCTGCAGACCTTCCACAGGGAGGCGGAAAAGTTCCTCTTTGCGGCTCTTATATTGAAGGAAAAGATGAGAGAGGCTGGATATTCAGGACTTCTGACAACCAGAAGCGTATCTATCCTGACCCTCAAGAATAATCCTGTCCAGTTCAGAGAAATCAAACCCGTCAGTTGTATCAAGGTAGAAAACAGGACAGTGGTACGCGTTTGTGGCCGGGTCTATATCTGTTTGAGAAGCCTCACGTGCGGCAAATTCTTCTTCCGTTATATTATCCCTGCCTGCAGCACGCTTGAAGCGCACCGGGTAGGAAGCTTGCACATATATAAGAAATGCGCAAAGCTCATCCATACCAGCCCTTCTTATGGTTGCTCCGTTAATGACAAGATTCCCTTCATGCTCAGTTATTCTTCTCTTAAGCTCCGGGTAGATAAGGTTCTCAAGTTCTCTAAGCTTCCTCTTGTCTGAGAACACTATCTTCCTGATTAATAGTCTATCAGCAGTTCCGAAGAGGGAGATTATCTCATCTTTCTTTTCTTCCCTTATCTGTTCAGCCTTCCTGTCCAGGTCCCA
>DBVL01000116.1:8009-8314 GCA_002308475.1 Spirochaetales bacterium UBA1265 | reverse complement strand
ATAAAAGGGGTTCTATAAGGGTCAAAATCGGTGGGAAAAAATTTGATTTTTTCTGTTTTTTATATTGACCCTCAACCCCTTAGTCAGTATGGTAGCCTTTGTAAAGTGCGGAGACCAACCAGATCCAAGAATCTCCACAGTTCTGAAGGCAAACAATGCATGTGGTGCCACCCTAGTCAAGTAAGACGACTTCAGAACGAACTGCATTTTACCTAGGGTTTGTGCGGAATGATAGAAATTCGTCATTTGCGAAAGGAGTTTGATGATAACACTATTCCACTCAAGGACATAAACGTTACCATCAA
>DBVL01000116.1:6310-7924 GCA_002308475.1 Spirochaetales bacterium UBA1265 | reverse complement strand
ACCTCAACGAAGTGAGAAAGAAGATGGGAATGGTTTTCCAGTCTTTCAATCTCTTTGGACACCTCACTGTAATCGAGAACATAATGAATCCTCAGATTACCCTGCTTGGAAGAAGCCGGCAGGAAGCCTATGACAAGGCTATGTATCTGTTGACTCAGGTTGGTCTTGTTACAAAGGTTTTTTCTTATCCTGACGAGCTGTCAGGTGGTCAGCAACAGAGAATAGCCATAGCCAGGACCCTTGCCATGGATCCGGATATTATTCTCTTTGATGAACCTACAAGTGCACTTGATCCGTCAATGATTGGAGAAGTACAGTCAGTTATTAAGCTTCTTGCAAAGACAGGAAGAACCATGATGATTGTTACTCATGAGATGGATTTTGCACGTAAGATCTCCAATCGTGTTCTGTTTATGTCAGACGGAGAGATTTACGAAGAGGGTACTCCAAAACAAATTTTTGAGAATCCGAAGAGGGAGCTTACAAGACGTTTTGTACAGAGACTTACAACTCTCAGCTACAAGATTGACAGTACTGATTTTGACTTTGAGGTTATGAACGAGGAGCTTATGTCTTATGGTGAGAAGCTTCTCATTGAATCTGAAAGACTCAGTAAGCTCAGTCTTGCAATTGAGGAAATCTGTATCAACAATATTGCAGCTTACTCCGATAATCCTTTCATTCTTGTAAAGATTGAGTACTCAGAGAAGCAGGATGTTCTTTCCCTTTCCATCAGATACAAGGGAGATGAGCGTTTTGATCCACGAACTTCCGAAAGCAAACTCTTCATGCTTATGCTTGATGAAGGCACAACATCACTTTCAGAGAAAGCTCTTGAAAATGATCCTGACGGCTGTCTCTATCAGATTGATATGAGCTTCAAGTGGGTAGAGGAGTGAGTATGAGAAAGACAGTTCTTATTCTTTTGATTGCCGTACTTCTCTGCGGCAGTGTTTTTGCGGCAATTGATACCTCATCATTCAAAAAACTTGAGGATTTCAATGGTCTTCCCATTGGTGTCCAGACAGCTGTTCTCTATGAAGAACTTATGATGGATAAGGTCCCTGATACTGAATTCCAGTACTATACCATGCCGACAGATATGATTCAGGCTCTCAAGAGCGGTAAGGTGGCAGCCTATCTTGTTGAAGGAGTTGGTTACTATGTGCATAAGGCCAACCATCCTGAGCTTGATACTTTTGTTGAAATACCAGGTTACATAAGTGCAAGTAACATAATCGGTAACAACGACAGACAGGAAAGATTGCTCTCTGAGATGAACGAATTCATTGCCAACGGCTATGAGAACGGACTTCTCGGAGATGACGGAGAGCTTTACCAGTACTGGATAGCTGACTTTGATCCTGAAACAGACACAATAGGAGTCAAGGATTTCACATTCACAGGTGAAAACGGAACCCTGAATATAGCAGTTGAGGGTGGTTATGAGCCGTTCTCCTTTGTCAGTGACGGAAACCTTGCGGGCTTTGATGTGGAGTTTATCTGCCGCTTCTGTGCAGAGTATGGATACAAGCCCATCTTCAATGAGATTCCGTTTGAAGCCATAGCTCCTGGAGTAGAGACCGGTAAGTTTGATATTGGCATGAACATAGT
>DBVL01000116.1:0-6210 GCA_002308475.1 Spirochaetales bacterium UBA1265 | reverse complement strand
AGTACATTTGAGACCATTGAAGACTTCAACGGCCTTCCAATAGGAGTTCAGACAGCAGTTCTCTATGAAGAGCTGATCATGGATAGGGTTCCAGATACTGAATTCCAGTACTATACCATGCCGACAGATATGATTCAGGCTCTCAAGAGCGGCAAGGTTGCAGCCTACCTTGTTGAAGGAGTCGGTTACTATGTACACAAGGCAAATCATCCTGAGCTGGAAACATTCAAGGAGATTCCTGGATACATAAGTGCAAGCAACATAATCGGTAACAACGACAGGCAGGAAAGACTGCTTGCTGAGATGAACGAGTTTATAGCCAACGGCTACAAGAATGGTCTTCTTGGAGATGACGGAGAACTCTATCAGTACTGGATAGCTGACTTTAATCCTGAGACAGACACAAGAGGAGTCAAGGATTTCACATTCACGGGTGAAAACGGAACTCTGAATATAGCAGTTGAGGGTGGCTATGAGCCGTTCTCCTTTGTCAGTGACGGAAACCTTGCAGGCTTTGACGTGGAGTTCATCTGCCGCTTCTGTGCAGAGTATGGTTACACACCTATCTTCAACGAGATTCCGTTTGAAGCCATAGCTCCTGGAGTAGAGACCGGTAAGTTTGATATTGGCATGAACATAGTGGTAAGCGAGGAGCGTAACGAGACCGGAACTCTCTCAGATGTCTACTACACCTGTCCTGTATTCCTCGTTGTTCTTGGTGAAGAGGCTCAGGGTGTTGGATTCTTTGAACGGATTGAAAACAGTTTCTACAAGACCTTCATAAGAGAGAACAGATGGAAGCTCTTCGTTCAGGGTGCAGGAGTCACAATCCTTATCACTCTCTGTTCAATAATTGCAGGAACCATACTTGGGTTCGGTGTTTACATGCTTTGCAGACACGGAAACAAGATAGCAAATGGAATTACAAACTTCTTCATGTGGCTGATTCACGGAATGCCTACCGTTCTTCTTCTGATGATTCTGTACTATATAGTATTCGGAAGCTCCAGAATGAGCGGAACATGGGTTTCAGTAGTAGGGTTCTCTCTAATGTTCATGTGCTCCATGATTGAGATGCTCAGGGTTGGTTACAATGCCATAGGTAAGGGACAGTATGAGGCTTCTACAGCTCTCGGATACTCCGACAGACAGAGCTTCTTCAAGATTCTCCTTCCTCAGGCTGCAAATCATTTCCTGCCCATTTACAGCAATGAAGTCGTGACATTGATCAAGGAGACATCAGTTGTAGGTTACATAGCTGTTCTTGACCTTACAAAGATAAGTGACCTTGTAAGAAGCCGCACATATGAAGCCTTCTTTGCATTGATACTGACTGCTATCATGTACTTCATAATTGCTGAAGTCCTGATAAGGATTGTCAGAGCTATCCAGAAGAGGATAGATCCGAAGAGAAGAAGCGAAGGCAAGATTCTTGAAGGAATAAAACAGTGGGACTGATAAACAGGTTCTGGATATTTGAAAGGTCGGATGAAAGTCCGGCCTTTTTCTTTTTGTACATGTTGGATTATCAATTACACTTGTTGTATTATTTATCTTATGAGCAGTAACTATCAGGATTTGAATTCAAAAACTATTGACAGATGGGTTGATGAAGGCTGGGAGTGGGGTATACCTATTGACCATCAGACCTACGTGGATGCTTTAAACGGGAAGTGGAATGTGAATCTCACTCCTGTCAGATATGTGCCACATTCCTGGTTTGGCAATCTTGCAGGCCTGAAGGTTCTTGGGTTGGCAAGCGGAGGAGGACAGCAGATGCCGGTTTTTGCTGCTCTTGGAGCTGAGTGTACTGTTCTGGATTATTCAGACAGACAACTTGAAAGCGAGGCTCTTGTTTCAAAACGGGAAGGCTACGGAATAAGGATAGTGAAAGCTGACATGACCAGGAGACTGCCTTTCTCTGACGGTGAGTTTGACCTTATCTTTCATCCTGTATCAAACTGTTACATAGAGAAGGTTGAGCCACTTTTTCTTGAGTGTGCAAGAGTCTTGAAGAAAGGCGGAGTTCTTCTATGTGGCCTTGATAACGGAATAAACTACATTTTTGATGAAAAAGAGAAAGAGATAGTGAATGGTTTGCCGTTTAATCCTCTCAAAAACGCCCAGCAGATGAAATTGTTGGAGGAAGAGGACTGTGGCATACAGTTCTCCCACACTCTTGAAGAGCAGATCGGCGGTCAGCTGAAAGCCGGCTTCATGCTTACGGATATCTATGAGGATACTAACGGAGAAGGAAACCTACATGAGCTGAATATACCCTCTTTTATTGCTACAAGAGCGGTTCTGAAGTAGGTGTGTAAAATTTAGTATTAAAAGTACAATGAAAAACTATATGAAGTGTGTTACTCTAAATCTATAAATCAGACTTAGGAGGACTTATGAGTAACATGAGAGGTATTTATACCTCTGTAAATGACATAAGAAAACGCGTCTACGCACAGATTGCCAGGCTTTCTTATGACTACAAGGAAGGTGATCTTTCACGTCTTGAATCCATACCTTATGAAATTATTCCCGGAGAGGTTTCTACTTACAGAGAAAGTGTCTTTCTGGAAAGAGCAATTGTTCGTGAAAGAATGAGATTGGCTATGGGTCTGAATGCACGCTCCGCATCTGAGCAGGCAGCTGTTTCTGAAGGTGCTGAAGAGTGTGTGAAGGAAGAGAAATACTATGAGCCGCCATTGATCAATATAATCAAGTTTGCTTGTCACGCCTGTCCTGATAATGTTGTAAGAGTTACTGACTCCTGTCAGGGCTGTCTTGCCCATCCATGTAAGGAAACTTGTCCAAAGGGCGCCATCAGTTTTAAAAACGGGAAGTCAGTTATTGACCAGTCCTTATGCATAAAGTGCGGGAAGTGTGTGGATGTCTGTCCGTATAATGCCATACTGAGAATGAAAAGGCCCTGTGCCTCAGCCTGTGGAATGGGTGCAATCAAATCAGATCAGTACGGTAGAGCAGATATAGACTATGACAAATGTGTCTCTTGCGGAATGTGTCTTGCAAACTGCCCGTTCGGTGCCATAGCGGATAAAGCCCAGATTTTCCAGCTTGTCCAGGCTATAAGAAGTGATGTTCCTGTCTATGCTGCAGTTGCTCCATCTGTTTCAGGCCAGTTCGGTCCCAAGCTTACTCCTGAGAAGCTCAGACCGGCACTTAAGGCCCTTGGTTTTGAAGATGCCATAGAAGTAGCCATTGGTGCAGACCTTTGTACCATAGAAGAAGCAAAGGACTTTGTAAGGGAAGTTCCGGCTCAAAAGCCATTTATGGCCACTTCTTGCTGTCCTGCATGGGCTGCCATGGCGAAAAAGCTGTTCCCACAGCTTACAGAGAATATTTCCATGGCTCTGACTCCCATGGTTCTTACTGCAAGAATGATTAAGCAGAAGCATCCGGGCTGTAAGGTTGCCTTTATAGGTCCTTGCGCAGCTAAAAAGCTTGAAGCTGGAAGAAGAACCATCCGAAGTGACGTTGATTTTGTTCTGACCTATGAGGAAGTCATGGGTATGTTTGAGGCTAAGGAAGTGGACTTTGATAAGCTACCAGAAGAAGACACCATGCACGGAGCCAGTGCTGATGGCAGAGGCTTTGGAATAGGAGGAGGCGTTGCCCAGGCAGTTGTGAACTGTATAGCTGAGCTCTATCCTGACAAGGAAGTGAAAGTTGCTGGAGCCCAGGGTCTTGATGAGTGCAGAAAGCTTCTCACTCTTGCAAAGGCCGGTAAGTACAACGGTTATCTTCTTGAGGGTATGGCATGCCCTGGCGGTTGTGTGGCTGGAGCTGGAACCATTCAGCCTATAGCAAAATCTACAGCATCTTTGAATGCTCATAAGAAGGCTTCAACAAACCGTCATGCGCTTCAGAGTAACTACCAGGATCTTCTTGAAGGTCTTGAAGAAGGGCTTTTCTCAAATCCTGAAGAGTGATTGTTACAGGTAAAAAATAAGGAGTCAGCTCAATACGAACTGACTCCATTTTTTATGGACAAAGGGTTATTTATTCTTTGAACTCTTAACTACAAGAGCAGAAAGAGCAAAGAGAGCTATAACGTTAGGTATGACCATAAGCTGGTTGAACAGATCTGTAAGCTCCCATACAAGGTCATTTGAAAGAACTGAACCAAGGAATGTGAAAGCAAGAGCAACCAAGAAGTAGAAGAAAACTGCCTTCTTGCCGAAAAGATACTCTACGTTCACTCTTCCGAAGAAGTTCCAGCTGAGAATGGTTGAGAATGCAAAGAACATAAGACAGATAGCAACAAACAGAGAACCGGTTGTGCCTCCCATAATTGATGAGAATGCAAGCTGAGCCATGTTGGTCTTACTTACTCCTTCTGCTGTGCCTGAGGCGAGAATACCGTTTCCTGCATACAGTGTTGAGATAACAACCAGGGCTGTCATGGTAAGTACAATAAAGGTATCTATAAAAAGACCTATCATAGCAACAACGCCCTGATCATGGGGTTTTTCAACATTTGCCATGGCGTGTGCATGTGGTGTGGAACCCATACCTGCCTCATTGGAGAACAGTCCTCGCTTGACACCCTGGCTTATGGCTGTCTTAAGAGCATATCCAAGACCACCGCCAATTATGGCCTGTGGATTGAAGGCATAGCGGAAGATCATAGAGAAGGTTTCAGGAATATACTTTATTCTTGCAATAATTACCACAAAGCCACCAATCAGATAGAGAATAGCCATTATGGGAACAAGCTTTTCTGTTACGGAAGCAATTCTCTGGATTCCTCCAATAAGAATAAGTCCGGCAATCAGTGTGATGATAACTCCAATCAACCATGTGGGAACACCTGTTGCGTTTGCGCATGTTTCACTGATTGAATTGGACTGGACCATGGCTCCCATGAATCCGAGAGCAAGAATGGCTGCAATTGCAAAGAAGGTGGCGAGAAACTTTCCTCCATTTCCAGGGAAGGCTTTCTTTATGTAGTATACCGGTCCACCATGGACTCTTCCGTCTTCTCCTGTAATTCTTGTTTCCTGTGCAAGAACTGCTTCAGAGTAGATTGTGGCCATTCCGAAGAAAGCTATAATCCACATCCAGAAGATGGCTCCAGGTCCACCAATAAGTATGGCGCCACAGGCTCCAACTATATTTCCGGTTCCAACCTGCGCTGCAATTGCAGTTGCAAGGGCTTGGAAAGAGCTAAGCCCACTCTTGTTTTTACCACCATGAAGATTTATGCTGCCAAAAAAGCGGCTGAAACCCTCCTTGAAACATCTGATCTGAACAAATTTTGTCTTGATTGAAAAAAACAAACCTGTTCCTACAAGCATGACTATGAGAATGTAGTCTGAAAGATAGGTGTTGATTGTACGAACCAACTGAAGCATCTTGCCCTCCAAATATCTCTGAAGAGGACATGCAACAAATTAAGCTCTGTCCTTTAGCCTGAGAGATTCGGTCACAAGACCTTGCACCTTCGGCACCCAATTAAATGGGATTCTCCAGAGTACCTCCGTTTCCGGTTTTTTCTGGAAACATCAGCGGATTTTTAAATTTAGCTTATTTTGCACGGATATTTTAAACGTGTAAATACTATGTGGTATTATTTTGCATAAAAACAATGCAAATCATGTATAAATATGCTGATTGCAAGTAAATCAGCACAGCCTCCAGGAGAAAGGTTTTCTAAGATGAATTTTACATCCATTTCCTTCACTTCCTCCATGGATGGGTAGCGACCGTTATCAATTAGTTCTTTAACGCTTAAAGAGAAGGCGTCAGCTTTTGTTCTCCCTCCTCGGGCTATCATGTTGGTATCTTTTCCCAGAGCAATCAGGGTAAGAAGAGCATAGACAGCACTGTCATTTTCACTGTAGCCCGCAGAAAGGGCTTTCTCAAAGACTGGAAGAGAGTAGTGTAGGACGCTTTCAAATCCGCTTTCAAGCTCTCCACGGGCTCCTTTAAGTCCGTATTTCAGGTATATTCGCTCTCCTTTTGTCAGGCCTTTTCCTTCTCTTATGACTTTGTAGTCGTTCCTAGCCTCTTGAGCGTAGAGCTTCATACATTCTTTTGCCAATAAGTTGGGATCAAAACATGGTTTTTCAGCTTTCCAAAGTCTTCCGCAGGCGCAACAGAGCGTACCAAGAAGAAATATAACACCTTTGTGTGTGTTTATTCCTCCTGTGGCTTTCAGCATGTTCTTTTCTGCTATTTTTCCTCTTTCTC
>DBVL01000055.1 GCA_002308475.1 Spirochaetales bacterium UBA1265 | reverse complement strand
AAGGCTGCTGAAGCTGCAAAGGCTGCAGAATCAACAGTGGTTGTTCCAGAGCCCCAGAAGAGCGGCAAAGGTCATATCTCTGTTTTCTGGATTATCTTAATAATCATCCTTGTCTGTGCAATAGCATATCTGGTTTGGTCTTTCCTCAAAAAGAAGAAGGATTCAGAACCTGAAGAACCCAAGGCTGAGCCTGTAAAGGTTGAAGAAGTGAAGCCTCAGCAGAAAGCTGCTCCGGCTGAGAANNAAGCCGGTAGAAGAGAAGATTGAAGAAAACGTCTATGGTCTTGAAACCTCAGAGAAGAAGGTTACCAAGGTTCGCAAGCCAGCCGAGAGACCTCGTTTCTACGGTATCAACACTCTTGCATCTCTTCGTGCACTGGCAAGAGATTCTGCCGATGGTGCGGACAAGGCTGTTTCTGAGATCCGTGAATGTGAAGAGGCAATTAAGACCATTAATGCTGAGATTTATTCACTTAGAGCGGACAAGAGTTCTTCAGCTGCTTCAAGAAAGGAAGCTCTGAGGGCTGAAAAGAGAAAGAATGTTCAGAGAATTGAATATCTGAAGGGATATGGTCAGACTCTTGAAGTTGGAGCAGATACCTATGCATACCTTCTGGAGGAGATGACAGGTACTGCAGTTGAATTCAGAAAGACTGAGCGTTTTGCTGAAAAGAACATAAATGTTTCCAAGTCTGATTTGAAGTGGCTTAAAAACCATCTTGGAATCTAAGATAGTCTTTCAGATTCTTATTTTGGAGGCTGTAACAATGGTTGGGTTTACCGACTGGAGGTTGCAGCCTCTTTTTTGTTGTACTTCAGCTCGAGAAAATACGGAAGGGGATCTGCAAAACCTTCAGGGAAGGGTTGGTCTTGGGTAAAGTCAGGGATCCAGTGAATCTCATTGTCAGAGCGGTCCTGAATGAAGCCGTCTATTCCCAGGTTCTCAACGAGGGAAGAAAGAGCTCTGTATTCACTAACTGTCATTTTTGGAAAGCTTTGAAGAGGAGAGAGCTCTTTGGGCGGTACGAACTGGGTCATGAGGGACAGGCAGAAGTTTTCTTTAAAGTTGTCTGCAAAAAAATGAATAAAGTCCTGGCTCTGTTTTACTGTTCCCGGGAACACAAGATGCCTTATCAGAACACCTTTGAGATTCTCAATATCTGTTTCCGGATGTCTACGTTTCAAAAAGTTCAAAACCGGAGATAGAACCTCTGGGTACTTTGATGTTGCACAGAAAGCTGAGGCTACTGTGCTGTCTGTTGCTTTGGCATCCAGTAGGTACAGGTCAATGTAGCGGTCTATCATCCTGAGAGCTGAAACTGTCTCATATCCTGATGAGTTCCAAACAACAGGAAGAGAGAAACCTTTGGATTTGGCAAGAAGTAGGGCACGGATTATGGAAGGAATGTAATGTGTACCTGTAACAAGATTCAGGGTTGCTGCACCAAAGCTCTGGAGTTCAAGCATCAGGCGTGCAAGTTCTTCCGTGGTAACTGACAACCAGGAGGAAGCTGTAGCTCTGCTTATTTGAAAGTTTTGGCAGTACTGACATCTGAGAGGACAACCACAGAAGAAGATCATGCCACTGCCTTTTTCTCCACTTACAGGAGGCTCTTCTCCTCTGTGGAGACCACTCCAAGCTATTCTGATTTCTGAGCTCTGACCGCAGATTCCTCTCTCTCCTGCTAGTCTGTTCACATGGCAGGCATTAGGACAAAGAGTGCAGTCGGAATAGTAAAGGCTTTCATCAAGTTCCTGTTTCATTATTGACCCTCAGGCAAATAATAATTAGTTTTTATGACTGTGAGAATATGGCAGAGAATCAATTCAGCTTTTACGTCCTCAAAGAAAAAAGAACTCCTTGAACAGGAAAGACTTGAAAGAGAAGAAAGGGAGAAGGAACGCTTTATTCTCTGTGTTGATGGTGGAGGTATGCGGGGAATCATCCCAGTTGTGGTCCTTCAACGTCTTGAGGAACTGCTTAAAGAGCGTGGTGTTAATAAGCCTCTTGCAAAATGTTTTGATCTGATTGCAGGCACTTCTACCGGTGGTCTGATTGCTCTTTCTCTTACAATTCCAAATTCATTCATGAAAGATGATCAGGTGGATTTGAACGTCCTGCGAAAGTCGTACCTTGAAATGGGTAGGTTCATATTCCCTCAGGTTCAGGGGCCAGGTCACAGTATAGTCAAGAGTCTTCTCATGCTGGCTTCCTACAAATACAGTCCTACCGGTCTGGAGAAGCTCCTTCGTTCCTGGTTTTCAGATAAGGAGCTTTCAAGTTCAGAAGTTCCTGTAATGATAATTGCCTATGACCTGACAACAGGGAAAGATTATGTTATGCGCAGCTGGGATGAGAGGTGTACAATCAAGGCCCGTGAGGCAGCTAGAGCCACTAGTGCCGCACCTACTTATTTTCCGCCGTTCAACTACGGGTCCCATGTCCTTGTTGATGGTGGAGTGATAGCCAATAATCCTGCTATGTTTGCCTATGCTGAAGCGAAGAAAATGTGGCCTGAAAGCAAGAGAATTACTGTTTTCTCAATTAGTACCGGAACTTCCAACCATAATATGGATAAAAACTCCGGATCGGGGCTGCTGTCTTGGGCGGAGCATATAGTTCCTCTTTATTCTTCAGCTCAGAAGAGATCTGTGGATTTTCTTCTTAATGGTCTTCCGGGTACTGACTACATACGTTTTGATCAGAAACTGGCTGAGAGGATAAGTATGGATGAGACGGATCCTCGTGTTCTGATGAAGCTGGTAGAGTATGCTGACAAGCTCTGCAATGATAAGAAAGATGAGCTTTCCTCGCTTGCGGACAGGTTGGCGAAAGAAGATGGCAAAGGGGTTTGAAGATGCATCCTAAACAGGAAGAATTTGAAGCAAAACTCTCTCAGTTGTGTGCGGCTCTTGATAACAGGCTTGAAGACCGCTATGGGAAGCTTTTTCCAATCCATCCCAACAGACCAAAGAGGGGAGAGGCTGCCTATCCCGGGTTTGATGGTTTGTTCTCAACTTCTGTGGCTTTTACTCTCGGTATAGGTTCTCAGTACGGACGAGGGTATGTTATGAACATAGATGTCAGGACTCTTGATTATGTTGATCCGGACTTTATGACTGAAATTTTCAATGAAGCTCTTGTTTTTGTGAACAGCAACCTTCCCTTCTACTTTCCCGAAAGGGAGCTGAAGCTTGTAAAAGATGGAAGAGTTCTCAAGATTACAGGAGATTTCTCCCTGGGAGATGTTTGATAGTTGTCTGCTAAGAAAAAGAACAAAGCTTGAGCACTTTGCGGCGTCTTATAGAGTATGAAGAAAAAAAACATACTGTATTTATGGATGATGCTGGTTTTACTGTTGTTTTCAGTCTCGTGCTCTGCTGATAAGGCTGCAGATATTGTTGTGAATTTCTTTGAAATGAAAGACTGCCAAGCACCAGCGCTGATTGAGGTGAGCTGTACATCTCCCACCTCAGTTTCCCTGGTTTTTGACGAAGAAGTGTATCCTATTGAAAGATCTTTCTCTTCAGTTGATGTACAGACTGCTGGGAATGTCCTGGATGTTGAGCTACCTTATGCATTGCCTCCGGATTCTTATTATGACCTGAGAGGTAGGGTAAAAGATGTTTATGGAAACACAAACCTCTTTTCTGTGCGAGTATGGGGCTTCAACGCCAATCCTGTAGAGGCTGTGATAAATGAGTTTACAACAAGGGGTACGGATAACCAGCCAGACAGGACGGAGATTCTGATTACAGAGGGAGGAAATATAGCAGGACTTACTCTGTATGATGGAGTGCCGGGAGACTACAGGAAATCAGTGGTTTTCCCGTATGCAGAGCTCTCTGCAGGAGATTATGTAGTGGTTTACTGGACTGAGAAACTGCCTTCAACAGGCTCTTCCTCTGATCATGTCTTTTTCATTTGTGCGGAAACCGATAGTTCTCTGTCAGATGACAATGGCATACTTACTCTCACATCTTCTCCTTCTATAGGAGGCAGTGTGTTGGACTGTGCTGTTTATTCTTCTTTTACAAGTTCCCAATACGAAGGTTTTGGTACAAAGGCAGTTCTGGCAAGGGTTGAAAAGGCAAAAGAGAACTCATGGTGGCTGTCAACTGCCATAGATTCAAGTAAAAGCACCAGTACCAGAAGCATCTGTCGTTTTCTGGACTCTTCAGATTCTGATACCGCTTCTGAATGGTATGTGTGTGAGACTAGGGGACAGAGCTTTGGCGGTAAAAACACCAGTGCTCCCTATGCTCCATAAAAAACGCAGCTGTTGGATAAACAGCTGCGCATATGTGTCAGAGAGCCTGTTTTACAAAGGCTTCAAGAACTGGGGGAGTTGCAGCTCCAAGTCTTGTTGCAACCACCTGCCCATCTTTGAAAAGAATCATGGTAGGAATGGAACTGACGTTGAATGTTCCTGCAATCTCCGGAGCTTCATCTACATCCAGTTTGCATACTTTTACCTGACCTGCAAAAGTATCTGCGAGCTTTGCTATATGAGGAGCTACCATCTTGCAGGGACCGCACCATGTTGCAAAGAAATCCACAAAAACGGGGATGTCTGATTTAAGGACTTCCTGTTCAAAGTTTGAACTGTTAAGAATAATTTCACTCATGTCTTTGTCTCCTGTTAAATTATTACTTAGAATATAATGGCATAAGCAATAAAAGGCAAATGTCTATGAGTGGTAATTCAGCCTTACCATGTTGAGCAAGAATTGTGTTTCTTTATATAATTCAGGAAACGGAGGCGTGTGGTATGAGTATCATCAAACCCCACAAAATGGGAATCATAACCGGTCCGGGGTCTGAGTATCTTGCAGGAAAAGTCGTCAAGCATCTCAGACATATATATGCTGAACGGTACAGAAAAGTTTCAAAGAATCTTGCTGCAAGGTATGATATGGACGAGGAGCATATTCTGAAGTATTCATCCTTCGTGGATGATCTGCAGAGCAAGAAAATACCCTACGGTAAGTACCCTACGGAGTTTATGTGCCCGAATCTGGAGATTCCGGTCAAGTACACACGTTTTCTGAATGGAGAGGTCAAGGCAGAGATCCAGGAACCGGTAAGGGGCATAAAGATATATATTATCTATGATGTGACCAATTCCTCTCCCATAAAAGTTGCTGGCTGTGAAGAGCCCATGTCTTTTTCAATCAATGACCATCTCATGTTCATGTTCACGACCATTTCAGCCCTCAGACACGCAGGAGCTGAGAGTGTAACACTTGTTCTTCCTTCCTATCCGTATGCAAGACAGCATAAGAAGAGCAGTAGGGAAGCCCTTACAGCTGCCATGTTCGGTCAGATGTGTGAGAGTCTTGGAGTTGAGAGAATAATCACGCTTGATATTCACTGTATGGAGATTGAGAACTGCTTCAGAACAGTTCATCTTGAGAATCTTCATGCCTCATACCAGATTCTTATGGAACTTGGGAAGATCATAGATTTCTCGGACCCGGATATTACCATTGTTTCGCCGGACACGGGAGCTGTAAGCAGAAACAAGTTCTATGCCCAGATACTTCACAGGCCTCTTGCCATGCTTTACAAGGAGCGTGACTATTCTGTTGTTACTACAGATGCCAAGCACACCAATATAAAAAGCATAAACCTTCTTGGAGATGTACAGGGAAAGACAGTAATCATGGCTGATGACATGATTGCCAGTGGCGGAACAATCCTGATTGCCATGAAAAAGCTGAGGGAACTTGGTGCCAAGAAGATCATCTGTGTGGTAAGTCTCCCATTCTTCAACGGTACAGCCATAAATGACTTTGATGAGGCTAATAAAGAGGGTGCTTTTGACTATGTGATTGGTACAAATGCTGTTTACCATGGAGATGATCTGCTTTCTAAGAAATGGTTCATTCAGACAGATGCCAGCGAGCTTTTTGCCAGAGTCATCAGTCGCCTGCACCATGGAAGAGCCATCAGTCCTATTCTTGATAACAGAAAGATTGTCCAGCGTCTTGTGGACGATGCTCAAAAGGAAGGCCAAGACAAACACTAAGGCAAGGAGGCCGTAATCATGGATATATCCAGCAGAATAAAGGGGTTCCAGGCATCCCCTATCAGAAGACTTTCACCGTACGCAATTGATGCTAAAAAACGAGGAATCAAGGTTTATCACCTGAATATAGGACAGCCGGATATAAAGACCCCGGAAGAGGCCTTGGCTGCCATACATAGCTACCCGGCAGATATAATTGCTTATGGTGAGAGCGATGGAGATATCCGTCTTAGAGAAGGTCTTGCCGAGTATTATAAGAAGTTTGGGATAAAAAATATCTCTGCCAAGGATATTCTGATTACTACAGGTGGCTCAGAAGCTCTCCTTTTTTCACTTATGACGCTTTGTGACCCAGGAGATGAAGTTATTATCCCCGAACCTTATTACACAAACGTACATTCATTTGCAAGAATGGCAAATGTGAACATAGTCCCTGTGACCAGTATCTTGGAAAAGGGCTTTGCTCTTCCTCCTCTTTCTTTCATAGAGGAGAAGATTACAAGCAACACTAGGGCCATCCTGCTTTGCAGCCCCAACAACCCCACTGGCCATATCTATAGTCCGTCTGAGCTTGAGACCATACTCAAAATGTGTAAGGACCATGATATCTTCCTGGTTGTGGATGAGGTATACAGAGAATTCTGCTATGACGGAAAGAAGTTCACAAGTGTTCTTACCTACGAGGAGTATGCTGACAGGGTTATCTGTGTAGACAGTTTCTCCAAGCGTTTCTCCATGTGTGGAGCAAGAATAGGTGCAATAGTATCCAGAAACAGAAGTGTCATAAAAGAGACTCTCAAGCTCTCTCAGGCAAGGCTCTGCCCACCGTCTGTTGACCAGTATGCGGCCTGTGCAGCTCTTTCAGCTCCGGACAGCTATATTGAAGGAGTCAGGGAGGAATATGAGAAGAGAAGGAATTTCATCATCTCAGAGCTTAAGAAGATTCCCGGAGTCAAGGTAAGCCGTCCGAATGGGGCTTTCTATCTTGTTGCTGAACTTCCTGTTGAGAATGCTGAGGATTTTGCCATCTTCATGCTCAGAGATTTCAATATGGACAAGAAGACGGTAATGTTTGCTCCGGCTGAAGGGTTCTATGAGTCAAAGGATCTTGGAAGAAACCAGGTTCGTCTTGCTTATGTACTCAACTGTGAGGACCTGAAAGAGGCATGCTTATGTCTCAAGGCCGGACTTGAAGAGTACCATAAGGTAAGAAAGTCAGATATTTAAGGATCCCTCTTTAATAAAATCAACTGAAAAGCTGATATCGGTTGTTGTCTCTCCTACAGTAAAACGCAGGCTTATGCGGCTGTGGTGTTTGTCTACTTTTACAACCTTTCCGTCAAAGCCTCTCAGCGGTCCGCTGATTATCTTCAGTCTGGTTCCTTGCTTGTAGAACACCTTTGACGGCTTTATTTCTCCCTTGTTCTCATGAATCCATGAAGCGTAGCGCAGATCTTCTCCCAAAAGAGCTCTGGAGCCGTTGTCATATCTGAGAAAGCGGATTACCTGCGGGATACGTTCTACATCATAAAAAGGGAAGTTTTTCTCGTTTTCTCCTGCCCAGTAGGCAAATAGGTAACCGGAGAAAAGGGGGAAACTGTGTTCCGTGTAAACTCCCTGTTTCTTGTCTTTGTTTATTTTTGTTGGAAACCAGACCAGAAATTCATCTTCCAGTTTGTCTGAAAGGTACTTTTCAATTGAGTCTCTTGCCTGGGATTCTTTACCGCAAATACAACTTATGCAGAAATACATGGGTCAAGTATGAATAAAAATAGGTTTATTATCAATCGGGAGCATGAGTTTATTATTCTGATTAAACTTATTCACCTTTTGGCTCAAATAGGTTTTAATAATATCTATGACAGTCAACGAATTCGAGAACAACAGAGAATCAAACGGACTGAATGGTCCAAGCACCTATGACTATCTGACAGAAGATGATGACAAAGATCTTCTTCAGGATGAGCCAGAGTCTTCTTATCTGTTTGATGATGATGAGACAGAGTCTGATGAAACGCTTGATGAGGAAGAGTATGATGATTCCGGGCTCTATTCCTCTTCTTCTCTTTTTGATGAAATAGAGGAGGAGGAATCTGAAGGCGAAGAAGAGTCTGTCTATTATGATTATCAGGATTCGGAAGAGCCTAACATCTTTGATGAGATAGAGGAAGAAGAGGATGTGGAGGAGTTTGAAGCAGAGACTGCTGGACTCCGTTCTCATGATCCTGTGTTTGTTCCGCTTGAGGAAGTGAAGCCTGAAGTTGAGGACAAGCACGTGGACGGTCCCATCTTTGTGCCTCTTGAGTCTGCAAATACCGTTTATGAGAATCTGGAAGCAGGTAATGAAGAGCCCGAGGAGATTATTGAATTTGAAGATGAACCCGAAGAGCTCGAAGAGACTCCTGTAACAGAAGACGAGCCGGAAGAAGAACTGGAAGAGTTGGAAGAGGAATCTGTAACAGAAGATGAGCCCGAAGAAGAGCTGGTGGAAGAACCAGAGGAACTCGAAGAGACCCCTGTAGCAGAAGATGAGTCCGAAGATGAGTTAGAAGACGAGTCAGAGGAGATCGAAGAGGCATCTGTAGCAGAAGACGAGTCTGAAGAAGAGCCCGAAGAACTCGAAGAGCTTGAAGAGTCTTCTGTAACAGAAGAAGAACCGGAATATGAGCCCGAAGAGCCTGAACAGCCTTATGTTGATGAGGGTAAGTTCTCTCTCTGCAAACATATAATTGAGAAGCTACCCACAAATTCACTTGTTCGCTCATATCTGAAGAAGCAGGATGAGGGCATCCTGAAAGATATATCATATACAATTGAGCAGGCCAGACTTGCTTGGGTTATAGACGGCAAGGACAAGATGTTCACTATTCCTGAAACAGATATCTCTGTCATAGTCTGTTCTTCCTTGAATGACCCCATGGCCAAAATACAGCGCCAGATTCACGCTGCTGCCCTTATGATTGCATCCCGGAAGACAACCTGGAACATTCTCTTTGTTACATTTGATGGAGACCAGAAACTTTCTGAGGCTGTCTCTCAGGAGATTTCAAGAAAAACTTTCACTGACTGGCAGTGGAAGAGGGCTCAGAGCCTGGCAGATATAATTACAAACAAATAATGAAATACAAAGCAGTCTTTTTTGATTTTGACGGAACTCTCATGGACACCTCTGAAGGAATATTCGCAGGAGGTGTCTATGCTATGGAAAAAGTTGGACTCCCACCTGTTCCAATCATAGACAGAAGACGTTTTATCGGACCCCCGTTACATGATTGTTTCAGAATCCTATATGGAGTGGAAGATAAGCAGACACTAGATGCTCTGGTGCGCGAATACAGGGTCTATTACCATAAGGAAGGGCGTTTTTTGGCCTCTTTTTACCCAGGGATTGTTGAAGTTCTCAAGGCCTTGAAAGAGAAGGGATACCTTCTTGCTGTTGCAACTATGAAAAATGAGGATTTGGCAACTGAAATGTGTGATCACTTTGGAATCCTAAAGTATTTTAATCATATTCTCGGATTGAATCTTGCAGGAACAAATTCCAAGGCAGATGTGCTGAGGCTGGGTTTTGAACTCATGAACCTGAGACCTGAGGACTGTGTTCTTGTAGGAGATACTGAAATAGATGCAAAAGGAGCAGCGGAAGCCGGTTGTGACTGTATAAGAGCCAGCTGGGGCTTTGGTTTTGTCCCCGGAGATCCGGGAACAATAGACAATCCTTTAGATGTTCTAAAACTGGTCTGAGGAGCACAGATGTCTGTATTGCTTGATTGCTATGCTGCCCTGATTACTGTTAACGGCGAACTGACATGCCTGAAGGATGCAAAGATAGGAGTTGAAGGACCTGTCATAGATTACATAGGCTCCGCCATGCCGGAGAAAAAGTATGACAGTGTTAAGAATCTCCGCTCATCAGTTGTAATCCCCGGGCTTGTAAATGCCCACGGGCACAGTGCCATGGTCCTTCTGAGAGGAATAGGAAACACCCTTCCTCTTCAAGATTGGCTGCATCTGATCTGGCCTATTGAAGACTGCATGGAGGATGAGGACTTTGAGAGTGGCATGAACCTCAGCATCCTTGAGGCTCTCTCATGTGGAACAACAAGTTTTACGGATATGTATATGCATGCGTCCTACGTGGCAAAAGCCGTAGGTGAAAGTGGAATCAAGGCAAGCATTACCCGCGTCATGCAGAATTTTGATGAGAACACTGACTACAAGACATATTCCAGAAGAATAGAGGCCTTTGACCTGTTTAAAAGGTTTGACGGAAAATATGACGGAAGGCTTAAGGTGGATTTTTCCATACATGCAGAGTATACAAACACCTGGAGTCTCCTCCGTGAGTTTGCCCAGGAGCTGAAATCCACACCAGGGGCCAGAATGCACCTCCATCTTTCTGAAACAAAAAAAGAACATGAGGAGTGTATAAAGAAGTACGGCGTCACACCAACAAGATGGTTTTATGACATGGGAGTCTTTGATATTCCTACCATAGCAGCGCATTGTGTGTGGTGCACAGACGATGATTTGAGACTCATCAAGGAGAAAAACGTTACGGTAGTTCATAATCCTGAAAGCAACCTCAAACTTGGAAGTGGCTTTGCTCCTATAAGAAAGATGCTGGACAAGGGAATAAACGTGGCTCTTGGTACAGATGGCGCTGCAAGTAACAACAACCTGAATATGATTGAGGAGATGCATACGGCGTCAATAATCCATAACGGATATCTTATGGATCCCACTGCAATCAAGGTGGAAGAGATTCTGAAAATGGCCACAATCAACGGAGCTAAGGCTCAGGGACGCGATAACTGTTCAAGCATAGAGGTTGGAAACCGTGCGGATCTGGCTGCCATAAGCCTGGAAGCTCCTCACATGCATCCGGCCATTGATATTCCATCTCTTCTTACATATAGTGCACAGGCTTCAGATGTCTGCATGACCATGGTAGACGGGAAAATACTCTATGAGAACGGAGAGTTTCTCACCCTTGACAGGGATAAGGTCATCTATGAGGCAGAGAAATCCGTGAAAAAGCTAATTAAACATAGTTCCGCTATATAATTCTTTTCAAAACGATAAAAAAATATATATAATAATTCCATTGTTTATAATGAGGGTTTGTTAATGTACAAAATCGTTAGAAAAAAAGTATTGAATCCAACTGTCACACAGATGGAGATTCTTGCTCCGCTCGTAGCAAAGAAGGCTAAGCCGGGTCAGTTCATCATTCTTCGCACAGACGAGGAAGGAGAAAGAATCCCTCTCACAGTTGCCGGAACCGATCCTGAGGAAGGTACGGTAAAGATTATTTTCCAGATTGTCGGAGGGACAACGGAAAAGCTTAATCACATGAACCAGGGAGATTCACTCCAGGATTTTGTTGGTCCTCTTGGAAGACCTACAGAAACAGAGGGAATCAAGAAAGTCTGTATTGTCGGTGGTGGTGTAGGTTGTGCAATTGCCATGCCAGTAGCACAGGAATTCCACAGACTCGGAGCAGACGTGACAAGCATTATCGGCTTCAGAAACAAAGATCTTCTTATTCTTGAGGATGAGTTCAGAGCCTGCTCAAACAAGCTTGTTGTCATGAGTGATGACGGCTCATACGGCAGACACGGAAATGTTACTGTTCCTTTGAAGGAAATGCTTGAGGCTGGTGAGAAGTTTGATCTGATCATCACAATCGGACCGCTGATTATGATGAAGTTCGTGACCCTCACAGCAAAGCCCTTCGGTGTTCCTGTAACAGTTTCCATGAATCCGATAATGATTGACGGAACTGGAATGTGTGGCGGATGCCGTCTGACACTTATCAAAGATGGCAAACCCGTTACAAAGTTCGCCTGTGTAGACGGACCTGACTTCAACGGTTACGAAGTAGACTTTGATGAGGCCATGAGCCGCTCAAGAATGTATTTCGGTTTTGAGCGCAAGTCTCACGAAGGTATCTGTAATCTTTACAAGCAGGAGGTCCGCTGATGGCTTTGGATCCTAAAAAGCATGAAATGCCCGTACAGGATGCGGTAGCAAGAGGAAAGAATTTTGACGAGGTAGCCCTCGGATATACAAAAGAAGTAGCAATTGCAGAGGCTCAGAGATGTCTTAACTGTAAGAACAAACCCTGCGTGTCAGGCTGTCCTGTAAACATCA
>DBVL01000137.1:10727-11294 GCA_002308475.1 Spirochaetales bacterium UBA1265 | reverse complement strand
GTAGATTTCATTGAAAAAGTTCTGATTCCGAGTGTTTTATATTAGTTATGAGCAGGAAATCTTATTAAGCTTGCCTTAGGTGTTGACCATGACATGCTAAAACTTTATTTGAAAGCGTTTATGTGTTANNAATTCTTCACCATGAAAAGAAAACTGCATGAGATCTCAATGCTTGAAGATATCAAATACAGAGGACCACTTTCCGAGCGTGAATTCAGAATCATGGGCTGGATATGTCTTGCATTCACACAGGTTTCATTTCTTATGAAGATAGGACAGACTATNNAATCCGGCTCTTGCTATAAGATTTGCTAATCCCATACGCATTGTTTCTCTTCTGTCAAGCATGGCTCTTCCTTTTCTGCTTGTTGCAAACTTTTCTGCTATTCTCAAAAGAACCGAGAAATACTCAAGACAGATTTTTCTGAATCTTATTTTCCTTGTGCTTTTCGGGAGTTTGTACCTTATTGTTTTCTACCATTACGGGGTAGGCCTTCTGGCTGTTCTTACAGGTAACAGAGACCAGGCCATAAGGCTGATAACAGATGCCATCAGGTATGATTCAGG
>DBVL01000137.1:6093-10712 GCA_002308475.1 Spirochaetales bacterium UBA1265 | reverse complement strand
TCATATCCTGTTCCGTCTCTGCTCAGTTCTCCCTATTGGCTATGAAGTGGGGACCATATACCTCAAATACCTTGCTCACAGCTCGAACTATCCAATCCCCATCTGGGCATTTCCTCTTCTTCCGGTAAAACCGCCCATGACGTTCATGCTTTTCATCATGCTGGCACTGTTCGTTAAGAAAAGGGAAATGCAATTTTGCGGAAACGGCCGCAGCTACGACGAGTACCTTCTGTTCCTGCAGACAAACCGCAACTCGCTTCATTTTTCAGTCTATGCCTCTGTGACTTCTTTCCTTGCAGGGCTTATAGACTTGTTCATATACTTTGCATTCACTCTTGCAGAGGTGACCATGTCTGGAGTTGATGTGAGCCAGACGGAGAATTTCATACCTGTTATTCTCAAACTCGGGTTTGGAGATTCTGTGGGCCTTATTCTCTTTGCTCCTATCCTTATGCTCTTCTCTTACAACAGAAAGAGCACAGACAGAATCTTCTTGGCCTTCATTCCTGTGGCCGGAATAGTACTGATCATTCTCATCTACCTGCAGGGAATTTACCAGCTTTTGCAACAACTTCCCGCTTTCCTGTCCAACCACATGAACAGCCTTCTTGATGCAATTGTCGTCTTATAGACGAGACAAGATATATGATCAATGCTGCTTCAATTTCCAGGGTGAAAAGGTGTTATGATATTGAACACCTCACATGGTGGATTGATTGATGCTTCGGGTGTGCAAAAGGTCAAAATGCCTGAGCATTAAGAAGGGCGTAGCAGACTTCCGGATAATGGCAGCTGACAGTGTACATGGCATTAGTTGCCTTACTTGAATCTGCAACAAAACCCAAAAGGAAGATATCAAAATCTGTGTTCTTGTAGAGGCTCGGGATAATGGAACATGCAGTCTTTAATTCTGCTGTGTCATATTCCGTGCCGCAGCTGTCAAGTAAGGGAGCAAGATCATTATAGAAACCATCCTCCCCAATCCATCTGAAGATGATTAATGCCAACTCGTCTTTGTGTTCGCTGATAAACTCTGTCAGTGCCCCAATACCTGCCCTGTTGTTTTTCATAAGAACTTCTGCAAGATAGGAAAGGCGGCTCTGGATAGTGGAGTAGAACTTTTCACGGCTCTCAAGACTTGCGGCTTCAGGATCCGTTGTGGCGCTCGTCAATCCTTCTAAAAAGTATTTAAGGAATTCAGTAGGATCAGTGTAACCATCTCCCGGAGTGAATTCCGGCATGTCTACATCCTTGCCCACATACTTATGAAGAGAGTCTTCCAAACCATCTACAGTGACATCCATTTTCAAATCAACTCCGGGTCTGCACAGACCATAGTCTGCAGACTCTATGGTCGGCGGTATGGAGGCAACAATATCCGATTCAACAAAAATATTGTGAATGCATGTATATTCTTCATTGTTTACAGTATCTGATGAAACAGATGCGGGAGGCTCGAAGGCATATACAAAGAGGTCTTTCTGGCTTACTTCCACTTCACCATTACTGATTATTTTCACTGCAAGGACATCTGAAAGGGCAGCGGCACGGGAGTAACCGGTAATCCATAGTTTGAGATTTCCCTGTGGGCAATACTGTTCCAAGTATTCCTTGAGAGCAGAGTAAACTTCCGTTGCAGCTGTTTCAAATCCCTCATGATTTCCGGATTCTCCTATTGTCATGTTTCCGGCCCATTCAACGCTGTAGCCTATTCCTTTTATATAGACGGCAACCAACTCGTGGTCATCCACTTTCCTATGGCCTATGACATAGGAGCAACCGTTAATATGCTCCTCGTCATTCCAATGCTGTTCAAGATTCCCAAACCTCATGGTGTTGAGTGTCTGCACAGCGTTTTCCCCTGAGGTTGAGGCAGCAAGAGCGTAGGATAGAAGAGCCAGATTTTTATCAAAGGAACGGGCATCTTCACGGAAGAAATCTGATTTGTATGTGTTTGTGATTGTTTTTTTGCTGTTTTTTAGAAGTACATCTATTTCACTGCGAAAGTTGATTTTATCTGCTGAGGAAGGCTCCTGACTACAGGCGCAGAAAATCAAAAGACAGGTAAGCATGACTGACAGGATTCTTATTATGGATTTCTTCCTTGAATTCCCTTCCTTTTTAATTGTTTCTAAGATTCTACATACGGTGTATGGATTCTGCAAGTTTTGGGCAGACATTATTTCAAATCAGTAAACATTGCTTTCACAGCGGTGTGGTAACAGGACTGAGGCAACCAAACTTTACAATAAACAAAGATTTATGTTATCTGCGGTTGGTGGAAATCCGTGCAACCATATTTCACAATAATCAGACAAATCATATTTTTGAGGTGATTATGGCCATTGTGGAAGTTCAGAACCTTGAGAAAAGGTATCCATCATTTGAGCTGAAGGACGTGTCTTTCAACCTTGAGGAAGGAAGAATTGCCGGTTTCATAGGAAGAAACGGAGCGGGGAAGACAACAACCATCAAGTCCATGTTGAACCTGATTCATCCTGATTGTGGTACTGTTTCTTATTTTGGTAAATCTCTTGAAGGCAACGAGGCTGAGATAAAAAGACGAATAGGCTATTCTACTGGTACGGTAAGCTGGTATCCGAGGAAAAGAATTCGGGAGATTGTTGATACTGTAAAACGGTTCTATGACTGTTGGGATGAGTCACTCTACAGAAAATATCTTGATTATTTCTCCATTGACGAAGGTAAAACCCCTCTTGAACTGTCTGAGGGAATGAAAGTTAAGGTAAATCTTATGCTGGCTCTTTCACACAGGGCAGAGGTGCTCATCCTTGATGAGCCTACAAGCGGTCTTGATCCGTTCTCCAGAAATGTAATATTGGATGTTTTCACAGAACTCAGAAATGAAGGAGTATGTGTTTTTTTCTCAACACATATCATTTCAGATATAGAAAAATGTGCAGATGACATAATCTACATCTCTGGAGGAAGGATCAGAGGTGCATCTGCAAAAGCAGAGTTTGCTCAACGCTTCTCTCAGGGATCCGAGAGCCTTGAAGACACATTTCTTCGTCTGGAAAGGAGGGACAATCATGCGTAACATATTAAGAAAAGAAATGAGGCTGAGTGCTTCAGCTCTCACATATCTGTTTGTTCTGTTTTCCTTTATGTTCCTGCTTCCTGGCTATCCTGTTCTTTGCGGAGCCTTCTTTGTCTCTCTAGGGTTGTTCCAGAGCTTCCAAAGCGCCAGGGAGGCGAACGATATTCTGTTTTCAGCGTTGCTTCCCATAGCAAAGAAGGATGTGGTTAAAGGCAAATACCTTTTTGTCTGTATGATTGAAGGCTTTGCTGTCCTTCTGATGGCTCTTTGTGTTGTCTTTCGCATGACAGTTTTCTCAAAGGCAGATTTTTACCGTACCAATGCACTGATGAATGCCAACCTCTTTGCTCTTGGTATTGCCTGTGTAATTTTCGGCCTCTTCAACTGGGTCTTCCTAGGTGGGTTCTTCAAGACCGCATACAAGTTCGCACGACCTTTTGTTTTGTTCGTAATCTCTGCTTTTCTGGTAATCTTTGTCGCTGAAGCAATGCATCATGTGCCTGGACTTGAAGTTGTGAACGCCTTTGGCACAGAGGGTCTTTCAGTCCAGATTCTTCTTTTGATTTCAGGAATGATTATCTTTTTTTTCATGACTGTATTATCCTATAAAAAAGCTTGCAGAAGCTTTGAACAGATAAATCTGTGAGGGAGTTGCAGTTGTTGAAGGATAATCTTGTCTTGCTTAGGAATATTCATGGTTATTCTCAGGAAACTGTTTCTGAGAAGATAGGGATTTCCCGTCAGGCATATGCAAAATGGGAAACGGGGAACACAATCCCTGATGTTGAGAAGTGCGGTCTTCTTGCGCAGTTGTACGGAACAACAATTGACAATCTGGTAAATACTGAACCTCTTGATGGCGTAGGAATGATTCCTCCTGCTCCGAGAGGGAAGAACATCTGGGGCTCGGTTGTAATTGGTGAAAGAGGGCAGATTGTAATTCCAAAAGGTGCAAGGGACATCTTTGGACTTGCCAAGGGACAGAGGTTGGTTGTTCTCTCTGATGATCAGGGGATAGCCCTCATGTCTGAGGAATCATTTATGGCAAAGATGAAGAAGGCGGTGGAAGAGATTGAGGAGCGGTATAAGACACCGAAGAAAAAATAATGAAGATTCTTGTTCTTAATGGAAGTCCCAAACGGGATCATAGTGACACTTTACGGATGACCAAAGCCTTTCTGCATGGGATGGGTGAGGTTGAAGATCTGGAAATCCATACTGTTCATGTCTCTGATAAACACATAGAGTACTGTTCCGGCTGTTTTTCCTGTATGAGAAACGGTGGGACCTGCATCCATGACGATGATATGCGTGAGATTTTGAAAGAGATTCTGGCAAGTGATCTCCTAATTTGGAGTTTCCCTCTGTACTGTTACGGTATGCCCGCACCACTTAAGGCTCTTCTGGATAGGACACTTCCTCTTTCAAACATGAGAATGCAGAAGGTTGGAGAGAGGTATGAGCACGTGGGTCAGGCGGACTTCTCCCACTTGCGATACCTGATGATCTGTGGCTGTGGGTTTCCCAACAGCAAGCACAACTTTGAACCTGCTGTGGC
>DBVL01000137.1:2327-5964 GCA_002308475.1 Spirochaetales bacterium UBA1265 | reverse complement strand
CAGGCCTCCTTGCTCTCTGAGATATGCTCCCCCATGATTCCGGAGGAGCAGTATGCAGCAATTGTAAACGGTTTGCCGAATAAGTGAAACGGTCATCTGGGCATGCTAGAAGCCTCACCACTGTCAGTTATAGGAAGGGCTTTTGACAACAAATGAAATAAAGCTTAGCCTATAGGTGTCATTAATTTCGACAGGAGGTGTTTATGGTATCATTCTTCGTTGCATTGGCCGTCCTGATAATCGGCTACATTGTTTACGGGGCTTTGGTCGAAAAGCTTTTCAAGCCAAGCGACAAGCCAACTCCTGCCATTGCAAATCCGGATGGAGTTGACTATGTTCCAATTTCAACTACGAAGGCATTTTTGATTCAGCTGTTGAATATTGCAGGTCTTGGACCAATCTTCGGGGCAATCTCCGGAGCATTGTGGGGCCCTAGCGTCTATATTTGGATTGTTCTTGGAACCATATTGGCTGGAGCTGTACACGACTTCATGGCTGGTATGCTTTCAGAGAGAAATGATGGGGCTTCAATTTCTGAAGTTACTGGTAAGTACCTGGGACCAATAATGCACAATGTTATGAGAGTCTTCTCTGTGGTCCTTCTGACACTAGTAGGTGTTGTCTTCATGGTCGGCCCTGCGGGTCTCCTTGCCCGTCTTACTCCAGAGTGGCTAGATGTTAAGCTCTGGACAATAATCATCCTGTGCTACTACTTCCTGGCAACACTGCTTCCAATTGATAAGATAATAGGAAAGGTATATCCAGTCTTTGGTGTCCTGTTGATCTTGATGGCAGTTGGAATCATAGTGGGAACTTTGGCAAATGTAGGTACAAGACCAATGATGGAGTTTTCATTTAAGAATCTCTATCCGGGAAATGTGGATGGAACTGGTGTAAAGCCAATCTGGCCTTTGATGTTCATCACTGTTGCCTGTGGCGCTATTTCCGGCTTCCATGCAACTCAATCCCCAATTGTTTCCCGTTGTATAAAGAGCGAAAGAGAAGGCAGAAAGATCTTCTATGGTGCTATGGTTGCTGAAGGTATCATTGCCCTTATCTGGGCAAGTGCCGCTGTTACTTTCTATTACAACAAGGATGGAGCTGGAACAGGTCTCATGGCTCTTAAGGCTATAGGTGGCGGAAACTCCAATTCTGTCTACGATATGTGTGTGGCCCTCTTGGGAAAGATTGGTGGTCCAATAGCTCTTCTGGGTGTGATTGTCTGCCCAATTACCTCTGGAGATACTGCTTTCCGCAGTGCCAGAATGACAATCTTTGACTGGTTCAAGCTGGATGAAAGAAAGGTTTCTGTACGTCTTGGGGTTGCGGTTCCTATCCTCTTGATCGGCTATGGAATATCATTCATCAACTACAGTGTAATCTGGCGCTACTTCTCTTGGTCGAACCAGACTCTTGCAATGATAGTTCTTTGGGCTGGTGCTGTGTATCTTGCAACAAACTATGAGACAAAGGCTCGTGCCTGGATATGTGTGGTTCCTGCAACCTTCATGTCAGCGGTCTCAGCCACATATCTTCTCTATGCTCCTGAATGCTTCAACTTGGGTGCAAGAGGTGCAACCGGTACAACCATTTCCTATGTTGGTGGCATAATTGCGGCAATTGTTTGTCTTATAATCTTCCTCTTGACTGCTTACAAGAGACCAGAGGTAAGTCTTGAAAGACAGAATTCGGTTATTATTGGCCGCAAATAACAGACTAAATAGCTGCAGATTTTTTAGATAGTATACCAAGGTACTCTAAATAAAAATAACGAGGGCAATTTAGATTTGGAGAATCAGTACAAAACAGCGGTTAATTAATATTAACTTGTTATTTCCAATCCTTGTTTGCTGATTGCAGGCAAGGATTTTTTATTCTTCTTTTTGATGCTTGATATGAGAATACACGAATACGGAACAGACAATCAAAGACTTGAGCTGACTCAGAATCCTATTCTTTCGAACTTGCGCTCGACCATTTTCAGAACATGAAGGGCATCGTTTCTGTATTTGTAGCCATCAGGAAGGAAGACGTCTACGGGAGTCAGTTTTCCATGTCCGTTGAGAATGGTCAGAAGCTGATCCTTGGCCGTTTCAAGAGTGCACCCGGCATCGTAGATGTAGATGTGGTCGGAGCGGCGGACAATTCGGAAGGAATCTGCCGGGAGAAGGGTGAAAAGACTGTTCTCCAGTTTTGTGATTGCCTCGGGGCTGTTGACAATCTTGGCGCTCACAGCCTCCGCCTCATTGAACATGTCTTCTCTCATGTAGCGCCTGTACGGCGATTTCTTCAGGTTCTCGTACGATTTCTGCTCCTGCTCGTTGAACTCCTTTCCGAAGTGGAACAGGCAGGTCTTGTCCCTGTGAACTGTGGTAATGAAGTAGTTGCATCCTATGGAATCCAGATAATCCTTAAGCTGACGCGTCTTCTCTGCACCGAAGGGATACTTCCAGAGGTAGTTGTCCTCCGAAGCATCGTAGATTGCTGCTCCGTCCATTACAATCTGAGGGACTGTGGGGCTTATAGAGCTGATCTGCATTGATATGAAGGCAGGAGCGTGGTCAGATATGAGGCAGACTTTGGCACCTTTGCTGTAAAGGGTTTTCAACTGGTAGATAACCGAAGAAGATGCCGGTTTGAAAGTGTCAGGAGCCAGATCCTTTGTCCTGACAAAGAACAGACAGTCCTTGTTCTTTTTTCTTGGAAGCCTCATCAGATTCACCAGGAAGGCCACGATTGTACCCAGAGCAACATCTATGAATCTTGCAAAGGAGGCTGCGAACGGGTCTGTAACCGCGCTGAATGAGGCCGCTACGCAGAGAAAGACAATAGTTGAGAGAGCTGCTGTTTCTGCCTTTTGGAACAGAACCGTGGTGTAGATGACCACAATTACTCCCAGAGCAACTATGCCATAGCTGAGCAGAATGTGGATTGAGGAAGAGACGGAGGTGAGCAGGGCGAGGAAGATAAAACCCCAGACGGCACCGGTAAGAGTTCCTGCAAACCGGTTCAACGCGCTTGTCTTGGTATCCTTGAAGGTCTGCTGCATACAGATGACGGCTGTGATTGCGGCATCAACCGTCATATTGTCCGCTCCGAATCCGCGAAAGTAGTTTACTACAAAGCAGATGAAAACACCCACGGCGGTTTTGATTATCCTCATACCTATGCGAGGAACAGAGCCCTGGAGTTTTCTTCTGATCTGTTTTACATCCATATTGAATACTGTAGCACGAAAAGGGTTGAAAAAAACAGAGAGTAATCATATGTTAACAGCCATGGAAAAAATTGCCCTTATTCTGATTATTCCGTTTATAGGAACAACTGCAGGTTCGGCTCTGGTGTTTCTTCTGAAGAGGAACATCAGACCTTCCGTTGAACGTGCCCTTTCAGGCTTTGCTGCCGGAGTCATGGTTGCCGCTTCTATATGGAGCCTTCTGGTTCCCGCTATAGCCCAATCGGCTGACAAGGGGAGGCTGGCCTTTGTTCCTGCGTTTGCAGGTTTTTGGATTGGAATCCTTTTCCTCCTGTTCCTGGATAGGGCCACTCCCCATCTTCACGTAGGGACAAACGAAAAAGAAGGTCCCCGGACGCATCTTTCCCGTACAACTATGATGGTTCTTGCCGTCACGCTTCA
>DBVL01000137.1:2074-2195 GCA_002308475.1 Spirochaetales bacterium UBA1265 | reverse complement strand
AATGCCGCTTTATGCCGAGGGAAAGAAAAAGTCAAAGGCATTTCTTCTGGGAACTCTCACCGGAGTGGTGGAACCAATATTCGGCGTTCTGACGCTGGTTATAGCATCGCAGGTTGTGCCC
>DBVL01000137.1:0-2057 GCA_002308475.1 Spirochaetales bacterium UBA1265 | reverse complement strand
CAATGATTTACGTTGTTGTGGAAGAATTGATTCCCGAAATGTCAGAAGGCAAGCACTCCAATGTGGGAGTAATAGCCTTCTCAATCGGATTCAGCCTTATGATGGCGCTGGATGTTGCTCTGGGATGATAATCAAGGGCGGAGAGCTATGCAATTCCGGGGAAGAAACTGTGCTTGACAACTGGTTAAGGCGAAAATATATTTGAACAGACATTTTTTATCGGAGGAATACCTTGAAGAAATCAATCGTATTGGTATTGGTTGCTCTTATCTGTGTAAGCGCAGTATTTGCAGCTGATAATTCAGTTAAAGTTTCTGCAGTTCCTTACGGATTCCAGATTTCATCATCCTCAGCCGAAGGACAGGCTTCTGTTTACTCCAAGTATGGATTCGGTCTTGAGGCAGCTTATCAGCACAAGCTTACAGGTGGTCTTTATGCAGAAGCAGGTCTTGCTTGGCACACATTTCTTATGCCAGAAGGTAAGCCTGCATTCACAAATGTTCTTGCCTTTGCAGGAGTGAGCTACAAATATGCTTTCAATGACCAGTTTGCATGTTCAGCAAGTGCAGATGTAGGAACAGATACACTCATCTATAATGGTAAGGTTTCAGAGACTTTTACACTGGTAGCTGGTCTTGATGCTTCCTATGCTCTGAATGACAGTCTTGAGATCCTGCTCGGATGCAAGGGTTCATTCGGTTTTGCAAAGAAGGATTCAGTTAACTACGTAAACTACAGAATTCTTCCCGTTCTGGGCGTAAGCTACAACTTCTGAGGAGGCGTTAAATGAAGAAAACAATGATTATTGCACTTTTTGCAGTGCTTGTTCTCAGCGTATTCACTGCATGTAATGGTGATGTTAATGCGGACATGGCTGATAAGAAAACCATTACACTGGAAATTGAAAGTAATGTAGACACCTGGACTTTTAGCGATGGATCAAAAACAGCAGTTAAGGAGATTCCTGAAGGCTGTGCCACATGGGGAGATCTTGTGAACAAGGGATTCTCTATTAATACAAAGAAGGGAAGCGATTCTTTTGAGTGGACTTTGTTCGCTGAAAATGATCAGGCATGGTTTTTAGATGAAGCTGGGTTACGTGTAGCAGTTACTGAGGATAAAGCAATGTACTCTATATTGCTGACAACACCCGTCAACAGTGGAGAAATCTATACTGTTTATATTTATGAATATTTATGACACTACATATTGATTTTAATGTTCAATAAGCACAATCCAATCCTTGTTTGCTATTTGCAGGCAAGGATTTTTTTTATTTTCAAAATGCATTACGCTTTGGAGTCATGCAGAAGATAATAAGTTTTCTAAAAAAAGAGATGATGCTCACCGTGTCCATAGTGGCAGCGGTAGCGGCATTGGTTATAACACCTCCCTCAGCTGACCTGCTGAAGAAGATAGATTGGCGCACGCTCGGAACGCTTTTCATGATGCTGACAGTGCTTGAGGGTTTTAAGAAAGAGAACGTTTTTGAACCACTTATCAGGTTTTCCACGCACTTCAACACTATGAAGGCTCTGGTGATGTTTCTGGTTTTTGGCGTTTTCTTCACTTCTATGTTCGTTACAAACGATGTGTCTCTCATTATTTTTGTACCGCTGACCATCACGCTCTTGCGGCAGGCTGGAAAGGAGCGTTTTATTCTGCCAGTTATTGCACTGGAGAATATTGCTGCAGTCCGCGGGTCCATGCTTATGCCGTTCGGAAGCCCACAGAACCTCTTTCTGTACGGACGGTTCGGTGTCAGCACTCCTGTATTCATTCTTCACATGTTGCCTTTGTGTGCGTTTTCAGGACTTCTGTTGGTCATCTTCATAAGCATTCTTCTCAGGAAAGAGAAGGGGCAACTACAGTTCTCCGAAGGTGCAAACTCAACCAATGAAGAATCAGGAACAAGCAATCTGAGGCGGAAAATCTATCCGGTACTGTTTGTGCTGGTGTTGGCAGTGATAGTGACCAGAACGGAGATTTGGCCGTACGCGGTTATGGGCATTGCCTTGGCTGTTTTGCTGTTGGATAGAAGCATTCTGATGAAGACC
>DBVL01000069.1 GCA_002308475.1 Spirochaetales bacterium UBA1265 | reverse complement strand
AGACGGCTTCTCAGCATCTTGAAACAGAACTCTTTGTTCATCTGCTGGGATCTCTCATTCTGACACTGTACAACTATACCTGTTGGGAAATGGGTTATTCTTACAGCTGAGTCAGTCTTGTTGACGTGCTGTCCACCTGCTCCACCTGCACGGTATGTGTCTATACGGATATCCTCACTCTTGATCTCAATATCAATATTGTCCTCAACTACAGGAGAGGCATATACAGCGGAGAAAGAAGTGTGTCTTCTGGCGTTTGAGTCAAAGGGAGAGATTCTTACAAGCCTGTGAACTCCAGCTTCTCCTTTCAGATATCCGAAGGCATATGGCCCGGAAACCTGAATGGTAACGCTCTTGTAGCCACCCTCATCTTCAAGCATATCCAGGATCTCAGTCTTGAATTTGTGTTTTTCACACCATCTGAGGTACATGCGCATAAGCATACCAGTCCAGTCACAGGCCTCAGTTCCTCCTGCTCCTGCATGGATGGTAAGAAACACATCTCCCTTATCATATTTGCCATTTAAAAGAGTCTTGAGCTTGAGAACCTTGAAGTCCTTATCAAGCTGAAGAATCCTTTCATCTACTTCTGCTGCATAATCAGGATTGTTGTCATCTTCCTCTTCGTAGAGGGCTATCAAATCATAGGTCTCATCAATATCTGAAAGAAGCTTTTCAAAAGGAATGACTATATCCTTGATTGCGTTCATCTGTGAGAAAACGGAATCTGCACGGTTTTTGTCGTTCCAGAATCCTTCTTCAAGTGTTTGTTTTTCAAGTTCGGAGAGTTTTGATTTCAGACCCTCAGGGTCAAAGTCCCCTCCAGATTGCTTGGGATTCGGTTTTGAGCTGCTCAAGTAAAGCTCTGTTTTCAAGTGTCATAATTATCTCCTTCTATTCGCGTCAACTCTGAAAACTGATGAGAATGAAATCTTTTCTCCGGCTTTCATGTCTAGCTGTTTTTTAAATTTAATCTGAGTGTACTGATAAAACACTTTCTCTCCAAGATAGGTTTCACAGTTGTGGTCTATTTCTTTTGTGCTGTATTCAGTATCAAAATCATTCATTATAGATACTGTAAGAGGAACGCTTTTGTCAGAAAGTGTAAACTGTTTTGCTTTCTGAAGTGGATTATCAGTACTTATGTATGTCAGAGGTGTTCTTTCTGGCATGGAAATGTTCAGAAGTGATTCAAGAGTAAGATTTGAGACACTGCCCTTTCCTGTATTCTCAACAAGATACTCGACTACGAAAGAATACTGTCTGAATCTGAAATGCTTTTCAAGATAAATCTTGTTATCATCAATATCCACTGTTGTGGAAAAAACATAGTCAAAAATTTTCTTATCAGATTTCTTGCATTCAAAGACCTTGCTTCCAAGATCTACAACTTTATCAGTGGTTGTGTTTCTTATCATATCCGAATAAAGTCCAGGACCATTATGCATGACAAGATTCACATCTGCCATGTTCACAGTAAAGAGGTTTATACTTGAGCCTCTCTGACTCAAAAGAGCTGCAAAACCTTTCTGAATGACTAGCTTTGAAGGAATGTATGAGGAATCTTCATATAGTTCCACAGGTATGGTCTGGGATGGACTCTGATAAAGAATATTGAAAATCTGGGCAAAATTCCTGTTTACATATCTCTTGGAATCAGAATTATACCGGTACGCAGGCATGTAGGAAAAACCTGATTCACAGCGTATGAAATGGTAATCAAGATTTGTTCTTGCACTTGAATTCTTTTTATAGGATTTTACTATTTCCCTTAATGAGTTAACCGTATTGAAGGTCTTGGTAAGATACGGGTCTTTCAGAATGTTATGAGAAAGTGAATTAAGACCTGTGGCATTTATATCTCTGCCATATAGTCCGTCAGGAAAGTAAAAACCTGTACTGACAGGGTGGTTTTCAAGATATTCAGATGGAAGCATACAACCCTTCCCTCCTGCACTCAGCAAGATGTTGAAAATCTCTGAATTCTCCTGACAATACATCAGCTGGTTCATGTTGATCATGACTGTAGAGAATGAGGGCATGGCATTCTTAACTATTTTCCTGATAGAGGACAGAAAATGTTCAGAGCTGTCTTTTGTTCTGTAAGCTTCAGCTATCTCCTTGCTTACTTTATCATTAAATGGAAAAACAACAGTCCTCTTGCCCAATTCGTTCATGATAAACGGCTTATTGTATAGAACAGAATTCTGAGTGCTCGAATACTGGGAAATCATTATGTAGTCCAATGAACTGAGATCCATAACAGAAACCAAGGAAGTCTTGAATATCTGGAATGGACACCAAAGACCTCTTGGCCTCTTTCCTATCTTTTTCCTGATATATGTTGTTGATTTTTCAATCTGATTGGCAAATTCATGTGTAGGTATAAGACTGAAAACAGCATCTTTATATGTGGAACTCAAAAGCTCAAGCTGATTCTTGTTTGCAAGATTATGAATAAGCATGTTTATCTCAGGATGATGCTTCTCAAACCATTCAAACTCATTGTTTCCCAGTTTCAGAACAACTTTATAGTCGGGATTGTTATAAATTGTTGTAAGAAGAGGACTTAGCTGATGACTGAGCAAAGCCTCGAATTCTTCATCCGAGGTTCCTTGCGGTAACTGGCTGTATGCTCCAAGAATAAGTTTCATCTGATTCCTCTGAAATTAACAAATCACTTTCAATATTACATTAAAACAATTATTATTAAAACCATGAAACAGGGTTTATTTGCTTCTCTTCTATCAAATCTGCCGGTGAAGGTCTATGGCCTGGTAGGTAGAAGTGGCTCTGGAAAAAGCTTCAGGGCTCAGTCTGTTGCAAAGACTTATCATATACCTCTGATTATAGATGATGGACTTCTTATCAAAGGAAACAAGATAGTTGTAGGCAAGAGCGCCAAACAGGAATCCAGTTTCATAGGTGCAGTGAAAAGTGCTCTTTTCCAAGATCCTGCACATCAGAATTCAGTTATACAGGCTCTTTCAAAAGAAAGATTCCGAAAAATTCTCATAATAGGAACTTCTGAGAATATGGTCGTAAAGATTGCTTCAAGACTCAATCTTCCGGAACCGAAAAAGATCATTCATATAGAAGATATTGCTACTGAAGATGATATAAATACTGCCATGAGGATCAGATACACTGAAGGCAAACATGTCATTCCTGTTGCCCCGTTGCAGATAGCCAGAAGTTATCCCAGTATAGTCTATGACGGAATCAAGACCGGAATACGCAGAATCAGAGGAAACAAAATAGATGTTTCGGAAAATACCCTTGTAAAACCTGAATTCAGTAAACTTGAGAAAAGCAGTATATCTGAGGCCGCAATCAAACAGATGGTCAAACACTGCCTATATGAGTATGAGAACATCCTTAAGGTTGAAGATGTGAAATTTACAAATACAAAAGACGGCTATAATCTGATCATAACCTTAAGAACCCCGGTCGGGATTGACAGTAAGAGAATTCCCGAGTTTCAGGAGTACATCTCAGATTCTCTGGAAAAATACGGTGGAATCATGATCAACTCTGTGGACTTGATTGTACAGATTTGGGAGTAGCTGTTTTATTTCTTTTCATATAAAAGGCTCTGTTCCTGGCCTTTCTGGCGTTTTTACTCTGACTCTTTCCGCCTCTCTGAGATTCCTTTTTATTACGGCGTTTTAAAGTAAAGCCATTATCAGTCATATACTGCTCAGCAGCCTTCTCTATCTCATGGTTCGGAGGAGTATTTGGACTTACAAGAACCTTCATCTGTCGGAAGATTTCCTTAAACACTTCCTCATTTGAGAGTTCTGGAGCACTATCAGTGACAAAGGGGGCGGTAAGTCTGTAGTACATAAGTGACATAGGGACATCTTCACCCTTACTCTTCATCTCATTTACCTTAGAATCCAGAATACGGAGAGAATCATATAAATGATGATATCTTACATATACGGAGATACAGGGAAGTATATATACCAGAAGACCGTATTTCTGCAGGTCTCTGATAATCTTCTCACTGCAACCACTGCCAAGAATCTTGTTCAATTCTTCAGTAAGACGTGAAGAACTAATGGATTCAAGCATGAATGCATACTTTTTTATGGCCATACGAAGAGATAAGGTCATTGAAAAGCCTGTAAGAGCGGCAAGTTTAACAGCCCTCAGCATTCTAACAGGATCCTCAATAAAGGTCTTATTCAGTGGGATTAGAGATCTGATTCTCCTGTTCTTGAGATCATTCAAAGATCTGTTGAAATCCGTTATAGTCCTGTCAATTGGATTATAGTAGAGACTGTTGATGGAAAAATCTCTTCTGGACGCATCTTCATCAATGGTTCCAAAGTTATTGTCTGAATAATCTGAGTGTTCTGCTGTACTTCTGAATGTGGACACCTCAAATATCTTATTTGTAAAAAACACATGTACTATTCTGAATCTATGTCCTATCAGGCGTGAGTTCCTGAATATCTTATGAACCTGCCGTGGAGAAGCATCCGTGACTATATCAAAGTCCTTAGGACTACGTCCGAGAAGAATATCTCTCACTGCTCCACCGACTATATATGCCTCATAACCTGAGTCCTGCAGCTGTCTGACAATCTTTACAGCCAAAGGGTCTATCTTGCTGAAATCCAGAGAATGCTCGTCTTCCGTATATACGCGGGAAACTGCTTTCAGTTTTCCGTTCAAATTCTTATATCTTACTTTCATAAATCCTACAAATTACTATAGAATTGTTATGTCATAATATTTGCAAAAATTCAACATGATGGAGTGAATATGATTGAGCCAAAAGTACTGAAAGGTTTCAGAGACAGTCTTCCGTCACAGGAAATAGTAAGACAGAACCTGATTTCAAAAATTCAGAATATATTCAGAAGCTTTGGATTTGTTCCTATAGATACACCTTGTCTTGAATACAGTGAGGTCCTCCTTGGAAAAGGTGGCGGAGAAACAGATAAACAGATGTTCCGTTTTCAGGACAATGGTAACAGAGATGTTGCACTTCGTTTTGATCTTACCGTTCCTCTTGCTAGATATGTATCTGCAAACTATGGACAGCTTAAATTCCCTTTCAAAAGATACCATATAGCCAAGGTGTGGCGAGGTGAAAAGCCACAGAAAGGCCGCTACAGAGAGTTTCTTCAGTGCGACTTTGATATTATAGGTGCTGACAACTCTCAGTCTGACTTTGAGATTCTTCTTCTCATCCACACCTGTCTGAAGACTATGAATGTTGGTTCTTTCAAGGTTCTGGTTTCTCATAGGGGCTTACTCAACAGCTATCTGAACAAGAATGGAATAACAGGCAAGTTGGACTCTGTTCTGAGAGCCATAGACAAACTTAACAAGATAGGACTGGAAAACGTTATAACCCTTCTTAAGGATGAAGGATTAACAGATTCAGATATACAGGCTGTGAAGACCTTCATATCTCTTCCTAAGAATGAATTTGGAGAAACCCTTTCCTTGCTCTCAGATATTCTTGGTTCTGATTCAGAAGAGATAATCAGATTAAATGAGCTGTATTCCATGATGAAGCAGTGTGGTATACAAGAAGACTTTTTGCTTGATACATCCATTACACGCGGACTTGATTACTACACCGGTATAGTCTATGAGACTCTTCTGGAGAAAATGCCCCAGATTGGCTCCATTTGCTCCGGAGGACGGTACAACAATCTTACAGGTCTCTATCATAGAGACAGCCTGCCCGGTGTTGGTTCCTGCATAGGTCTGGACCGGCTTCTTGCCGCACTTGAAGAGACAGGAAGTGAGATAGTCAGGAATTCAAGATATGCTGATATTCTTATTCTTAAGAGCCCGTCCTTCTCCCAGCTTCCGGCTGCTGAAGCACTAAGAAACGCCTCCCTTATGGTTGACTGTTATTGTGGAGACAAGGGAGCTGGTATGCAGTATGCTTATGCAGAAGCAAACAATATTCCTTATGTAGTAAGAAATTATGAAAATGGTCTATTTACAGTGAAAGAGATTGCAACCAGAAATGTCTATGAAAATCTTTCCCTGGAGGAGCTTGTTGATAAGGTTAAATGATAGATCCTAAAAAACTGGCCGTCTGGCAGAACAGAGAACAGATTGTTGCGGCTCTTGAGAATAATCAGGTGATTATAGTTGAAAGTCCTACTGGAAGCGGAAAGACTACGCAGATTCCGGTAATACTTCACGAGGCAGGCTATTCCCAAGATGGTGTCATAGGTATAACACAGCCTAGGCGTATAGCTGCACTCTCTGTCTGCGAATATATAAAGACTCAGATAGCTTCTGAAAACCTTCCCCCCACATACTGTGGCTATAAGATGCGCTTCTATGACACTACAGATGCAGATACAAGGATCAAGGTTCTTACAGACGGCATGCTTCTTCAGGAGATGAAGGCCGACCCTCTTCTCTCAAAGTACAGTGTGGTAATGGTGGATGAAGCCCATGAGAGAAGTCTGAACATAGATTTCATACTTGGTTTGCTCAAGCAGATCTGTGTTCAGAGACCTTCTTTCAAGGTGATTATCTCTTCTGCCACAATCAACACCAGGATTTTCTCTACATTCTTTGCTGATAAAAACGGAAGAAATGCTCCTGTAATCTCCATAAAGACAAGGGTCTTCAATGTTGACATCAAGTACTATCCTTTGCCGAAAAGTGAGAATAATGATGAACTGCCCCACTCCATCTGTCAGATAATCAACCAGCTTTTGAAGAGATTCAAAGCCACAGGTTATAAGGATAATCAGGACACTCTTGTGTTTCTTCCTGGGGAGGCGGACATAAAAACCTGTATAAGCAGTGTTTATGAATACTGTGACCATGAGCATCTGCAGATTTATCCTCTATATGGAAGACTGAATAAGGAAGAACAGGAACAGGTTTTTGAAGAGACTGAGAAAGGTAAGATGAAGGTTGTTTTTGCCACAAA
>DBVL01000050.1:21999-22447 GCA_002308475.1 Spirochaetales bacterium UBA1265 | reverse complement strand
AGTATTCAGTTCTCAAGATTGACAGCATTAACGCTTAAGGAGGCAATCAATGGCTCATCATAAAGGTGGTGGTTCATCAAAGAACGGAAGAGACTCTAATGCGCAGCGTTTAGGCGTAAAGCGTTACGGCGGACAGGTTGTTAAGGCCGGTGAGATCATCATGCGCCAGCATGGAACAAAGATTCACCCGGGTGAAAACGTTGGACTCGGTTCTGACTACACACTCTTTGCCAAGGCAGCTGGAAAGGTTAATTTCTATTCAAGAAATAACCGCAGCTACGTTTCAATTGTCTCAGCTGAATAAGCAAGTTTTATAATCTATGTTCGGTTTTTCAGATGAAACCTATATCGACATTGCCTCCGGAAACGGGGGCAATGGTTGTGTCTCATTCCGTAGGGAAAAATTTGTTCCCAAGGGAGGCCCGGACGGCGGTGACGGCGGCCGCGG
>DBVL01000050.1:17311-21962 GCA_002308475.1 Spirochaetales bacterium UBA1265 | reverse complement strand
CAACCTCAGGACCTTGGCTCATCTGAAGATAATCAGATCTTTCCGTGCTGAAAACGGAAAGAACGGCAGCGGTGCACGCTGTTACGGAAGAAACGGAGAGGACATGGAAATACCTGTTCCTCCCGGAACTGTACTCAAGGACGCAGATACCGGAGAGATTATAAAAGATCTCACCGGACTTGACCGCTTTGTATTTCTGAAGGGCGGAAGAGGCGGCCTTGGAAACTATCACTTCAAGACATCTACAAGACAGACACCAAGGTTTGCACAGCCGGGAGAACCCGGGGTTTCCATGCGTGTTGGTCTTGAACTGCTGGTTATAGCAGATATAGGCCTGGTCGGTTTTCCGAATGCAGGCAAGAGCTCTCTGATAAACACCCTGACAAATGCAGGAAGCAAGGTTGGTTCTTATCCTTTCACAACCCAGATACCACAGCTTGGTATGCTCAAGTACAAGGAGAGAGATATAGTCATAGCTGATATCCCTGGAATTATTGAGGGAGCAAGCCATGGTGCTGGAATGGGCTTCAAGTTTCTTAAGCATATTTCCAGAACAGGATGCCTGGCCTACCTGATTGACTGTTCTGAAGATGGTTTTCTTGATAAGTATGACCAATTGAGGGAAGAGCTTGGGCTTTACTCTCCGGCTCTCTTGGAAAAGGAAGAGATAATCATAGGAACCAAGATGGATGAGGATGGAGCAGAGGAGAACTTCAAACTTCTTGAAAAGAAATTTGCCGGCAAAAAGTGCATAGGAATCACCGTACTGGATGAAAGTACAGTGGAGCCGGTAAAACAGGCTTTTTATGAAGCGGTTCTCAAGAGCTCAGGAGCGGAGGAGAATATTTCAGAGTTTACGGTCAAGCCAGATCTGAATGCCTACTATCCGGAAGAGCCTTATAATCAGGAGAGTGAAGATGAATAAGACAGCCATGCTTGGCGGAAGCTTTGATCCCATACATCTCGGGCATCTGTTTCTGCTGCATTGTGCAGTCACCCTCTCACCATACAAGACCTTCATAATAGTTCCGGCCAAGCAGAGTAACTTCAAAAGATCCTCAGGTCCGGTGGTCTCTGATACGGACAGGCTGAATATGATAAATCTTGCACTTGAGGACTACAGGGACCTTTACCCCGAGGACAGAGAAGCTCAGATAGTTGTCTCAGACATGGAGATAAGGCGTGGTGGAATTTCTTATACCTATGACACAGTCATGGAGATAAGAGACACTTACGGAATAAAGGAGAGACTTGGTCTTGTAATGGGGGATGACCATGTTACAAGGCTGGATGAATGGTACAGGTATAAGGACCTGAAAGATGTGGTTGAGTTTGTCATCTGCAGAAGAAACCCGGATGGAAATCTGTGGAACACTCTTCCACCGGATGCACAGGTTATGAGGCTGGAGCCTGAAAGCATTGCACCGGAGAGTGCAACCCATATAAGGGAAAACCTCAGGGAACATGAGGGATATCTGTCACGGAGGGTTCTTGAATATGTCAGAGTTCATAATCTCTACAGTTGAAGATTTTAAATCATACCTGAAGCAGAATCTCTCTGAACACAGATACATGCATTCTCTGGGAGTTGCACAGGCTACCGAGGCTGTCCTCTCTCATTATGGATGCAAGGACTACGAGAAGACATGGAGCGGTTTCAGTGCCGGAGAGTTCTGTGGCCTGGCGCATGATATAGCCAGAGAGATGCCGGATAAGGATTTGGTTAGGTACTGTGACGAGTACTCTCTGCCTATCACAGAGGCTGAGCGTCTTTCCCCCGTTCTGGTTCACGGATTGGTTTCTGCTCATATGGCCCTGTCCCTGTGTGGCAACTATCCATCTTCCTGGTATTTGGCCATCTGCGAACACACAACGGGAGACACCGGGATGGATGATCTGGCTTTGGCTCTGTTTGTGGCGGATTTCATAGAGCCGGGAAGAAAGCATCTCACGGACGAAAAGAGAGAAAGCTATCTCTCACAGGCCAGCCTTGTCAGGTGTGCGTATGCTATCCTGTGTGATATGATGGATCATTGGAAGGAAAAGGGCTATCATGACGCCTCTGCGAATTCTGTTGCTCTTAAAGCTGATCTTGAGATGAGAATCAGGAGGGAGGAATGAGAAAAGGTCTGAAAACACTTTGTGCTACCTTGTTTCTTGTTGTAGTACTTCTCAGTCTCACGTCCTGCAACGGAAAGAAGGATGTTGTGTACTATGGCTACTTTGGAGACTCCGCTCTTATGGTCATCTACAGTCAGGAGAAGAATACTCTCTACGAGATAAATGTTCCTATGGTTCTGATTACCTCATACGCTGAGAGCACTGGAGAGACTAACGTAGCAGTAGCCATGAGGAGTCTCGGAGGCCTTAATCCTGATGGATTCATGCTCGGCACTCCACAGGTTCTCACTGCACTCAGGGAGATTCTGGATGCCTTGGGCTCATCCTCAAATGAGGAAGGAACGGAAGGAGCCATACAAAGACTTGAAACTCTTGTGGAAAAGTCGTATCTGATGAAGAGTGATTCTCTTGTAAAAAACATGAACACGCTGTGCAACACCGACCTCAGGCCTCTGGCTTCGGTCATAACAGGTAATCAGCCGGAAGTTGCATGCTTTGATGCCCAGTTGTTTCTGAATCCTGATGACCTGGATTTTTCCAGAAAGTATTTCAGATCATGGCTGTTGCAGGTTATAAGTTGAAATGGAGGAATAAATGAGAAAAGAGATAAATGATAAGGCCCAGGCAATCAAGACCTTTCTTGAGGATCATAAGGGAATAGAAACCAAGGTTCTGGATGTGTCTGAAGAGTGTTCCTGGACTGATTGTTTTGTAATTACAACAGTCTCCAGTCTCGGACACCTGAGGGGCCTTGCCCGTGAGATCTGGGGAGAGATAGAGAACCTGGGACTGAGCGTAAACAACCGTCATAAGGCAGTAGGAGATGATGGCTGGGAGCTCATAGATTGTGGAGATATAGTCATTCACCTGATGAGTCAGGAAATGAGAGATTTCTACTCTCTTGAGAAGCTTTGGCAGAGACTTGGAAACTGAGGTTATCTGCTCTTCAGGATTTCTCCGCTGAGACTTCCTGTGAGCCTTCCTTCTTCCACTGCAAAAACACCGTTAACCATTACATAGTTAAGTCCTGAGATTTCTGCAAAAGGTTTTTCAGGACTTGAATTATCTTTAAGGGTACTTGGATCAAAAGCAACCAGGTCTGCCTTATAACCTTCTCTTACAAGTCCACGGTTCTCAAGCCTCAGACGTCTTGCGGTTTCCCCTGTCATCTTTCTGACAGCCTCTTCAAGAGTGAAGAGTTTTCTCTCAAGACAATACCGTGTTAGAAAGTGTACAGTAGCGTTCCCGCTTCTTGGGTGTTCACCACGTCCGTCCTGACTTATGAAAAGAGCATCTGTTCCAAAACACATAAGAGGATCTTTCATCACCTTTTCAAGAGACTCCTCAGTCTGAGTCAGATCTGTCATGAGAGCAGCCCCTTTTTCTCTTGAAAGCAGGGTGAACAGAGCACTGAATTCATCCATCTGAAGACGCTTGGCACACTCTCTGAGAGTCAAAGAGCAAAACTCCGTGGAGGAATCCAGAACGGTCACTCTTATGTTATCAAAACCACACAGCTGAACAATACTGTCCCAGTTGTTCGGCCTCATCATTTCCTCAGCTATTCTGCCACGTTTTGTCCTGTCTTTTGCGGCCTCCGCAAGGGTCAGAGAAAGCTCTTCTTTGGTTAGGCTCAGAAGGTGCGGTGGAAGGAGGCTGAACAGGCTTGTGCTCCCATAAGGGTACGGATACTGATCAAAATGGGTGTCAAAGCCATCTTCTTTGGCTCTGTGAATCCTCTCCAGGACTCCGTCAATACATTTCTGGTTGTCTTTCCCAATAGCCTTCAGGTGTGAAATCTCCAGGCGCACTCCTGTTTCTCTCTGGTACTGAAGTATCTCTTCTATTGAGTCTTCTATTCCGTTTCCCTCGCATCTGTGATGCACCGCAAAAATCCTGTCATGGTTTTTTACTACCTTAAGTAATTCCACTATCTCGTGGTGGTCAGCAAAAAGACACGGGGCGTAGTAGAGACCAGAGGAAAGACCAAAGCATCCCATCTCCAGACTCTTCTCAAGATATGAGCACATAAGGGAGACCTCTTTTCTGTCTGCCTTTCTGTTCGGATTCCCGTCTATGGCCATTATTCTCAGCATGGCATGGTTTTGAAGCATTCCTATATTCATGCCTCCATGAATACGGGAAAAGTATGAAGGAGCATCTGTCCAGTCCCAGGTCTCATAGTGTCCCAGTATATCCTGAAAGTGGCTTTCTTCATCCTTTCTTCTTGGGAAAACGCCTACGCCACAGTTTCCGGAAAGATCTGTGGTTATTCCCTGTCTTATCTTCATGGGCATGGAAGGACGCCTGAGGATCTCAAGATCACTGTGAGCGTGGATATCTATGAAACCGGGACAGAGAACAGCACCTTTAAGATCTATGGTTCTGTCTGCTGCAGGCAGAGTGTCCTCAGGTCGGAAGATCCTCTGAATGGTATCTCCCTTAATGAGGACATGAGCTTCGAATGCTTTTTGCCCGCTTCCGTCTATAAGAGAGGCATTTGTGAAAAGAGTCATTATCCGCCAAGAGC
>DBVL01000050.1:143-17284 GCA_002308475.1 Spirochaetales bacterium UBA1265 | reverse complement strand
CGATAAGTCTTACAAGGTCCTGGGAGTTTCCCCTTATCCTGGTAGAGGATAGGGCTGCATTTATCTCTGGTACCTGGTCTGGAGAAAAGACAGCCGGCGGAAGCTTTGCTTTAAGAAGCTCGTTTTCCATGAAGATGAAGGAGAGTCGCTCATTTGCTGAGACAAATGGTTTTATTCTCATAAGTTCAGAGAAAAGAAAAGCTGCACGCGCTACGGGGTGTAACACGCTCCATGGACCTGAGTACTGCTGCAACAGCCCTTCAATCTCCTGTCTCTGGTCTCCGCTCAGATCATATCTTCCACCGTTTTTCTCGTCTGTGTTCATGAGCAGGCGAGCATTAATTTCTTTCATGGAAGAGTCGGAGACTTCATAAACAAGATTATCCAGAACGCTTTTCATGTTAAGTACGTTTATCTGTGTGGAAAGGGGCAAATCTTGGGTTTCCAGACGTAGTATGCCTCTTACAAGAGAAGTGCTCAGGCCTTCGGATTCAAGAGCAAAGGCAGTGCGGATCAGGCTGATCTGTTCTTCTTCTGTAATCAGTACTCCGGAACGTTTCTTTATCAAAGAATCCGCTTTTTTGAAATCTTGGCTTCCGGTTCTGAGGCTTCTGTTCCTTATGTAGCGTAAGGTTCTTCCGTCTGCGGGTCTCTGTGTCTGGGCAGGTATGCTCCAAACCCACTTTCCAACCCTGGTTACACCTTCAATCCTTCCGCTTTCGCAGAGTGCTCTCACACGTCTTTCACTTATACCCCAGAGTTCTGAGGCTTCCTTGACACTGATGTAGTCCATTTCCATACCTCCGAAAACACTCCCTTCGTCTCAGAGTTTATTCCGAGTATGGTATAAAAACAAGTGTTCAGAGAATGAATCTTTCAATAGCTTCAGCAACTCCACAACCGTTATTGTCATTCAGAGTCACGTAGTCTGCTTTGTCCTTAACTTCTTTTGGAGAGTTTGCCATGGCTACTGAGATTCCGGCTTCTGGAAACATGGAGAGATCATTGAAATAGTCTCCGCAGACCATAACCTGTTCTTTTTCAAGACCATAGTACTTTCTGAGAGACCTGACCGCCTGCCCTTTATCAGCCTTGGAGGGAACAACCTCCATGAACTGAGGCCAGGAGAAAAAGGCTTTTACTGTGTTCAGATTATAGGAATCAAGTATTTCCTTGAAACGGACAACCTTAGGTATCTCTATATCCAGAGCAAGAAACTTGTTGGGAAGAAAGGACTCCAGAAGGGTTTCAAGACTGTCCACAAGGTTCCCTTTGACGCCTGTGGCTTCAAACTCGGACTTAAGCCATCTGGGATCAGTGTCCCCGTCTGTGAACCATGTGTTGTGGTGGTAGAAGAGAAGGCTGATTCCGCTTTCTTTCCTGGCCTGGAAAATCTTAAGGCATGTTTCCCTGTCCAGTGTGTATTCCTCTATTATATTCAGCTTTGGGTCTTCAAGCAGGCAGCCTCCAAGAGAGGAAACCGGGCCTTCTATCCCAAGAATTCTCTGGTAGTGCTGGATGGATGGGGAGATCCTTCCGCTTAACACAGCAAAAACCACTCCACGATCCGAGGCTTCCTTTATGGCCTTGAGATTGGCCTCAGGAACGCTCTTGTCATCAGAGACCAGTGTTCCGTCAACATCCACACAAACAAGTTTGATTTCACTCATAGAGGAAGAATAAAAGTAAGCTGCTTATGTGTCAAACGTGTTTTTTGAGTATGAAGTTTTGTGTTTTTTTTGTATATTATGTTTTGGAGAGGAAGGATATAGAGTAAAAGGGTTTTGTATGAAGCTTATTTATATTGTTGAAGACCATCAGGTCATAAGAGAAGGCGTAAGACGGTATCTGGAAATGGCAGGATACAACGTACTCGGATTCGGCACTCTTCAGACGGCTGAGCAGGCCATTTCAGTAAGAAGACCTGACCTTATTCTTCAGGATGTGATGCTTCCGGATGGGGATGGGTTTGATTTCATAGAGAAAATAAGGAAAACCTCAGATGTCCCTGTCATCTTCATGACTGCAAAGATTGCTGAAGATGACAGAATCCATGGGCTTGAGCTTGGCGCGGATGATTATATCTGCAAGCCTTTCTCCCCAAAAGAGCTTGTTCTCAGAGTCCAGGCTCTTTTCAGAAGGCTTGATGCTTCTTCAAACGATAATGGTTCCTCATCTCTTACCATAAAGGCCGGTGAGGGTGTCATGGAGTTTGATGATAAATCCCATCTTCTCAAGATCAACGGAGAAGATGTGTCTCTTACTGCGGCCGAGCGGAGAATTCTTGCATACTTTATTGAGAATATGTCCAAAACTCTTTCCAGAGCAGATATTCTCAAAAAGTGTTTTGACTACGACAGTGAATCTTATGACAGAATAGCTGATACCCATATTAAGAATCTCAGGGCAAAACTTGGGCCTTATCCTTGGATTGAGACTGTCCGTGGTTATGGGTACAGATTTATAGGATACATTTCAACGGAAAGCAGATGAAAAAATACTTTTGGAGAAATTTCATTCTTATCTTCTCTGTGGCTGTCATAACCATTGTGGTTCAGCTTGGGATTCTCATTTTCCAGTACAGGAGCAGCAGGACGGAATGGATGGAGAGCGTTTATACCCGGTTTGTTCAGAGAACTAATACCAGAGTTGAGCTCTCTGATGAAGATGGCTCTGAACTGGATGCTTTGTACGAGTATCTGGAGGATCTGGATGACAACAGAATCAGCATGTACCGTATATATGATTCTCAGGGAAACGAAGTGCTGAAGGTGACCAGATATCCTGATCCTGGAATGAGACCTCGGTTGGAAAGAGCATTGGAAGAAGTAAGGCCTGGGATGGAAATGCAGGAAGGGGACTACGTAGGTTCGTTTGAGATAGAAGCAGGAGACTCCGGAATATACACCGTCGGTCTGTATTCATACAACCCTGCAACCTACACCTATACAAAGGACCTGATAAACTCCTGTATAAATAGTATTCTCATCTCCATTCCTGTATGTCTTGTCATAGCAGTTGTCCTATCCTTTCTCATAAGCCGTAAGAACACTTCTACGGTGAATGAGATCAGAAAAGCCTTGGACGACCTTTCCTCAGGCAAGCATGGTGTTCTTCTTGATAAGGCAACCAAAAGCGAGTTGGAAGAGATAGCTTCAGATATTCAGAATCTTGATAAGATCCTTGAGGCAGATGAAAGAGGTCGCAAGGCATGGCTTACAAGCATATCTCATGATCTCAGTACCCCTGCAACTGGAATAAAGATAATCACGGACGGCTTGAGTGATGGTGTTTTTGAAGCCGACAGTGAGACTGTTGAAAGCCTAAAGCATGAGGCTGATACTTTGAATGAGAGAATCTCAAAGGTTGTTGATTACTCTACGCTACAGAGCAGGAAGGTCTCATTGAGCAGATTCTCTTGCAAGGATTTTGCTTCCTCCATGGCCATGTCTTTTGGAGAAAAGCTTGAAATAACATACGATGATGGTGAGCTCTGTGCGGATAGAGCCCTCATGGAGAAGGCCTGCAGGGAGCTACTTTTGAATGCGTTTACCTTTGGATGTGATGTTTCGCTTTCTGTGGGGCATGATGGAAAGAACTGTTTTATCAAGGTGTTAAATACCGGAAAGCTTCCTGAAGGTTTGTCAGGAGATGTGCTTTTTGAGCCGTGGTCGCGTGCGGATTCCTCAAGACACGCCGGCGGAACCGGGCTGGGCCTTCCAATTGTGGGTACGATTGCCATGCTGCACGGGGGAAAGGCAGAGCTTTCATCGGTTTCCGACTCAAAAGTCTGTGCTTCCATTGTCTGGCCAGTTAAGTAAGCGCGGGTTCCTGTCGTTCTATTTTTGTCTCATTCTGTTGCATTTTTAGACTTAACAAACTTTTATTATGGGTTTAAAATAAGTTATCTAACCTTAGGAGGGTGTTTTATGGATAAGTTTTTTAAACTGTCTGAAAGAAAAACAGATGTAAGAACCGAAATCATGGCAGGTATTACAACCTTTATGACAATGGCTTACATTCTTGTTGTTAACCCGTTACTTCTTTCACCATCAGGAATGGATTGGGGCAAAGTCTTCTCAGCAACAGCAATTGCTTCTGCAGTAGCTTCTCTTGTCATGGGTCTTCTTGCCAACCTTCCGTTTGCTCTTTCTGCTGGAATGGGACTTAACGCGTTCTTCACTTACAACGTTGTTCTCGGAATGGGATACTCCTGGCAGTTTGCTCTTACAGCAATCTTTGTTGAAGGTATTATCTTCCTGCTTCTGACTCTTTTCAACGTTAGAGAAGCCATTGTAAACAGCATTCCTAATAACCTTAAGAAGGCAATTGGTGCTGGTATTGGTCTCTTCATTGCCTACATAGGTCTCAAGAATGCAGGTATTATTGTTGGTGATGCAAGCAATGTTTCTGCTCTTTCGAGTGCTTGGCTTAAGGGAGATGCACTTGTTGCAGGTATTGGCCTTCTGATTACCGGAGCTCTTCTTGCCTATAAGATCAAGGGAGCCATTCTCATTGGTATTGTTATTACAACAATCGTAGGTATTCCTTTCGGCGTTACCAAATGGGCAGGCGGTAGCTTTGTTCCGACAGCTCCTTACTTCTGTCAGTTTGCTTTCGGTGAAGTTAGTTCACACCTGTTTGACTTTATCATTGTCATGTTCACATTCCTGTTTGTTGATATGTTTGATACAGTCGGTACTCTCATTGGTTGTGCCGGAAAGTCAGGACTTATCCAGAAGGACGGAACCATCCCACAGTGTAAAGAAGCTCTCTTTGCAGATGCTGTAGGTACAACACTCGGTGCTATGCTCGGAACTTCAACAGTCACAACATTTGTTGAGTCTTCAGCTGGTGTTGTTGAAGGTGGTAGAACAGGTCTTACTGCTGTTACAGTCGCAGTTCTCTTTGTTCTCTCACTGTTCCTCGAGCCACTGTTCGGATCAATCCCAAGCGCAGCTACAGCTCCTGCTCTCGTAATTGTTGGTGTTCTCATGATCACTCCGGTTAAGGAAATTGATTTTGAAGACATGACTGAAGCTATTCCTGCATTCCTTACCATTATCATGATGGTATGTGCTTCAAGTATTTCCGATGGTATCATGTTCGGTATCCTTTCTTATGTTATCCTCAAGGCTATCAGTGGAAAGGGCAAGCAGATCGGTGCAGCAACATGGGTCGTATTCGTCCTCTTTGTTGCAAAGATCATCGTCAACTACATTATTTGACAAACTGTTTTTGATTTGAGGACTGTCCTTTTTTTGGACAGTCCTTTATTTTAAGGGAGAGAAACATGGAAAAGTCTGAACTTAAAAACCTTATAGATGCTGCAATGGGAAGAATTCCTTCTGATCTCTGCATCAGGAACTGTAAAGTAATAGATGTGTTCAACAAGGAAGTCTTTGAGTCTGATGTGTATGTATATGGAGGGAAGTTTGTCGGTTTCGGCAGTTCTTCAAAGGCTTTTCCCGAGGCATTGAAAACCGTGGATGCTCACGGCATGTATATGGCTCCAGGGTTTATAGATACTCATGTTCATATTGAGTCTTCTCATGTTTCTCCTCCCGAATACTCAAAGCTTGTCATTCCATGTGGAACTACAACCGTGGTTGCCGATCCACATGAAATATGTAATGTATGCGGTCTTGATGGTCTGGACTACATGCTGGATTCCTCAGAAGGGCTTCCACTTTCTGTGTATTTCCAGATTCCTTCATGTGTTCCCGCAACTCCATTTGAACACTCCGGTGCAGTTCTTCTTGCTTCTTCGATTGAGAAGAGAATAGACCATCCAAGAGTTCTTGGTCTTGGTGAACTTATGAACTACGTAGGTGTTCAAGAAGCGAATGCTGATGTTCTGGATAAGATGCTTGTTGCCATAAATAACGGGAAGGTGATAGACGGACACGCCCCGCTGGTTTCAGGCTCAGAACTGGATGCTTACTCCGTAGGTGGAATTCTGACCGATCATGAATGTGCAACTGCAGATGAACTCAAAGACAAGCTGAGACACGGAATGTATGTTCTTCTCAGACAGGGCTCTGTCTGTCATGACCTGTTGAATCTTCTCAAGGGTGTCGATGAAAGAAATCAGGAACGCTGTCTTTTCTGTACAGATGACTGTCAGGCAAAGACAATCCTTGATAATGGTCATATTGATAACAATATCAGAATGGCTGTTGGCGCCGGGCTGGATCCGATTGTTGCCATATCTATTGCAACACTGAATGCCAGTAATTGCTATAACCTCAAGGACCGCGGTGCTATAGCTCCAGGACGCAGAGCTGACTTTGTACTCTTTGAGAGCCTTGAAGATATACGTCCGGTTGAGGTATACACCGAGGGTAATCATGTGGCCTCAAATGGAAAGTATCTGGCCAAGACCAAAAGTTTCCCTGTCTATCCTTCAGTTCTTGGAAAAATGAATGTAAAAGCGTTCACAAAAGAGAGGTTTGACCTCAAGCTGAAGAGCAACAAGGTTCATACAATCAAGGTTATTCCGGGATCTGTAGTCACTGAAAATAATGTTGTTACTGTGGATCTTGATGAGAACGGCTGCTGGAAGCGCAATGAAGAAGATGTGGTAAAGATTGCGGTTGTTGAGCGCCACCACGGTACAGGAAATATTGGACTGGCTCTGTATGAGGGCTTTGGACTTAGAGGAGGAGCAGTAGCTACATCTGTAGGCCATGACTCACATAATATTACCGTAGCCGGAGACAACAGTGCAGATATGTATGAGGCCGTGCAGGAACTTATCAGGCTTGGTGGAGGTATGGCTGTAGTCAGCGGTGGAAAGGTCTTGTGCAGTGTTGAGCATGAGATAGCCGGTCTTATGGCTGACAAGAGCGGACAAGAGGTTGCGGATGAGCTGACTGAAATACAGGAAGTGGCAAGAAAAGCTCTTCACATAAGAAAGGAAGTGGATCCGTTTATGACTCTTTGCTTTATGTCTCTGCCTGTCATTCCAGATATAAAGATTACAGACTGTGGTCTCTTTGATGTAAGGCAATACAAGTTCATTTCCGTAGAGGCAGAAGAACAATAAGTTACAGCAAGCACTTCTGAGATATTGAATTATTTTCACTCATTAGTTAGTATTCACTACATGATTGATTTATATAACAAATGCAGAGAGTTTACCAGGCCTGCAGATTATCAGGCCAGAGGGATTTTTCCATATTTCCATTGTTTGGAAAGCCGGCAGGCTAAAGAAGTTGTCATGGAAGGCAAGCGCAGAATCATGCTTGGCTCCAACAATTATCTTGGTCTGACAACAGATGAGGAAGTGATTGCTGCAGCAGCTGCAGCACTTGAAAAATACGGTACAGGTTGTTCCGGTTCAAGATTCATGAATGGAACACTTGATCTTCATGTTGAGCTTGAAGAAGAACTGGCTAAGTTCCTTCGTAAAGAAGCTGTCATGACATTTTCCACAGGTTTCCAGTCAAACCTTGGAATTATCAGTTCAATAGTCGGACGTGATGACTACGTGATCTGTGACAGAGAGAACCATGCAAGTATCTATGATGGTTGCAAGCTCAGCTACGGCAAGATGCTCAGATATCATCACAGTGATATGGCTGGTCTTGAAAAACAGCTTCAGAAGGTTCCTGAGGGAGCCGGATGTCTGATTGTTACTGACGGCGTCTTCAGCATGAGAGGAGATATTGCAAAGCTTCCTGAGATAGTAGAGCTTGCAAAAAAGTATGGTGCACGCGTCATGGTTGATGATGCACACGCTCTTGGTGTCATAGGTGAAGGCGGTAGAGGTACTGCCAGCTACTTTGGCCTTGAGGATGAGGTAGATATCTACATGGGAACTTTCAGTAAGTCCCTTGCCAGTCTTGGCGGCTACATGGCAGCAAGCAAGCTTGCTGTTGACTATGTGAGGACAACAAGCCGTCCGTTCATGTTCAGTGCAAGTCTTCCACCATCAAATGCCGCTGCAGCCCTTGCCGCTCTGAGACATCTGGAAGCTCATCCTGAACTGCCTCAGAAGCTTATGGACATTTCAAACTATGCCAGAAAGGCATTCAAGGCCCATGGAATCAGCATTGTTGAGGAAGACAAAACTCCTATTGTTCCTATCTACACAAAGGGACCGGAGTATACCCTTCATCTTGCTATAAATCTTTTCAATGCTGGTGTATACGTTAATCCTGTCCTTCCTCCTGCAACTCCTGAGAACGAATGTCTTCTCAGAACAAGCTACATGGCAACCGTTACTGAGGATCTTATTGATGAGGCAGCAGAGATTATTGCCCAGCAGATCAAGATCACAGACGCCATGAATATTCAGGAAAAAGGTCATGCCGAAGAACAGATACGGTAACTTTGTTCTTGTAACAGGTGCTTCCAGCGGTATAGGTAAAGCCACGGCTCATGCTTTTGCAGAGCGTGGCTACCATGTCTATGCCCTCTCCAGAAGAGCTGAGGAAAAGACAGAAGTTGTTGGAAAAGGCAGCATAACAGGTCTCAGTGCAGACGTTACTAAGCCTTCTACGCTTAAAGAAGCTTTCAGTAAGATAAATCAGTTGAACATGGTCATTCACTGCGCAGGAATTGGGGTTTCCGGTTCTGCCGAGTGTACTCCGGATGAGGCTGCCCGTCTTCAGATGGATACAAACTACTTTGGAGTACTGAATGTGAACAGGTTTGCTCTTCCTCTTTTGAGAAAGAACAAAGAAAGCCTTGTTATGATAACTTCTTCTGTAGCAGGTTTCATTCCTATTCCTTTCCAGAGTCATTACAGCAGTTCAAAGTATGCCCTGGAGGCTTACGGAGAGGCTCTCAGAATGGAAGCCAAGCCGTTTGGTGTAAGAGTTTGTCTGGTAGAGCCAGGAGATACAAAAACAGGCTTTACTGCGGCCAGGACGTACAATGAGCCAGAAGATTCACCTTATCTTGAGAAGTGCAGAAAAGCAGTATGCAAGATGGAGAAGGATGAGCAGAACGGAAAGTCTCCTGATTCTGTGGCAAAGGTCTTTTTGAGACAGGCTCAGCGTAAGAATCCTAAAGCCCATGTGGCAGTTGGCTTCATCTATAAAGTTTTTGCCTTTCTGGTGAGGATTCTTCCTATCAAGCTCAAACACCTGATACTTTCTATCATGTACTGAAAAAAACGCAACCTTTCGGTTGCACTTTTTTTAATGAACTTTCATTACAAAGGATTCAATCTCTTTATAAAAACTGTCGTAATCGGTACAGAGTTTTAAATCCGGCTCTTCTTTGAGGATGTTCTCTGGAGCCCTAAAAAGACATCCGAAGTCGGCTGTATGTATCATGTTAAGGTCATTATAACTGTCTCCGGCTGCAAAAGTCTTAAAGCCCATACCTCTGAAACCTTCAATGGCTTTTCTCTTTCCATCCTCCTGTCTCATCTTTATGCCACAGAGCATGTTCTTCTCATCAGTCTCAAGACTGTTGCAAAGAATGGTAGGCCAGCCGAGTTGTCTCATAAGAGGCTGCGCAAACTCTGAGAATGTGTCCGATAGAATAACTACCTGAGTCAGGGCTCTAACCTTGTCCAGGAACTCCCTAGCTCCCTCAAGAGGTTTTATCTCAGCTATTACATTCTGGATGTCTGCGAGCGTAAGGTTGTTTTCTCTCAGTATATCCATTCTGAAATTCATGAGCTTATGATAATCCGGTTCATCTCTTGTTGTTCTTTTGAGAACCTCTATACCTGTCTTTTCAGCAAATGCAATCCATATCTCGGGAACAAGAACCCCTTCCAGGTCCAAACATACTATTTCCATTTTCTATTCCTTATCTGCAATTGAGTTTATTCAGTACGTAAGAGACTATCTCATCCCTTTCAATACTTTCATTAAAACGTATCTTCTTTCCTTCAAGAGTGCTGAGATTCTTCGGTATCTGAACACCGCTTACCTCATTCAGGCGCTTCATGAGATCAAAACCATTTCCTTCTTCAGACTCACCAAGAGCTCTAAGAACTGCCTGAGGGAACTTGTAGGGAGAGGCTGTTGAAAGAACAACCACAGGATTTGTGCTCTCTCTCTTCTCAGCTACAGAGTAGGCTACAGCAGTATGAGGGTCTATGAGGTAGTGATTCTCATTCCAGCAATTGTATATGGCCTTCTCAGTCTCTTCCTGATCACAGTATCCAGCCTCAAAGGATTCTTTAATGTATGAGAGGGTTTTTTCATCTACTGTGAACTCTCCCTTCTCATTCAGTGAAGCCATCCATTTTGAAACCTGTTCTTCATTCCTGCCAGAGGCTAGGAACAGAAGTCTTTCAAGGTTTGAAGAGACAAGAATATCCATGGAAGGTGAATCTGTCTTGTAGAACGGACGTTTTCTGTCATATTTCCCTGTGTTTATGAAGTCTGTCAGGACATTGTTCGCATTTGAGGCACAGATGAGCTTACCAACAGGAAGCCCCATCAGTTTTGCATAGTAGCCAGCAAGAATGTCGCCAAAGTTTCCTGTGGGAACACAGTAATCAACCTTATCTCCTTCCTTTATGGTCCCGTCTGCTATCATGTCCCTGTAGGCTGCAAAATAGTAGACAACCTGAGGAGCAAGACGGCCTATATTTATGGAGTTTGCTGAACTAAGGGTGAATGGGCTGTCTTTCAGAGTCTCTCTGAGCTCTGAGAAAGCCTGCTTAACGCCTCTTTGACAGTCATCAAAGTTTCCTTTGACTGCGCAGACACAAACATTTGATCCTTCCTGGGTAGTCATCTGCATCTGCTGGACCTCTGAGACTCCACTGTCAGGGAAGAAGACTATTATTCTTGTTCCCGGTACATCTTTGAAGCCTTCAAGAGCAGCTTTTCCTGTGTCTCCGGAAGTGGCCGTGAGGATGGTTATCTCCTGCTTCATGCCTGTCTGTGTGCGTGCGGCTGTAACAAGGCGGGGTAGCATGGACAATGCCACATCTTTGAAAGCTGATGTAGGACCTCTGAAGAGTTCAAGAATGTGGTAGTTTCCTACCTTTACTACAGGAGTGAGGTCCTCGGTTTCAAACTTTCCTCTGTAGGCTTGGCTTACAAGACTCTCCATATCCTTGAAATCTGGCAGGAGGGCCTGAAGAATCATGACAGCCATGCTCTGAGTGTCTTTTTTCAGGCAAGCTCTCCAATCAAAGGTTATATTCTCTATGGAAGGATCTGCAAACAGTCCTCCATCCGGTGCCAGACCCTGCAACACTGCATGAACTGAGTCTGTTTTAAGTTTACTTCTGGTGCTCTGATAATCCATATTCTTATTCAATCGCAATTATTCTTGCGTTTTCAACTCCTTGGCGCATAGATATTTTTTTGATTAGGGCTTCCGGGTTCTCCGACATATCTCCTATATCAAGAGAAAGCGTTACACTAGCCTTATTATTAATAGGAAGGCTCTGTGTGATGGCGAGTATACTAGCCCCGCCTTCTGCTATATCTGTAAGAACCTTGTTAAGGATTCCCGGTTCATGCAGAAGAATCATGGAAAAGACAGCCTTTCTTCCGGAAGAGAATGAAGACGGCTCAAGAATCCAATCCTTATACTTGTAGTAGGTGCTTCTTGAAATGCCTGCCAGTTTAACAGCAGCTGAGATATTTGCAACCTTCCCGGATTCCAGAAGATGTCTGGTCTTCAAGACAGCATCAAAATAATCAGGAAGTATGCTCTTGTGTACAATCAGATAATCATCAAGCATTTTTCATCCTCCTGTAACAACCCTTGCAATGATTTTCGGTTTATGATAGTCTGTTTCTAAAATAAATACAAGTGTCTTTGACACAAAAACAAATTATTAATAAATACCCTCAATGGAGGACATATGAGAATATCTGTTTTAGGTTTTGGTACGGTAGGTCGTGGAGTTTATGAAATGATCTGTAAGGCAAAAGGTATGGAGGTAAGGAAGGTTTTGGTTCTTCCTGCTGAGTGTTCTGAGAGCTTTATGGTCACTTCAATAGACGAGATCACTTCTGATAAAGAGACTGATGTAGTGGTTGAATGCATGGGTGGTATTCATCCTGCTTATGAGTTTGCAAGTTCCTGTTTGAAGGCTGGAAAGAGTTTTGTTACATCTAATAAGGCCTTGGTGGCCGAATACGGAATAGAACTTGAGGCTCTAGCCAAGGAAAAGGACGTTTCCTTCCTCTTCAGTGCTGCCTGTGGTGGAGCCATTCCTGTTTTACATAACATCTCTGTTGCCTCTCAGACTGACAGGATTCTCAGATGTGGTGGAATTCTCAACGGTACAACAAATTTCATACTTACCAACATGCAGGACAATGGGAAGGACTACAAGGAAGCTTTAGCTGAGGCTCAGAGGCTTGGTTATGCTGAAGCTGATCCTACTGCAGATGTTTCAGGTATGGATACAATGAGAAAGGTCATGCTTCTTTCTTCTGTGTCCTTTTCCTCACTCCCGGTTGAGAATCTCTGTTGTGAAGGTATAGAGAACTTTACAAAAGATATAGCTGACTATGTGAAGGAAAGAGGTCTTAGCGTAAGGCTTATGGGTTTCTGTGGAAAAACTGCTGAAGGTATCTATGCATATGTGGAACCGGTTGTTGTTTCCTCTTCTGCTGTTGAGGCTTCTATTTCTTCAAATATCAACTTTGCATGGTATGAGGGCGAGAACAGCGGGTTCATAGGTCTTATGGGTCAGGGTGCTGGAAGGTATCCTACAGCTTCAGCAGTGCTCAGAGACCTCAGTGCTGTCATGGAAGGCAAGAAGAGTATGATTGGTCCTGATTGTGTAAGGATTAAAGCAGATAACGGGATTTGTATGAACAGTTATCTTTTGTGCATTGACGGAGTCTTCAGCGCCATTGAGAACATAAGTGTTACAGACATGCATAAAAAAGCCAAAGAATTACGAGAAAAGGGGAGCAAGGTTTTCTTTGCACAGTATAAAAAATGATTAAAGTAGCTAAATTCGGCGGTTCATCTGTAGCAGATGCTGCCCAGTTCAAAAGAGTAAAGAGTATAGTTGAGGAGAATCCTGACAGAAGAGTTGTTGTAATCTCTGCTGCCGGTAAGCGCTCCTCAGATGACCATAAGATGACAGACCTTCTTTATCTCTGTCACGCACACCTGTTATACGGTGTCTCATGTGAGCCTATCTTCAGGGATATAGAGAAGAGATTCTGTGATATACGTGATCAGCTTGGTCTTGATTTCAACATAGAGGCTGAGTTTGATACCCTTTGGGAGAAAATGGACAAGGATATGTCTGTGGACTACCTTGTTTCCCGCGGAGAGTATTTCACATCCCGCCTGATGGCAGCCTACCTTGGGTTCCACTTTCTTGACGCCTCCGACTGTATTTTCTCGGATTACAACGGATCTTTTGATATGGAAAAGATTGAGAGTGCCATTAAAGAGGCCTTAAGAAAATACAAGAAGGTGGTCATTCCTGGCTTCTACAGCAGTCTTCCGTCAGGAAAGATAAAGCTGATGAGCCGTGGTGGAAGTGATATAACCGGTGCCCTTGCTGCCGCTGCGTGTAATGCTGACGTGTATGAGAACTGGACGGATGTTTCCGGCATTCTTATGGCAGATCCAAGGATTGTAAAGGATCCGAAACCGATTGAGAAGATTACATACGCAGAGCTCAGGGAGCTGGCTTCCATGGGTGCCTCAGTTCTTCATGAGGAATCAATTCTTCCTGTCAAAGAGAAGGGTATTCCCTTGAATATAAGGAACACTAATAATCCTTCTCATCCGGGAACCATGATTGTTGAATCCATTGATAAGGAAGAGACTCAGGAAGAAAGATTCCTTCTTACCGGGATAGCCGGAAGAAAGAATTTTGAGATTCTTTCCTTGAGAAAACACAATCTGGATAACAACAGTGATCTGAGAAAGGTTCTTGAGATTCTTGAGAATCATAAGATTGCCATAGAGCATATTTCCCTCGGTCTGGATTCCTTCTCCATTGTTTTTGCTAAGAGTTCCGTTGAGAGCATTATCTATGATGTGATTTCAGAGATTCAGAAATCTCTCAAACCGGATAGCATAGATATTCAGGAGAATATGGCACTGGTTGCTGCGGTCGGAAGAAAAATGACCTTCCGTCCGGGTATCTCAGGTCTTCTTTTCAACGCTCTTGGTAAGGCCGGGGTAAACATCAGGACCATAGCCCAGGGTTCTGATGAGCTTTCAATTGTAGTGGGAGTAGATAACTCTCAGTTTGATACCACTGTAAGGGTTCTTTACGAAGGATTTGCAGGTTAATAAGGAGGACTAACAATGAAAAATAGTTATAATATTGCGGTTTTAGGGGCTACAGGTGCTGTTGGAAGACAGATGGTCCAGTGTCTGGAAGAGTATAAGATACCAGTTGGTAAGCTGTCCTTACTTGCCAGTGCTAGGAGCGTAGGTCAGCAGATTATGTTCAACGGGAAGCCAGTGGTTGTTGAAGAGGCAACTGAACAGAGCTTTGAGGGTATGGACTTTGTCCTCGGAGCTGTAAGTAACGCCATGAGCAAGGCTTTTGCACCAGCTATTGTCAAGGCTGGAGCCACCTTCATAGACAACAGTTCCGCTTTCCGTCAGGATCCTGATTGTCCTCTTGTTGTTCCTGAGATCAACGGAGAAGATGCCTTCAAGAACAAGGGGATTATCTCAAACCCCAACTGCTCAACAATCATAACACTTATGGCCGTAGCTGCAATCAACAGGATTTCTCCAATTAAGAACATGATAGCTTCAACCTATCAGGCTGTTTCAGGAGCCGGACAGGGTGGTCTTGTGGAGCTTGAGACAGAGCTTGAGGATCTTCAGAACGGAAGAAAGCCTCAGCCTAAAATCTTCCCTCACCAGATAGCCATGAATGTCATTCCTTTCATTGGTTCCATGTCCGAGGAGGACTACACCACAGAGGAGATGAAGATGCAGAATGAAGGCAGAAAGATTCTCCATCTTCCTTCCCTTACTGTCTCATGCACCTGTGTCCGTGTTCCGGTTATGAGAAGCCACTCCATCTCTGTTGTTCTCAGAACTGAGAAGAAGGTGAGTGTGGAAGAGGCCAGAGAAGCTATAGCTAAATTCCCCGGCTGTCGCCTTTCTGACAACATAGAGGGTAGGAACTATCCTACTCCACTGGATACCAGCAATCAGGATCTGGTCTGGGTTGGAAGAATCAGAAATGATCTGACAGACCCCAACGGACTTGCACTTTGGTGCTGTGGAGACCAGATAAGAAAGGGCGCTGCAGCAAACGCTGTACAGATACTTAAGCTGATGATTGAGAAATAAGAGATGACTGGAAGGTAAAATAAAACTGCTCCTTAACGGGAGCAGTTTTTCTGTCTTAAGAGTAAGTCAGTTCTCTTTCTTCAGAGAACCGGCTGCAGGTCTTGTCTTTGAATAAGCAAAGCAGAGGAGAGTGCCTATGACTGCTGTAGTTACAATATTTGCAGCACCGGCTACAAGCCCCTGTACAAAAACCTTGTTCGAGGGTTCAGCGTAGATGAGGATATCCAGAACCGGAGCAACAAGACCCCAGGCAATTATGTTTGCCACAATCTGGAAAACGTTGAAAAGAAGAATCTTCTTTCCGTCAAAAGCTTCAGAACCGAGAAGAAGTTTCTTGGCAGCAAGACCCATGACGAAACCTGCACAACCAGAGGCAATAACCCATGACCACCAGATTCCCCAACCGTATGAGAAATCAATAAGTGCATGGCCTATGATTCCGATCAGAAGACCAGCAACAGGTCCGAAGAGAGCTGCCATAAAGCCGAGAAGTCCATACTGTGATGAGATATTGGTATTTGGAACCGGACTTGGGATGGCTACAAATCTTCCCAGGACAAAGAAAAGAGCTGCACCTATACCGATGGCAACTACAGTAACAACAGGTGATTTTTTCATAATCAAACCCTCCTTGTTAATTATTACTCTTGAACTATACCATAAAACAGGTGAAGTTGAGCAGATATCTTTTCTTTACTGTCAATGCTGTTTGAAACTATAATCAGCTGTATGACAGGCTTAGAGGAAAGCATAATTGAGTTCAGGAATTTCGGCTTCAGGTATACATCGCAGAGTGAGCCCACTCTGCATGATATAAATCTGAAAATTAGGCGTGGGGAGAAGATTCTTATCTGCGGACCATCAGGCTGCGGGAAGTCCACACTTGCCCACTGCCTGAACGGCCTCATTCCCTCTTCTTATGGCGGAGAGGCAACAGGTGAACTCATACTTGATGGTAAATCTTTCAGGGAACAGGATATATTCTCTCTTTCAAAGTTCATAGGAACCGTACTTCAGGATTCGGACGGACAGTTTATAGGACTGACGGTCGGGGAGGATATTGCCTTTGCGTTGGAGAATGACAGAACTGAGCGCAAGGAGATGCAGGAGCGTGTCAAAGAGGTTGCTGAGAAGGTGGGAATGGGAGGAAGCTTTCTTTTCCATGCGCCTCATGAGCTTTCGGGTGGGCAGAAGCAGCGTGTGGCCCTTGCGGGGGTGATGGTTGACCGTGTGAAGGTACTTCTTTTTGATGAACCGCTTGCAAACCTGGATCCGGCTACCGGAAAGACAACCATAGAGCTGATAGATGAGATTCACAAGAGCACGGATACAACTGTGGTGATTATAGAACACAGGTTGGAAGATGTTCTGCACAGGGACGTGGACCGTGTTATTTTGATGAATGAAGGGCGGATAATCAGTGACAGCACTCCTCAGGAGCTTCTAGCCTCAAATCTGCTTATAGAGAGTGGTATAAGGGAGCCGCTGTATGTGGCAGCTCTAAAATATGCAGGTATTAGGGTGGATCAGGTTCGGAATCTGCAGAGGATAGATAAGCTTGTTTTGTCTGAAGCTGATAAGGAGAAGGTTCGTTTATGGTTTGCGAACGGACCAGCAGAGATTGGGGGAGAGGAATCTGAGGTTATCCTGAGTGCAGAGAAAATAAAATTCAGATACAAAGGGACTGATAGCCCGGTTCTCAAAAATGTGGATTTTGTTCTTCATAAGGGTGAGATGATGTCCGTTGTAGGAAAGAACGGAGCAGGGAAATCCACCTTCTCCAAGCTCATCTGTGGTTTTGAGAAACCCGATAGCGGAAAAATGAAGCTGAATGGGAAGAATCTGAAGAACCTGAGCATAAAGGAGAGGGCGGAGCATATAGGATATGTCATGCAGAACCCGAATCAGATGAT
>DBVL01000050.1:0-130 GCA_002308475.1 Spirochaetales bacterium UBA1265 | reverse complement strand
AAAAAACACTTACAGGGGAAGAGATAAATAAGAAGGTTGATCATGCCTTGAGGATTTGTGGTCTCTATCCGTTCAGAAACTGGCCGGTAAGTGCTCTGTCTTTCGGACAGAAGAAGAGAGTGACCATAGC
>DBVL01000075.1:1833-2895 GCA_002308475.1 Spirochaetales bacterium UBA1265 | reverse complement strand
TTATGCCTCCAAACTCAAGAACATCTGAGTAGCCGAGTTCCACAAGTGAGGCAGAGCCAGTCTTGCTTCTGTTGCCACTTCTGCAATAGACAAGAATCTTCTGGTTTTTGTCTGTAAGAATGTTTTCCGCCTTCTGGGGAATCTGGTCGTAAGGTAAAAGCATGGCTCCCGGAATATGTCCGCTTTCAAACTCTTCAAGTGTTCTCACATCCAGAATCACGTAGCCTGTTTCTGTGTCCATTATCTTCTTTGCCTGCTCTTGAGAGATCTGCATAAATGTTCCGGACTGGTCTTTGCTTTTCAAACAGGAGGAGAGAAGCACACAAACAAAAAGAACAATGATCAATGCAAATATGTATTTCATGTTTCACCTCTGTTTTAATCATAATGGTAAAAGAGCTTTGTATTAAATCCTTTGGACTGTGTTATAATTATCTTTTGAGGTGTGTTCATGGATGCAAATCTTGAAAGAATTATACATATAAGAATAAAGAGAACTATGGCTTCTCTTGAGAAAAACAACATGAAGGCTCTTTATGTGCCTTCCACTAAAGAGGCTGTTGCCCTTCTTGGTACGCTACTTGTTGAAGGTGAGACTATTGCTACAGGCGGAAGTGCTACTCTGGCTCAGAGTGGGGTATTGAAGCTCCTCAGAAGTGGCAAGTATAACTATCTGGATAGAGATGTAAAAGGGCTTTCAAGAGAAGAAGTGCAGGAAGTGCTGAGAAAGGGACTACTTGCAGATACCTATATATGTAGTTCAAATGCCATAACCGAGACTGGTGTCCTCTATAATGTTGACGGTAACTCAAACCGTGTTGCAGCCATGCTTTATGGACCTAAACGCGTAATAGTTGTGGCAGGGCAGAACAAGATAGTTCCAGACATCTCTTCAGCCGTTGTAAGGGTCAAGGAAACAGCTGCTCCCGCAAACTGCGTGCGCCTTGATAAAGATACTTTCTGCTCCAAAAACGGCAGGTGCTTGCGTCCTGTCTGTGATAAGGCGGATCTGATGACTCTACCACCTGGAGCCTGTGAGAATACAATCTGCTGCAACTCTGT
>DBVL01000075.1:641-1763 GCA_002308475.1 Spirochaetales bacterium UBA1265 | reverse complement strand
TTTTTGTTGACAGCCTTGGGATTAGGCTTTATTTTAAATACGGAACTTGAGTTCCTACATCAAATTATGGAGGAAAATGTTATGGAAGCTGGTAGTAGTAGCAGTAAATCAACAGATCCTGGCTCTGTTCCTGATTATGTTTTCCTCCCGGTAAGCAATTAGTTTCAGAACCTTCTCTGTTGTGCTCATTCTTTAGCTCTTGCATTTCCAAACTAGGGGTTTAGGTATGGTGCGTTCAAAGGTTTTGCAGGATACATTGCGTATCCTCGTTGAAGAGAAGCGTTATTCAACAATCAAAGATATGATTCTCACTATGAATCCATCGGATCTTGCCGCACTTTTTGATAGTGTGGATGAGAAGATTCTTCCTGTTCTATTCAGGCTACTTCCAAGAGATTTGGCAGGAGATGTTTTCCCTGAAACGGAGAGAGACACACAGGAAGCTTTGATCCGTGCCTTTTCGGATCTTGAACTTAAGCAGATTCTTGAGAATCTCTTTGCTGATGATGCTGCTGACCTTGTTGAAGAGATGCCTGCAAATGTTGCTTCGCGTATTCTCTCCCATGCGGATTCCCAACTCAGAAACGAGATTAACCAGATACTCAAATATCCGGAGGACAGTGCGGGATCTGTCATGACTACTGAATTTGTAAGACTTAACGAATTCATGAGTGTGTCTCAGTCCCTTGATTACATAAGAGAAGTAGGGCTTGATAAGGAGACTGTCTATACCTGTTATGTGACACGAAATGAAAAGCTGATAGCTACAGTTGCTGCCAAGGACCTTCTGGTGGCAAAGGACATGAATACACTCATTTCAGAAATAATGGATGAAAGAATTATTTCTGTCATGACAACAACAGACAGGGAAGAGGTGTCAAAGCTGTTTAAAAAATACAATCTTATAGCCCTGCCTGTAGTAGATGCGGATAACAGACTTGCTGGAATAATCACTTTTGACGATGTAATTGACTTCATGGTGGAAGAGGCTTCAGAAGATATAGCAATCATGTCCGGTCAGACTCCGTATGAGAAGTCTTACAGCAGTTCCTCTCCTCTTGAACTCTATGTTCACAGGATCCCTTGGCTCATGATTCTTATGGTCAGTGCCACATTTACTGG
>DBVL01000075.1:392-624 GCA_002308475.1 Spirochaetales bacterium UBA1265 | reverse complement strand
GCTTTGAAAATGCCCTGGCTGCTCAGGTGGTTCTTACTGCCTTCATTCCCATGCTTATGGACACAGGTGGAAACAGCGGCTCTCAGAGTTCTGTTACAATCATACGGGCCTTGTCCTTAGGTGACATTGAATTCAAAGATCTACCTAAGGTTATAATGAAGGAGATTGTTACTGCTGTGCTCTGTGGTCTGTCTCTCAGTGTTGTCTGTTTCATTAAGCTGATGCTTGTGGA
>DBVL01000075.1:0-308 GCA_002308475.1 Spirochaetales bacterium UBA1265 | reverse complement strand
ATAGGTTTGGATCCTGCGGTTATGGCTAGCCCGTTCATCACAACCGTGGTTGATGCTCTATCTCTTCTGATCTACTTTGGAATAGCAACACTGGTACTGTTCTGAACCAAGTGGAAAACTGGCTGAATGCTATTTTCAAGAGTTCGTTCTAAAAGTTCATACTTTTGGCCCTTTTTTTGCGGTGTTTGTATGAACAATTCATGTAAAGAGAAAGAGAAGGTTTTTAGGCTGTGTTGCATGACTTCAGTGCTGGCAGCGTCTGTAAAATAACTGCACTGAATAAAAAAGGGGCTGTAACAAAAGTCGGT
>DBVL01000086.1:2616-3581 GCA_002308475.1 Spirochaetales bacterium UBA1265 | reverse complement strand
AAAGCCACAATATCTTCGACTTCCGAATCTATATACGCGCCCTGTATTCTCTGCAGAGTCCCGCTGGATGGACTAGCGTAGAGCATGTCACCTCTTCCAAGCAGTTTCTCAGCACCATTTGAATCCAGAATTATTCTGCTGTTCATTGAGTTAGCAACTGCAAAGGCAATCTTGGTAGGCATATTGCTCTTGATAATACCTGTAATAACATCTACAGACGGACGCTGAGTTGCAAGAACAAGATGTATGCCAGTAAATCTTGCAACTGCCGTTATTCTCTTTATGTACTGCTCCAGCTCCTTACCTACAACCTGCATGAGGTCAGCAAACTCATCAACAATCACAACTATGTACGGAAGCTTGGCATTCAAGAAGCCCTGCTCCTCGATCTTTCTGTTGTACTCTTCTATTTTTCTTGCTCCAACCTTGCTCAGGAGGTTCATTCTTCTTTCCATTTCCTGAACACAATAGGCCATGGCCTTGATGGCCTTCTTAGGCTCCGTGATGACCGGTGTGAGAAGATGAGGAATGTCATTATAAACGGTAAGCTCAACCATCTTCGGGTCAACAAGAAGCATTCTGACGTCTCTTGGAGTCTTTGTGTAAAGTATGGAACAGATGAGAGAGTTCACACAGACAGACTTTCCAGAACCTGTGGTTCCTGCTATCAGAAGGTGAGGTGCTGAGGCAAGATCAATTACAACTGAGTCATTTGTAATGGTCTTTCCAAGTACCATAGGAACCTTCAGAGGCTTCTTTCTTAATGCTGGAAGCATCATGTCAAAGCCGATTGTGTATCTCTTCTTGTTAGGAACCTCCACTCCGACAGCGGCCTTACCCGGTATGGGAGCGAGGATTCTGACAGATTTGACAGCCAGGTCCATGGCAATATTCTCCGCCAGGTTTGTTATGGTATTTACCCTTATGCCTCTTGCAAGTGACAACTCATAGAGTGTAAAGGTCGG
>DBVL01000086.1:0-2547 GCA_002308475.1 Spirochaetales bacterium UBA1265 | reverse complement strand
TTTTCAACATCCACGTCAGTGATATTGTCCGTAGCCTGCTCATAGTGCATGAGGAGGTTATCTGGCGGGAATTTGTACATGAGGCGCTTGGCATTGTACAAGTAATCCTGGCCCTCTGCCCTCCTCAGCCCCAGGACCGCCGAGGCCATTTCCACATCCTCATGTCCGTTCATGGACTCCTTCTGGTTCTGTGGGACCGTGTAGCCGCTGTAGTTGTTCACAGGGCTGAGGTCCAGAGCCTCTCCCTCGTCCTTCATGGCCTGGGAATCATAGAGGTGATCAAACCTGGATGTTATCTTGTCTTTGTTGATTTGGGGTTTCTCTTCATGAGGCTCTTCTTCAATCTCAGGGTATTCCTCTATCAGAGGCTCTTCAATCTCTTCTTCCTCCAGAGGAGATGGCTTTGGCGGCTCAGGGGGAGCCACGGGAGGAATGGTTACCTGATTCGGAGAAGCGTTTCCAGTCTGGACATAGATGACCTGTGGCTGAGGCGGTTGAACGTAGATGACCTGAGGCTGGACCTGAGGAGGAATATACTGAGGATTAGGCTTTGGAGGCTCTATCTGTATATCCACGCTCTGGTCTTTCTCAATTGTAATGTTATCAGAGAAGATGTCATCTTCCTCTTCTTCCCTGTTCATGTACTTGACCTTGAAAATCTCAGCCATGCGTGCACGCTTGGCCTCTTCCCTGTTTCTCTTTATCTCTTCTGCTGTCTCACGCTTCTGACGGTTGTCTCTCTGTATGTTGGAAATCCGGTTTGCTATTGAGTAGAAGGTAGGCTCTCCGTTCTCGCCTGTTCCGAGAATGGCTGAGTCTGGAATGTAGTTGTCGTATTTGTCAAATTCAGGAACATATACCGAATCAAGGATTATCAGGGCCTCTTCATCAGTCATCTCCATTATTCTTCTTTCTTCTTCAGAGATGAGCTGAGGCTCCTCGTCAAGCATCTGAGGTACTGCGCTTTCCTTTTTCCTTCTTCCCCACACTCTTGATAGTTCTGCTATCTGGAAAATCAGGCTCAAAAGAAACGAGAGAGCTGCTAGTGAGATGCCACCGTAGTAGAAGTAGATACTGTAGGTATTTATAAACGCCCATCTGCTGCCTTGGGCGGCCTCACAGAAAAAGTAAAGTCCCGCAAAGAACAGGACATGAAAAAACCTTCTTCTGAATTCTATGGAGAAAATACTGTCCTGAGTAAGCAGAATCAGAAGAAGTAAGACAGGCAGAAGTGTATATGGAGAAAGAATTTCAAAGACTCCGGTTCTGAAAACACCTGCGTAGGAAAGAATCACAGAATAAACTTGGGGTATGACTGCCGCAGGCAGGGAACCTGGTTCAAAAGAAAAGTATGGGCTGAGCACCAAAGCGGTGAAAACAGCGCTCAAAAGAATAAGGATATATGAAAAAAAATGCGTTTTGCGTTTTTGAATGTTCATATCTCGATAATACCATAAAACAGGTTTTGATTTACACCCCATATTCCCTATATAATCTTCCGCATGAGAAACTTTGATGCAGATGACATTATTTATGCTCCAGCCACAGCTTGGGCCATGGGAGCCATAGCAGTAATCAGAGTCAGTGGAGAGGGTTGCATAGAGGCCATCTCACCCGACTTTAAGGTTGCCGGAGGTAAAGCCCTGAGCGAGAGAGCTTCAGCTACCGCCACATATGGTTCTCTGAAAAACCTTGATGACTGCGTAATCACCATCTACCGTGGAAGCAGGAGCTACACCGGAGAGGAGTCTCTTGAAATCTCCTGCCATGGAGGACTTCAGACAGTAAAGGAGATTCTCTCTTATCTTGCAGAAAAAGGTTTCAGGAAGGCTGAAGGCGGGGAATTTACCCTAAGAGCCTTTCTCCACGGAAAAATGGATCTGACAAGAGCAGAAGCGGTAAACGAACTGATTCTCAGCCGCTCGGAAGTTTCCAAAGCCATGGCTCTGGACCGTCTTAACGGTTCACTTTACAGAAGAATCCAACAGATCAGGGACTGTCTTCTTTCAGTCATGGGCAAGCTGGAAGTTCAGCTTGATTATTCAGAAGACGAGATTGGTGAGGATCTGACATTTCCCAGAGAAGAGATTGAGGCTTCAGTCTCAGACATGGATGCTCTTATCCGCTCCTTTTCTGCCGGACGCCTTTACAGTCAAGGGGCCAAGGTTGTCATATGTGGTAGAACAAACGCAGGAAAGAGCAGTCTTTTCAACCTCTTTCTCAAGCAGGACAGGGCCATAGTCAGTCCCATAAAGGGAACAACCAGAGATTTTCTTGAGGCTCAGTGCACTGTAAATTCCATACCCATAAGACTTTATGATACTGCAGGCTTCAGAGATTCCCTTGAAAAAGAGGCACTGGAAGACGGAATAGAGAAAGAAGGTATACGCAGAGCTGAAGAGCTTGCAGACTCAGCAGATCTGGTCATCTATATGACAGATGCTTCAGAGCCTGTAGATGAGAAGTTTGACTCATCCAGATGCATAAAAGTTCTCAACAAGACGGACATAGCCTCTGAAGAGAGCTTCAGAACCCCGTTTGACTCCT
>DBVL01000122.1 GCA_002308475.1 Spirochaetales bacterium UBA1265 | reverse complement strand
AGGAAAGAGCTTCGCCGACAACTCGCGTTCATTCATAAGTTATACCAACTATTCAAAGTATCTGAACCCGCTACAGACATTCAGGGAGGTATTGTTTTGAGCAGACGCATGAATGGACAATACCAGGGAGAAAGCCTCATCAGCGTCAAAGTTGATGTTGATGAGGCTATGTCTATGCTGGAGAACCTGCATGGGAACCGCAAATCCATGAGAAGGCGAATACTCTCAGGAATCGGAACAGCGGTCAAACAGGCTGTAAAGAAAAACTACAATTCTTTACTTAACAAACAAAGCAGAACACTTTACAAGAGCGTAACTGCAAAGGTATTCAAATCAGGTGCCGCTGTAAAGATTTCTCCGAGAGCCCAGAAGAGCAACATACTCTATGGTTATGCCCTTGCAAAAGGCTCAACCATCAAGGCAAAGAATTCAGATTTCCTGACCTTCAGAATTGGAGAGAAATGGGTAAGAAAGCACCAGGTGTCACTAAAACCTGTNNGTGATTGGATTGAAGTACCTGCCAAGCGGTACCTTCAAAGTGCATCGTACAAACAGCGTCTGGATGAGTTGGTTCAGAAGGAAATAGACAGAGCAGAAAAAGCTGCCGGGAAACATAATAATGAAAAATGAACTAACAGTGCTGAATGCACTTCAAACTGTCATTCAAGGACAGCTGAATGAGCATCTTTCAGAAGGTTTGCCGACTATAAGTGACAGGAACGTAACAATTGACTTTCCTGATACGGATCTGATGCCAATGAAAACGATGCTTTATATACAGCCGAACTGGGCAGACTATGAGAACTTATCTACAGAATCAGACCTATCAACCTTTGGAATCTCTGTGTTCATCGTATGCAAGAAGGATACTCAGGAGAATCTGACAAAGAAGATATACGGATACTTCAATGCCCTTTATTCTCTGCTACGTACCAATATTTCTCTTAATGGCGAGGTGGACTTTGCAAGCATTACAGATGCTGACTTCTACCCGGCAGTTGAAGGGAATAAGAACGTTCAGGCAATTGAGGTTACGATAGCCGTTTCCTACACCAAGGACTTTTAACACAAGTATACACTCACATTTTTACTACCAACAAGGAGGATTATTATGTCATATCGCGTTGGCGCAGGTTCTGCCTGCCAGGCGGGCAAGCAGAGTGCGTGGGGAACACCGGTCGTACCGGACACCCTTATAAACATGACAGGTGAATCTATAAAGGTCACCGTCGAGAAAGGGGATGAAGGAAATCTCCTTGCTTCAAAAACCGCAAATCAGAGAGACACCATGTCCATCAAGGTGGATGGCAGCATCAATACTGTCCTCCGTCCTGAATTTGCAGATTGGCTTTTCGAGTGCGCTCTCGGAATAAAGAACGACAATGTCTATACTCTTGCAAATCCGAATGCAGACCTTCCGGTTTCCACGATTGTACTTTCCAGAGGTGGAATCGTAAAAACCTATGCTGATGTCACAATCAAAAGCATCAAGATTTCCGCTGCAGCCCAGGATTATGTGAAAGTTGATATAGATTTAGTAGGGGTGGATGAGATTTCTGCAGGAGAAGAAGGTGCTCAGACCATTCAGAGCCTGTCTTTCACTCTACCCTCTTACCGCTGTACACAGGCAACACTGCTGTATGGCGCAGGAGGAGCTGTGAATCCTTCTCAGAATCTGTGCGTTGAATCCTGCGACATCACAATCGACAACGGAACGGAAGACTCTCCTGCAACTTACTGTACAGGTATCAAATCGGGTCGCCCTCTCATGGGACTGCGGTCTGTTACGGTGGACTTTTCAATCCCCTACTCGGATTCAATTGATACCTTCAAGAGAACCTACTATCTCTCACAGGAAAGTCCCTGTGTGGCACTGAAACTTGTCTTCACCACATCGGATACCGATGAGAATGTTGAAATATACATGCCTTTTGTAAACATTACTTCAGCAGAAGGCAATGTAGGCGGAACAGGAATCATAGATTTGCAAGATCAGCATTCCAGACACTTCAAATGCAGGTTGTCCCCTCCCAAGGCAAAATGTCCCCCTCTGAGAGCGTTTGTCCCCTCCCCCTGGTTTTTGTATCAATTTAGGCAAACAACTCCATATTGTCGTTCTGTTTTTGCTNNAAACTTGTCTTCACCACATCGGATACTGACGAGAACATTGAAATCTATCTGCCGTTTGTGAACATCACATCTGCAGATGGAAATGTCGGAGGAACCGGTATCATTGATTCCTCATTCTCAGGAGAGGCTCTTACAGTAGGCACCGTTGAGCCTATAACAATCACAGTAAACCACAAGGAGGGAGAATAATGGCTTTTATAAGAGAAAAGGCATACCAGAATGCAATTCAGAAAGTTCGCATTGAGTTTGGAACTCTTATCGGAGAAGAAAAGGACGAGGATGCATATGTTGTTCTCAAGGAACTGCCTACACTCGAAATGATGCAGCTCAACGAAGCACATGAGAAAGGCAACGTTGCTCTCATGGAGTTTTTCAGTAAGGTTCTGCCACATATCATCGTGGAACACAATCTCTACGAAACAGAANNAAACAAGTTACACAACACTCAAAATTTGCGAAATCTAATCCTTGCTCTTATTCTTCACGATTCTCAAAGCCCTTTTCCGACATCTCCAGACGCTGCAAGGAACTATCCTTCCGAGAAATGTTTAAAGGTACCGAAAGGTATTTCAATGTTCCGAGTGGTGTTTCAGAGTATATGCCTTTATCTATTATTTTTATTCAACGGGCATGTCTAATAAAAGACAAATACGGCAATGTGAAGCTTAATAAACGTGGAGAGATACTCGCATTACAGCGAGCAAGACTCATAGCTGGTGCG
>DBVL01000120.1:2721-9597 GCA_002308475.1 Spirochaetales bacterium UBA1265 | reverse complement strand
GTATTTGAATCATCTCCACCAATAATCACAATGGCGTTGAGAGAATGCTTCTTGCAGACCTCAGAACAAACAGCAAACTGCTCCTGAGTCTCAAGTTTTGTTCTACCGCTCTGGATCATGTCAAATCCACCGGTGTTTCTGTACTCATTGATAATCTCATCTGTGAGGATTATGTACTTGTCCTCAAGAATTCCACTCGGACCACCGCAGAAACCAAAAAGCTGGTTTGCAGGATTAGCCTTTTTCAGTGCATCGTAAAGACCACAGATGACGTTATGTCCGCCAGGAGCCTGTCCTCCGGAGAGAATAACTCCAACATTGTATGTCTTCTCTGCTTCTTTTCTTTCCCCTTTGACAAACTCTACTTTCGGAAGACCGTAGGTGTTAGGAAAGAGTCTGTTAATAGCTTCTCCGTCTGTAGCGGCGCTTGTTGCTCCACCCTTGCTTGCACAGATTTTATTCAGATCTTCTCTGAGAATCTGCGGAAGTTTCGGGTTGTAAGCATATCTTGCAATCTGCAATGGTGACTTATTCATAAAAACTCCTTTCGTTTTATTATATCAAGTGTTGAGAGTTAGAGAAGAGGAATTCCGTTTTCTTCTGCTGTCTTTATATCCTCATCTGACCAAACTGAAGCCTGAACCTCTCCTATATGGGCCTTCTTGAGAAGGAACATACAGAGCCTGCTCTGTCCTATTCCTCCACCAATTGTCTGAGGGAATTCTCCTGCCATAAGACGCTTGTGCCAGTACAGATCAAGGCGCTCTGTCTTACCAGAGATCTCAAGCTGTCTGACAAGAGCTTCTTTGTTGACTCTTATTCCCATGGAAGACAACTCAAGAGAATCCTTTCTCACAGTGTCCCAGACAATAATATCTCCGTTAAGGGACCAGTCATCATAGTCAGGAGCTCTCAGACCGTGCTCCACCCCGTCAGAAAGCTTTGCGCCAATTCCTATTATAAAAACAGCTCCGAACTTCTTTGCGGCAGCCTTCTCTCTTTCAACAGGAGTCAGATCCGGATACATGTCCAGAAGATCCTGGCTGTCTATGAATGTAATGTTTTCAGGAAGTGAGGGTTTGCACTTCGGATAGGCCTCAGATACGAGAAACTCAGTTCTCTTCATGGCCTCATAAATCTTTGAGACTATGAACATGAGAAAGTCCAGATCTCTCTGGTCTTCACCCATAACCAGTTCCCAGTCCCACTGGTCTACATAAATTGAGTGAATGTTATCCATCAAATCATCCGGCCTGATGGCATCCATATCAGTATAAAGGCCTGTGCCCTTCTTGAAATTCTGATCAGCAAGGACCATTCTCTTCCATTTGGCCAAGCTATGGACTATCTCCAGCTTCTTATTATTGAGATTTCCCACCTCAAACCTGACCGGTCTTTCAACACCTGACAGATCGTCATTAATGCCGCTTCCGGTCGGAACAAAAAGCGTGGAAGTTACTCTGGATAGTTTTAATTCCGAGGAGAGTTCACGCTCAAATGTGTCTTTTACGAATTTTATGGCCTTTTCGGTCATCCTTTTGTCAATAAGAGGCTTATACCCTTTAGGTACAACAATACTCATTACGGACCTCCTTTATGGAATTTGAAATTAATTATATTTACGCAATGATTTTCATCAAGTATTTTTGCCGTTCATCTATATTAAAAATTTCAACATCCACCTTGAGCAAACTCACTGTTTTGATTAAGATAGGTCTCGTTACGGGCAGTAGCGCAGGTGGTTAGCGTGCAAGTCTGGGGGACTTGAGGCCGATGGTTCGAGTCCATTCTGCCCGAAACCGTATTTCCCTTATTCTGTTTTGCGGAATAAGGGATTTTTTTCATTAATGGTTCTTGCACTTGAAAGCACTTACAAAACAAAAGCCGGCTCTTAACGAACCGGCATCTGGATCTTCGTCCTACAGATTCCATGCATAATGGTCTGTGTGAAGGAACTCCTCTGACTTATGGCCTAAAGGTGCGCCATAGTCATCCTTGTAGAGCTTGAGAACAGCTGGGTTCTCATGGCTGAAGCGCTCCTTCATTCCCTTATCAAGGTTATAGAGCTTCTTTCCTCTTTCCTGAGCACGCTCCACATCATCGCCAAGAATAACCTGACCACCGCCACCGGCACATCCACCGGGACAGGCCATAATCTCAACAAAATCATATTTTACAGAACCATCAAGGATGGCCTGACAGATCTTCCTGGCATTTCCAAGAGAACTGGCTACTGCAACTGTAAGCTTTTTACCTGCAAGCTCAAATGACAGTTCCCTCCACGGAGCCTCACCCACTACAGTATTTCCCTCTGCGCCTGTGCGGATGGCCTTGAAGGCATCTGCATCCGGGTTTTTGCCATTAACAAGATAGTAGGCACTTCTGAGAGCGGCTTCCATGACTCCACCCGTAGCTCCGAAGATAACTCCAGCACCGGTGTAATCTGCCATAAGAGAGTCAAAATCTGTTTCTTCAGTTCTGTTTATATCTATTCCGAAGGACCTGATAAGTCTCACAGCTTCTCTTGTTGTAAGAACACAATCCACATCCTTCACACCATCACGCTGCATGGTAGGAATCTCACACTCAGCCTTCTTTGCTGTACATGGCATTATAGAGACACTGAAGATCTCGGATGGACTCTTGCCTATACTTTTTGCAAAGTAGTCTTTAATGACAGAACCGAACATCTGTTGCGGGCTCTTTGCAGAAGAAAGCTGACCTACAAGCTGTGGGAATTCGGATTTGATAAAGCGGACCCAACCCGGACAGCAGCTTGTGAANNTGGTAGTTCTTTTCAGCATAGTCTACCCAACCCGGGCAACAGCTTGTGAACATGGGGTACTTATCCAAATTCCCATTCTTAAGCCTCTCAAGGAATTCTGAACCCTCCTCCATAATGGTCAGATCAGCTGTGAAGCTGGTATCAAAGACGTAGTCAAAACCAGCTTTCCTCATGGCTCCGGCAAGAAGGTTTACTGTAGCCTTTTCATCATCAAGCCCCATAGCCTCTCCCCAGGAAGCACGAACTGCAGGAGCTATCTGAACAACAGTAACAACATTCGGGTCAGCAATTGCTTTTGCTACAAGCTCAACATCATCTCTTTCATGCAGGGCACCAACAGGACAGTGGGTTATGCACTGTCCACAGACTGAACAGTTCACCTTGTCTATATCTTTACCACCCTTCACAACCACGTGTGTTCTGCCACCTGTACCTTCTATATCCCAGATTCCGAGACTCTGGACTTTCTCACAGACTGAGATACATCTCATGCACTTTATGCACTTTGAAGCATCCCTGATGAGAGGAAAGTTCTGGTTCCACTCGGAAAGTTTCTTTGAAGGAAGATCAAGAGGATATGGGTTTATTAAGATATTGTGTTCCTCTGCCAGACTCTGAAGCTGACAGTGACCGTTCCTGCTGCAGGACGGACAGTACCCATTGTGCTGACTGAGTATAAGTTCAAGATTGGTTCTCTGGGCCTCACGTACGCGCAAAGTGTCAGTATGAACAGCCATACCTTCTCTCACGTGGTTCTCACAGGCTGGAACAAGACGCTCCTCCCCTTCTACCTCCACACAGCAGACTCTACAAGCTCCTATCTCATTCACACCCTTGAGATAACAAAGGTGAGGTATCTTTATCCCGTTCTGAAGTGCGGCTTCAAGGATGGAAGTTCCTTCATGCACACTTACTGGTTTTCCATTGATTGTGAGGTTTACCATTTTTCGATCCTCCCTCCCTTAAGAACTCCAAGACCAAAGTGATCACATCTGAGACAACGTGAACACTCCTGACTGCATTCTTCTTCAGTCATTCCGTCTGAAGCAAGTTCAAAGTTGTCATAGAGGCTTTCAAAACTCTTAAGCTTTGTCTGTACCCTTCCACATGAAGGAGTATTTGAAAGAGCCGGATCAGGAATGACTATATCCGTTCCTATCTCATGGTTGAAACCCAAATACTCATCTATGTTGGAAGCCGCAACCTTTCCAGCCGCAACAGCTTTGATAACTGTTGCCGGACCCGTAACGGCGTCACCACCTGCAAAAACATTATCAAAGGACTTTGATGAGTGGTCTGTAACCAGCGTTCCACGATTGATTGTCACACCTATGGCCTCAAAAGGTTTTGAGAGAATGGCCTGACCGATGGCAACTATCACATAGTCACAGGGGATTCTGACCAGCTCTGTCTTGGCGTCTCTGACTGAGGGTCTGCCGTCATTGCCTATGCGCCCAACTATCTGTGGCTGAATCCAGAAAGCCGCAACCTTACCGTCTGCTCCGGCCTCAACATGATGCGGAGCCTGCATAGGGAGCATTTCTACTCCTTCAGCCTGTGCGTCCTCTATCTCCTCACGGATTGCAGTCATGTCATCAATTCTTCTTCTGTACAGACACTTCACATGGCTAGCTCCCAGCCTGAGGCAGGTTCTTGTACAGTCCATGGCCACATTTCCACCGCCAATTACACAGACTGTCTTACCTCTGAAATCAGGCCTCTTGCCAGATCCTACGTCTCTGAGAAGCTCAACAGCGCTGATTACGTTCTCAGCATCCTCACCGTCAATCCCAAGCTTTCTATCAATATGTGCACCGGTTGCAATATACAGCGCATCATAGTTTTTCTTTATCTCATCAATCTGTGCCTTATCTTCAATGGCTACATTTGTCTCAACCTCTATTCCCTGGCTTATGATGAAATCTATATCCCTATCCAGCACCTCCTGCGGAAGTCTGTAATCAGGTATACCATAGCGGAGCATTCCACCAAGTTTCTCGCGCTGTTCAAAGACTTTGACACTATGTCCCATAAGAGTCAGATAGTAGGCAGCTGTAAGACCTGCAGGTCCTCCACCTATTACGGCAACAGTCTTACCAGTCTTTTCAGCAATTTTAGGCTGTATGTCTTTATGGCTTTGGTCTGCGGCAAAACGTTTTATCCCACAGATATTCACAGCGTTGTCCACCATGTTTCTACGGCACCTGGTCTCACACGGATGCTCACAGACATATCCACAAACCGAAGGGAAAGGATTGTCCTTCCTGATCAGGGCAAGAGCCTCATCATAACGAGCCGCTCCTGTAAGGGAGATATAACCGGGTATATCCACATGAGCCGGACAGGTATGCTGACACTGGATTGAACTCTGAAGTTCAACAGTACAGCGTCCATTTTTCTCATGAGATAAAAAGTCTTCTCTGAAGCCCCTGACTGCCTTGAGGACAGAAGCGGCAGCCTCTGAACCAATCTCACAGTCAGCGCTGTCTGCAATTACCCTTGCAGTCTTCTCTATAAGATCTGTAGTGCCATCTTCCGCTTCCCCGTCAAGAAGACTGAGAATAAGCTTTTCAAGCTGTCCAAGCCCTATTCTGCATGGAGTGCACTTACCACATGTCTGTGAGTAGCAGAGTCTTAAGAAAGATAGGGACAACTCTACGGGACAGGTGCCTCTAGGACTCACTTCTGCACGTCTGCTGAATTCTCTGTAAATAAAATCCATTGTCTTATCTACGTTTGAAGACAGCTCTAGTCGGAGTTTTGCCATATTTTCTCCTCTTTTATCGATAAAGTTTGATTTATTATAATACAACACAAGCAGTTAGCATAGAGCAACAATTGGTCAATCAGTCATGAGCTTGGAACGGTTTTTATTGTGAGTGGTTTCTTTTTATAGTAATGTTTATTTTGAGGAGAAATGTGATCATGCTCAAACTTAATAAAAAAAGAACCATGCTCATTGGTTTTGCTTTTTTCGGAATCCTGCTTCTCTGGCAGGTTTATGATTCCTGGTGTCCTACATTCCTTACTGACATCTTCGCCCGCTACGCCTACGGCATCTCATCTGCAGAACTGAAGGCTGGAAGCCCGGACAAGATACTCCATGTTCAGTGGCTTGTCGGAATAATAATGGCCTGCGACAACTTGGCTGCATTGATACTTCTTCCCATATTCGGAAACATGTCTGACAAGACAAAAAGCCCCATTGGAAAGAGAATGCCATACATACTTACAGGAACCTTTGTCTCAGCTATAGCCTTCCCTTTCATTCCTCTTTTCTTCCACTACAATAATATTGTCGGCATGGTCATAACCATGGCTATAGTTCTCATGTTTATGATGATGTACAGAAACCCCGCCGTTGCCCTCATGCCGGATATTACTCCCAAGCCGCTCAGAGCAAGAGCCAACGGAATCATCAATATAATGGGTTACCTCGGCGGAGCTGCCGCAACAGTCCTCGGAATCTTCCTGAAACTCAGCGACTATATAAATGTTTCAGATGAGAGCAGAAAACTCTGGATCATTGAGACTCCGTTTATCATAGCCTCTGTACTGATGGTTATCTCAGCACTTGTACTATTCTTCTCCATCAAGGAAAACAAGCTTCAGGAAGAGCTTAAGGATGAGCTTGAAGAAGGAGAGAAACTGGCAGCCATTGCCGAGCCTGTGGATGATGACAAGCCCATGCCAAAGGCAAACAGACAGATGCTTTTTGCCATCCTTGCAGCCGAGTTCCTGTGGTTCATGTCTGACAATGCTTTGGGCACCTATATAGGAAACTATGTAATCTACTACCTGAATTCAGTTTCAAGCGCAACCATGTACCTGACCATCCTTGGTGGTCTGGCCTCTGTTGTTGGCTTTGCCATAGCAGGAACCATAGCAGACAAGATTGGAAGAAAGTGGACTGTTTCCATTGGTCTGGGAATCACCTTTGCAGGTCTGATCGTCATGACTCTTGTAGGTCCCACAAACAATGTTACGGGACCAAACGGAGAATTCTCCTTCCCGGTTCTTCTGTTCGCAGTGTGGGTTTTCAAGGGCTTTGGAATGTCTCTTGTTCACAACTGCTCCTTCCCGATGGTTGT
>DBVL01000120.1:0-2702 GCA_002308475.1 Spirochaetales bacterium UBA1265 | reverse complement strand
GAAAGTTTACTGGTTACTACTACGCCTCAAGCATGTCTGCTCAGACAGTCACACCTATCCTTCTCGGTCTGCTTCTTACGAACTCAGGTCTCTGGGGCGTACTCCCGCTTTATTCAAGTATTCTCACAGCTCTGAGTTTTGTAGTCTTCACAATCTGCGTTAAGAATATAAAGGCAAAGAAAGTGGCAATTGCCAAGGGCCTTGAGGCTCTTGGAGCAGATGACTGATTTTCACAATCATTTCACGTCCACTTCCTCAATCCTCTGCACCTCTTCCCTCCTTCCTCAGTACTACACTGAGGAAAAATGGGAAGAGATGAAAAGGGAGAAACCGCACCACCTTGGAGAAGCTGGACTCGATAAACGGTACTTGTCTCTCGTACCACTTGAGGAGCAGAAGAGAAGACTTACAGATATACTGACCTTTGCAAAGAACAATGGTTTGTGCGTTACACTTCACAGCGTCAGAAGCACTTCCCATACCCTTGAGGTTCTTTCTTTGTTCCAACCTTTTGAAAGGACTGTTATCTGGCATGGCTTCACAGGCTCCAGTGAGACAGCTTCCATTCTCTATAAAATGGGTGTGATCATTTCCATAGGTCCAAGGGTTCCTGAAGAGAAGATAAAGAATCTTGTACAAGCAAATCCACTGTTTGTGCTGGAAACTGACTACGATGGAAACAGTATTTCCGAGCATGAACAGCTCATAAAAGAAGTGTATAATAGAGCTTCAAAGGCTCTTGGAATAACTGAAGAACGCCTTGAGGAGATGTGCCTTGAAACAGCAGCGGCTTTTAAGATTTGAAATGCTCATAGGTGAGAAAAACATAGAGAGACTAATTAACTCCACAGTCATGATAGCTGGTCTTGGAGGAGTTGGCGGAACAGCCTTTGAAGCCCTCCTCAGAAGCGGCATAGGCCACTTCGTACTGATAGACTCAGAGACCTTTGATGAGACAAATCTTAACCGTCAGATACTATGCACAAGAGATACCATAGGGAAGCTCAAGACAGAAGCTGCCAAAGAACGGGCACTGAGCATAGATGAAAGCGTTGAGGTTGAAACCTTTCCCACCTTCATAGATGAGAAAAACATCCTCTCCTTCCTTGATAAGAAGCCTGATCTGGTGATAGATGCCATTGACAGCGTATCATCCAAGATTTTTCTGCTTGCCTCCTGCGTCAAAAGAGGCATACCTGTAGTCTCTTCCATGGGAGCGGGGCTTAGGACAAACCCCACTCTTCTTAAAATAGCAGATATAGGAGACACCTTCTGCGACCCTTTGGCCAAAGAAGTCAGAAGGCGCCTCAGGGAAGAAGGAATAGAAAGCGGCATAAAGTGTGTATTCTCAACGGAGAAGCCAAAAGCCCCGGTAAACGGCCTTATAGCCAGTGTCTGTACGGTGACAAGTGCCTTTGGAAATACCCTTGCGCAGGCCGCCCTGGATACGCTTCTTCAGTACTGAATACTCATCCCTGCACTGCTCTTCGAGCCATCAGCAAAAGTAATAACCAGATCGTATCTCCACCTACCTGAAGTTCTCTTTATTATGTAGCTTGCATTACGCTCTCCAGGTATCTTCTTCCCATCCTCATACCATTGAAAAGTACAGGAAGATAAAGCTAGAGAAGATACATCCTTGTCAAAAACCGGAGCAAGCCGGTTCCCGCTCTTGCTCAACTTGAATGTGGCCGTCTCTGTCATGGAGTTTTTCACATTCATACTCACCCAGGCGGTTTTATCAGACTCATCATCTCCGGCGTCCTGACCTGTGACAGGAATGCTGACAGAACCATATGACTGAAGAGAGCTTATTATCCTGACAGTCTCACTTGCCCCTCCAACCTTATAACCTCCCATGTCTCTTAGAACCAGTGACAGTTCATAGTACCCGGAAGCCAGATCGGTAAATGTCACACTTCCTGTTCCCGAAGAGGATATCTCCAGAGTCTTATCTGTCTTCACGCCGTATCTGTCGGTCAGTGTACAGTCAACAGTCATGGCAAACGGCACTGTAGATATCCCAGTTATTGAAGCAGAAAGAAACAAAGACCCCTTTCCTTCAACTTCAGTCAGCTCAACTGTTATTTCATTTGAAGCCTCAGAGAGAGTTGTCTGCGTTTTCCCTTTGAGAATAGTGCTACCAGTCCTGGTACACAAGCTGACTTCAAAAGTCCATAGACCAGGGATAAGAGAGCTGAAAATCTGAACAGATGATTCTGTTGCACTTACCGTACGGTTTATGGTTCTGTTTGAAGGCCCTGTACCTGTAATACTGTAAAACGCTCCAGAGACAACAGAGACATCTGCCTCTATGTGTTTGGCGTTTCTCAAACCCTCAATTCTGATTACAGCATCTACTGTTTCAGCTGTGTAGCTACTCGGTGCTGAATCATCACAGGAAACGAGAAAGAATGAAAAAACAATTAACAAAACAAAAAGATATGGACGAATCTTCATAATCCACCTCCATATCTATAAGACGCTTCAAAGTGCCTGAGCTTTGTTTTTTTATAAAAAAAGGCTGCTGCAAAGAGAACCTTCACAGCAGCCAAAGAACAGGAGAAAAAAACAAACAATCAGTATTTTTTTCTTTTATTATCAGCTTCATCCAACTCCATAAGAGTCTTAACAGGATCCTTGACCTTTGAAAGGAAGATCATAGCAGCAATAACATAAGGCTTGTAGGAAGCCTGCTTGTA
>DBVL01000010.1 GCA_002308475.1 Spirochaetales bacterium UBA1265 | reverse complement strand
GCAACAAAAGCCTCAGTGCTCATAACTGGTGAAAGTGGAGTAGGAAAGGAACTTGTAGCAGATGCCATAGTGAATTTCAGTGACAGACGGGACAAGAGTTTTGTTAAGGTTCACTGCGCTGCCTTGAATTCAAATCTTCTGGAAAGTGAACTCTTCGGCCACGAAAANNGTGAACTCTTCGGTCATGTAAAGGGAGCTTTCACAGGTGCTGTTGCTGACAAGAAAGGCCGTTTTGAACAGGCTGACGGAGGAACTATCTTCCTCGATGAAATTGGAGAGATAGACAAGAGTACACAGATTAAGCTTCTGAGGGTCCTTCAGGAACATGAATTTGAAAAAGTTGGGGGAGAAAAGACCATTAAGACAGATGTAAGGGTCATAGCCGCAACAAACAGGGATCTTGAAGAGGAAATCAGGAAAGGAAACTTTCGTGAAGATCTTTACTACAGACTGAATGTTGTGAATCTCAAGGTTCCGCCCCTCAGGGAAAGAAAAGAAGACATTATCTTGCTAGCAACCCATTTTCTCAAACAGTTCTGCGAAGAAAACAACAAGCAGATCGAAGGCTTTTCCACGAATGCCATGGCAGCTGTAAATAATTATGATTGGCCCGGAAACATCAGGGAACTCAGAAACTGTATAGAAAGTGCTGTTGTCATGTGCAGAAACTCTGTAATAGATGTAAAGGACCTGCCTCCTGCGGTTTCAAGAGCTGGAAACTCGGGAGAAATAGTCATTCCTCTCGGAACAAGCATGGATGAAGCGGAGAAAAAGATAATTCTTGAAACTCTGACTTACTGTAAAGGAAACAAGAGCAAGACAGCAGATGTTCTTAAACTCGGAAGAAAAACAGTATTAAGAAAACTTGCCGAATACGAGAGCTGAAGCGGATGGACAGTAAGGATATTTTTGATTTTTTTGATGCGGATGGCTGCCTCAGCCAGACCCTCTCCCGGTTTGAATACAGGGAGGGACAGCAGCTTATGGCTCAAGATGCCTATAATTGTTTTCAGGAAAAGTCTGTCTACGCAGTAGAAGCTGGAACAGGAATAGGAAAGAGTTTTGCTTATCTTGTTCCTTCTTTGGATAGAGCATTCAAAGATGAAGAAGACAGAACAGTAATAGCCACCTCCACCATAAACCTGCAAAAACAGATCATAGAAAAAGATATTCCTGCCTTATTCAAAACATTTAATAAAGAGTGTAGGGTTGAGCTTGCGGTTGGAAGAAGCAACTATATTTGCAAAAGAAAACTTAAGGAGCTCTACGAATCCAACTCATTGCTTGAATCTGATGGAAAAGGCCATCTATCTGCTTTTATGCATTTTGCAAATAATACTAAAACAGGACTGATTGCAGATTTCAATGGTAGAACAGATATTGAACTGATTCATGAGATAAGCTCGGATTCAGATACTTGCAGGGGGCCAAAGTGTCCTTTCTTCACAAAGTGTTTTTATTTTCTTTCAAAGAGAAGACTCTCGAATGCCTCAGTCATAATCTGTAACCACCATCTCCTTCTTACAGACTGCAGGTCAAGGATGGAAAGTGAAGCAGATTATGATGAAGAGGCGGTTCTTCCGCCGTTCAGACACCTTGTTATAGATGAGGCCCATAACCTGGAAAAGAATGCTACTTCTCTATTTACTCTTGAATTCAGCCATACAGCAATTAACCGTCAGCTTGACTATCTGTATTCAAAGAATTCTGGAAAAAGACAAGTTGATTCAGATAGAAACATTCTGCTTAAACTTGCCAAACATACAAATGATCAAGCTCTTGTAAATGAGATAATCAATGCCATAGAATCTGTTAAAATGCTTGCAGATTCCATGAATGCACAGGTTTCTGCCTATCTCATTGACCACAGGGTCATGACTGTTCATGTGAACAGAACAAACATACAAGCCATACTGGCAGCCATAGGAACAACCTGTCAGAATCTGACCACAGCCGGGAACCAACTCATAGATCTTCTTTCAAGATTATTAAGAAAGATAGTAAGAACTGATGAGACAGAAACAGAAATTAACCAGTTTACTTCAAGAATGAATACAGTCTCTTCTCTGATAAGTGTAGTAGATGAGTTAACTCATCCTGAAAAATGGACTGAAGATATCTATTATTTGGAGAATATCAGGAGAAGAGGAGGATATACTGTCACTTTCAATATAGCTCCAATTAGCGTTGCACCACTGTTGAAAGAGCATTTATTTAATAAGATTGAGAATGTTCTCTGTACCAGCGCTACCATGGATCTGAATGACAACTTTGAATTCTTCAGCCGAGAAGTAGGTCTACCATTAAATTCAAAGCCTTATGTTAGAAAGAAATATCTTTCACCTTTTGATTATAAGAAACATCTTCTGCTTCTTACGCCCTCAGACTCTGTGGAGTATAACAATGAAGAAATTGAATCCTACAGGGAGTTTTTGTGTTCTTCCATCTTACAAGCTGTTTTAAGCAGTGGTGGAGGCGCACTTGTTCTTTTCACAAATGCAACTCTTATGCATGAGGTCTTTGAAATCCTTGAACCTCAAATCAGAGAAACCCTTGGCGTAAACTGCTATCTTCAGGGCCAGATGGAGCGCTATAACCTGATGGAGACCTTCAAAAGCGAGGAAGACAGCGTTCTCTTTGCAACCAATAGCTTCTGGGAAGGAGTTGACGCCCCTGGCAATACCCTACGTCTTGTCATTATTACAAAACTTCCTTTTACTATGCCGACAGATCCTGTATTTAAAGCCAGAAGTGAGAAGATTGAGAGAGAAACAAACGGAAGCGGCTTCATGCAACTTTCTCTCCCAGAGGCCATGATGAAGCTGAAGCAGGGCTATGGCCGTCTTATGAGACACGCAGAAGATAAAGGAATAGTTCTTATTCTTGATTCTAGGATTTCAAACAAGGGCTATGGTGCGCTTATGCTCTCAAATCTGCCTGAAAGCTATCATCCGGAGTGTAGAATAGCAAATATCAGCGACTGCATTGAACAATTTCTTTATTGATAAATCAGTAATTGTGTTAAAATCTATCCCATGAATGATAAACACTCTGAAACATACCAAAGACGACCTAACTTCTTTCTATACTTTTTGGCCGGCATCTATTTTTCTCTGTACTGCAAGATTTTCTGTAATCTTAGAATCAAGGGAGAAAAGCCAAAGGGGCCAGCTGTAATAGTCAGTAATCACGCTTCAAATGCAGACTATAAGATAATTGCAGTCTCTGCCTATCCGAGAAGAATAAACTTTCTGGGTACCTATCACTGGTTCACTTTCAAAAAGTTTGCCTTTTGGCTTAAAGTAATTGGAGTCATTCCCAAGTACCAGTTTGCTACAGATCTGGTTTCTTTCAGAAAGATGCAGTATGTGCTGAAAGAAAACAAGGGCATGATCTACATAGCTCCAGAAGGAACAATCTTTGCAAACGGCAAGTTAGGCCTTATCTCTCCTTCCATAGCAAAGATGATCCGTATGTTCCGTGTTCCTGTTTATGCCTGCAGAATAGAAGGCACAGGTCTGGGTATGGCAAAATGGACCAAGAAGCTTCACAGAACCCATGTTACAGTAACAACAGAAAAAATTGTAAGTGAGGAAGAGTGCGGAAAGCTTTCTGTTGAAAACATAATGCAGAGGATAATCAAGGCCATTGATTACAATGAATTTGAATACCAGAGTCTTAACGCAATCACTTCCAGGGACAAGAATCTTGCCGAGGGTTTTGAAACCATGTTCTACAAGTGTCCTTGCTGCGAAAGTGAATTCACTTTGAAGACCTATGAGAATACTGTTGAATGCACTCATTGCGGTTCAAAGGCACATATAGGAATGGATTTCCGTTTTAAATGGGATGGAGACAAACAGTTCTTTGATAATTACATACAGTGGTATGACTGGCAGAAAAACGAGCTTAGAAAGGAGATGGAGAAGCCTGATTTCAAGCTTGAGGATGAAGTTGAATACGGTATTGATAAGAGTGGCATAAACAATTATGTGAAAGTGGGGAAGGGGACCATGCCCCTGACTCACAGTGGCTGGGACTATAAGGGAACATTTGAAGGAAAACACGTGGAGGAGCATGATGATCCAGCTCAAGTGTATCTTGCAACTCTGAAGGTCGGATTGCACTTTGAGTTGCCATACAGGTTCAATCACTGTAGAGTTTTCTATCCTTCCAATGGTCTTACTTCCATGAAATGGCATCTTGCCTCAAGAGTAATGAGTGAGTTACTTGCCGAAAAAGGCTAATGAAGTTATATTTGCGTAGGAGTGTGAACTATGAATATCAAACCATTAGGTGAAAGAGTTCTTGTCAAGGTTGAAAAAGCCGAAGAGAAGACAGCAAGCGGTCTTTTTATTCCTCAGACTTCTCAGGAAAAGACCCAGTTCGCTTTTGTAGAGGAAGTAGGACCGGAGGTCAAGACTGTAAAAAAAGGAGATAAGATTCTCCATGACAAATATGCCGGTACAGCTCTTAAGCTTGATTCAGAAGATTATCTGATTCTTGAGCTTAAAGATGTTCTGGCTGTTATCTGCTGAAACGGATTCTTTTACAAAAAATGAGGCTACAACTTAGTTTTAGCCATTTTTTATTGAGAAAGTTACCTTTTGTTCTGATTACCTTAAGTCTAAATAAACCCTTAAAATTAAAAATAGTATAACTTGGCAGTCTATTTCAAAAAAAGCCTATTAATATAGTATAAATAACAGTGCTCTTGTGCACCTCTCCGTAAAAATACTTGACCATAAATTTGACGTTTTGAATTTGTTTTAGTAGTTTTGATACATGAATGGAAACATACCAAAACTTATATGTGAATACAGTGATCTGGTTCTTGCAGTAGCAGATGATAAGAACAATGATCCGGCATGGGACAGGTTTTACCATATACAGATGGCCATATACCTGCTTGCTCATGCCAAAACATGTATAAATCTTGAGGATTCCATTCATGCTTACCATATGATTTTTAATGTGTGGCAGGACCTGGAAGAGTGGTGGGGACCGTCTTGTTGTGGTCTTTCTGACCCTGAAACTCTGTTTAAGTCCATTCCTATAGATTTTTTAGGGTCAAATTGACTCAAATTTGACTATTATAATTCTTGTAGGGTCATTTTGACCCTTAGTTTGTTTTCACCTATTATGCAAACCTCTATTTTTAAGCCTTAGAATGCAGATTTTATACTTGGCATGGAACTTGCTAGTTGTTTGACATGAACAACACAAATATTTTGATTGATAACGAACAAAGCTCTCTTTCAACATATCTCAAGGAAGTTGAGAGAATTCCTCTTCTTACACGTGAGCAGGAGTATGAACTTGCAGTCAAGGCCAAGAATGGAGATTCAATGGCCAGGGCTAAACTTGTTGAATCAAACTCCAGATTTGTCATCAGTGTTGCAAAACAGTTTCAGGGAAGGGGACTCCCTCTTTCAGATCTGATCAGTGAAGGAAACATTGGTCTTATAATTGCTATTGATAAGTTTGAGCCTGAAACCGGAAACCATTTCATCAGCTACGCCATCTGGTGGATCAGACAGTCTATCCTTAAGGCTCTGAATGATAAGGCCAGAATGGTGAGATTGCCTGCAAACAAGATCAAAGATGCAGATATTTACGGTATAGATGTGACAAGTTTGGACGCTCCAATTAACGATGATGAAGATTCATATCTTGGAGATGTTATTCAGAGTTCTGAAGATGGACCTGAGGATTCTGTCATGGAACAGAGTCTTTCAGAGGCAATAGATAAAGCACTCTCATCCTTTGACGAGAAAGAGAGAGACATAATTATCAAACGCTTCGGACTTCATGATACAGAACCAATGAGCCTTCAGGAGATAGGTTCACTATATGGGGTTACCAAGGAAAGAATTAGACAGATAGAGAAGAAAGTTCTTTCTTCCATGCGTGAGATAAATGAAGTTCAGGATTTAAGAGCTTATATGGCTGGATAATTACTGTTTCACATTGACATAAGTTTGATTTTCAAAGAAAATTGCAAGGGTCTTAATTCTACTAATTTATAAATCAATTTTCTAAAAGGAAATCAAATGGAAAAAAAAGAAACAAAATGGGTTTATTTCTTCGGTAACGGAACTGCTGAAGGAACTGCCAACATGAAGGATGTCCTTGGTGGTAAGGGTGCAAACCTTGCTGAAATGACCAGTATTGGACTTCCGGTTCCTCCTGGATTCACAATCAGCACACATGCTTGTGATTACTTCACAAAGCATGATGGTCAGTATCCTGACGGAATGAAAGAAGAGGTTCTTCTCAATCTCAAGCAGCTTGAGAATACCATGGGTGCCAGCCTTGGAGACCCGGTTAATCCTCTTCTTGTTTCTGTAAGAAGTGGTGCTGCCCAGTCCATGCCAGGAATGATGGATACAGTGCTTAATCTTGGTCTTAATCCGACTACAGTTGAAGCTATGGCCAAGAAGACAAACAACGAGCGTTTTGCATGGGACAG
>DBVL01000046.1:8350-9189 GCA_002308475.1 Spirochaetales bacterium UBA1265 | reverse complement strand
CCCTGGAACATGACCTTGTTCTCAAAGTGAGAGAGGATGGCACCTAAGGCAAACGGTGTAAGACGGTCTGCACTTAAAAGGGATGAGTAGCGACCACCTTCAAAGTCCTTATTGGCGTTCTCATCTTTCTTGCCACAGGCAAAGGCAACAATCTGGGCAACCAGGTTTGCGTTCAGCTTCTGCTGGCTTGTTGAGCCTGAGACCTCGGCATCAAGATTACCCTGTGAGTGCTTGAACCCAATGAACTGCATGGGGACCACGTCTGTGCCCTGATGGAGGAGCTGGTAGAAACTGTGCTGTCCGTTTGTTCCGGGCTCACCGAAGATGACGGGACCGGTCTGGTAATCAAGTTTCTCTCCATCCCTGTTCACGTGCTTGCCGTTTGATTCCATATCAAGCTGCTGGAAATGTGCCGGAAGGCGATTGAGTGCCTGAGAATATGGGAGAACCGCACTGTATGGGTATCCGAGGACGTTTCTGAGGTAGACTCCAGTCATGGCATCCAGAAGAATTCCATTCTTCCTGATATCCGGTTCAAGGGCACATGTGTCTTCCTCATGTGCACCATCCAAGATGGCCTTGAAAACGCTGAAGCCGTATGTAAGAGAGAGTATGACCCCTCCTACAGCGCTCGTGACAGAGTATCTTCCACCAATATAGTCATCCATAAAGAACACAGCCTGAAGGCCGGGGGTTCCTGCAAGCGGACTTGAATTTGAGGTTACAGCCACCATGTGTTTTTCAGGAGCTGTTATTCCTGCACTCTTCATTACCTTGAATACAAGGTCTCTGTTAGTAAGGGTCTCAAGGGTTGTTCCACTCTTTGAAACCAGAATGAA
>DBVL01000046.1:8086-8226 GCA_002308475.1 Spirochaetales bacterium UBA1265 | reverse complement strand
CCTATTCCTATCTGAACCACATGTTCAAAGGCCTTTCCTGTTGAGCCTTTGACCACACCCTTTCTTACAGCCTCGGAGAATTCTTTAATCCTCTCCAGCTCTTTGGCATAGAAAGCTCCCTTCTCCACTCCGTCAGCCCA
>DBVL01000046.1:7870-7998 GCA_002308475.1 Spirochaetales bacterium UBA1265 | reverse complement strand
GCAAGAGCCTGAAGCTGGTCTATTATTATCTCATCAAGAGGAAGAGCAGCGTAGTTGAAAGAAAGAGAACCGGCCTCTTTGGCGGTGTACTTCCTGATTCTCTCTCCCGTGATGTTTCTTACGTCAAA
>DBVL01000046.1:0-7812 GCA_002308475.1 Spirochaetales bacterium UBA1265 | reverse complement strand
CTAAGTTTGTGTATGTCATACCTTTAAATATAATCCTTTTACGATGAAAGGCATATTATTTTTTTCTGTGTTCTTTCGGAGTATTGAAACGCTCGTGGCTTGTTTTCTCCTTTGGAACACTGACAATATCTCCGGTGCGGGTGAGAGCCCATCTTGTGATGGATGGTCCGAAGAGTTCGTAGATGAGGACAGAGAATAGAACTATGTTTCTTATGATGGTTCCGTCCGAGCTTCCAAGAGTCACAGCCTGTGCACTCATTCCGAGGGCCACGCCTGCCTGTGGGAGGAGTGTGAATCCAAGGTACTTGCAGGTGTTACTGTTGCAACCTGTTATAGAGGCGCTGAAGCGGGAACCATAGTACTTTCCTGCAGATCTGGAAACTATGTACAGCAAGCCTATTCCTACAACGAACGGATTTGAAATGACTCCGAGATCCAGCTCGGCTCCACTTAAAACAAAGAAGAGAACGTTCAGAGGAGAGGTCCAGCCCTCAGCCCTGTGCATGATATCGCCCGAACGAGGGCAGAGGTTGCAGAGAACTGTTCCGAGCATCATACAGACCAGAAGGGACGAGAAGGAGACCGTTACAGCTCCAATGTTGAAGCTCAGCCGGCTGAAAGCAATGGTTACCAGGACAAAGGCAATGGTCAGGCTCAGACGGTTTGTATTTGAGAAGAAGAGTTCTTCGAGTTTGGTGAGTATCCAGCCGAGTACTGAGCCGAGGATTATTGAGGCGCAGATTTCAATCAGCGGGTTGATGACAAGGGCTATCAGGCTTATTGAGCCGGCAATAAGGGCCTGGGCCACGCCGAAGCTTACTGCAAAGATTACAAGGCCCACTGCGTCATCTAAGGCAACAATAGGCAGCAGGAGGCTTGTGAGCTTACCTTGTGCCTTGTACTGTCTGACAACCATGAGGGTTGCTGCCGGGGCGGTTGCTGCTGCTATGGCCCCGAGCGTGATTGCTGCTGAGGCTGACAGGCGACCCTTGCTGATCAGTGCAACGGCTACCAGGACCACATCTACAACCACGGTTGCGGCAAATGCTTGGAGTATTCCTATGACTGTTGCCTGCTTTCCTATTCCCTTGAGTTGGGAGATTTTGAACTCGTTTCCTATTGAGAATGCTATGAAACCAAGTGCAACGGTTGAGATCATCTCAAGGCTTTTCACAGCCTCTAAGGAGGAAAAGCCAAGACCGGGCAATCCGAGTCTTCCAAGGCAGTACGGGCCTATGAGTAATCCGGTTATGAGATAAACCGTCACGTCTGGGAAGTTAAAGTGCAGAGCTTTGAAGACTCGGGTCATGAGAAGACCCGCAGCCAGAGCAAAAGCCATGTGGATAAGTGTTAATGTCATTTATTTATTCCTTTTCTTTTCTTTGGGAAAGGCCACCGCGTAGAATATGCCTATTATTATGGAACACATGATCCATCCCAGTGGATAGGATATGCCTACGCTTTGAGGCGTGTTTGAAATATAGTTTGTTACAAAGAAAAGATAAATCTGTCTGAAGAAAACAAAGGAGAACAGCATGGAGATCATGGCAGCCTCACTCTTTCCACATCCACGCATGGCTGCACCGAGGACCTGATTAACACAGGCTGCAAGGAAAAAGAGTCCGTTCATCCTTAAGAAGAGAGAGCCATACCTTATGACCTCAGCCTCAGAGTTATCTATGAAGAAAGAAACTATGAACGGAGCCATGGCCATTACGGGAAGCACAAGGCAGAGTGTTGAGACCCAGGCGGTCGCAAGAGCCACAGAAACTCCCTTTCTTGCTCTTTTTATGTTATCTGCTCCGAGATTCTGTCCTACAAACGTGGTTGTAGCAAGAGATATACTCTGCATGGGCAGGAAAAACAGCTGGTCTACCTTGTTATAGGCGGTCCAACCTCCCATGACATCTGTTCCAAAGTAGTTCACGTAGCTTTGAACAAACACATTTGAAAAGGCCGTTATGGAAAGCTGTACGGCTGAAGGAATACCTACCCTTACTTGTTCGAGAAGAATTCTCGGCTTTATTCCAAGCTTTCTGAAATATACCTTTACGCTTGAATCTGTTCTTGCAAGCACAACCAGAACAAGGATGGCAGAGACGCCCTGCGCTATTATTGTGGCATAGGCAACTCCTGCAGTTCCCAGGTTGAACCTGATTACAAACAGGAGGTCCAGAAGTATGTTCATGACAGTTGAGACAAGAAGAAACAGGAACGGAAGGGTTGAGTTTCCAACTGCTCTTAGGATGGCCGAGCCCATGTTGTAGATCATGAGGCCGGAAAGTCCTGAGGAGTAGATGGTCAGATATGTTTTCTGTTCAAGGGCAACCTCCTGCGGAGAGTTGAGAATCTTCAGCATAAGAGGAACAAGAAGGACGCTTAGGATGGAGAGTACGAAACAGAGGATGAATGTTGTAGTCACATATGTATGCACTGCATCTGAGACCTCGTCCAGTCTATGAGCTCCATAGTATCTGGAGATGATTACACTTGCGCCACTTGAGAAACCAGAAAAGAATCCTATGAGGGAGTTTGTAACCGGATTGAGCGTTCCTACGGCAGAAAAGGCAACCTTTCCTACGTAGTTTCCCACAATCCATGTATCTACCGTGTTATAGAGCTGCTGAAAAAGGTTTCCGAGAAGGAGTGGTATGGCAAAAGCAATCAGGTGTCCGAAGATACCTCCGTTTGTCATATCCGTTTCTTTTTTCTTTAAAAACGCTGCTTCAGCCATAAAAAAACACGAGCCCCCTTCAAGCCCGTGCTGATTTTATTCCTAATAGTCTAAAGTGTTAAGAGCTATTTTATTCTATTTCAGGAATTCTTTCCCTGAAATCTTCCTGAAGGTCTTCTTTTGTCATTCCTTCTCTGAGAATAACAAAGATGGTGTCGTCTCCTGCTACAGTTCCCAGTATCTCCGGAAGTCCCAGCACATCTAAAGCCACACATACGCTGTTTGCATGTCCTGCCCTGGTCTTTATGACCCCTATGTTTCCGGAAAACTCTATTGAGACTATCCCACGTCTAACGTCCTGAATGTAGCTTTTCTCACTTTCCGCTACAAGCTCGTTTTCAGGAAGTGAATAGTAGTATCCGTTCCAGCCATCTGAAATCTTTCCAACCTTGAGAATCTTAAGATCTCTTGAGAGAGTTGCCTGGGTTACATCAAAGCCTTCTGCTTTGAGCATCTGCAAAAGCGCGTCCTGGCTGTCAATCTTGTTCTTTTTAATAATGCTCTTAAGCGTTTCCAGTCTGTCGTGCCTCTGTTTCACTGCTGTTCCTCTGCTTCTTCTTCCTTTGTCCTATAATAGTTCTTCTCGTAGTAGTACTTCCTTCTGGAGTAGCTTCCACGTTTGTACTTGTATTTATAGTAGGAGTCTCCCCTATCGGAGAAAGCGTTGTAAACAAAGCCCAGAATATTTACATTTGACAGTTTCAGCTGTCTCATGGTGTCTGTTATATCACTTCTTCTGGTCATGTTGTGTCTTACAACAACCATCATACCGTCAAGATAGGGGGAGACACTCAGGCCATCTGAAACAACTCCAATGGGAGGAAGGTCCAGAATAATGGTGTCATAGTTGGCAGCAAGCTTTGTAAGGAGCTTGTTCATGTTTTCAGAACCTATGAGCTCACTCGGATTTGGTGGAATCTCTCCGGCTGAGAGAACATCCATGTTTTCCTCAGGATAGTAGCGCTGTACACAGGTTTCATCCACATCTGCAATTGCGGTGGAAAGTCCTGGTTTGACATTTATGTTCAGAACCTTGTGTATGGTTGGCTTTCTCATATCTGCATCTATGAGAAGAACCTTCTTGCCGGACCATGCAATTGAACAGGCAAGGTTTATGGCTGTGTAGCTCTTTCCCTCACGGGGAGAGGTACTGGTAACTCCTATGATTCTGCAGTCATTCTTGCCGGGAATCATAAAAGAAAGATTGGTTCTCAGAAGGTTATAAGCTTCTACAGAAACAAAGCTGAGGTCTTTTCCTATTTTTTCCGTTAAATCTCTCATTTTGCCTGTCCTTCATGTTCGCCGTAGTAATAATACTTACTGTACTTCTTGCTGTATTTGTATTTCTGCCCGTTTCCTGAAGAACCTTCCATAGGAACAACAGCAAGCACAGGGTAGTCTCTGTAGGCTTCCACAAGATAGCTTTCACTGTCAATTGTGTCTTCAACAAGGTCTCTGATAATAAGGAAACCACAGACAGCAACCAGTCCGAGTAAGGCTCCTATAGCTGTGTATCTCATGTAACTGGGGCCGGAAGGACTTGTTGGAACAACAGCAAGGTCTACAGTTCTCACTGAACTGCCATCAACAACAGAAGCAATCTTGTCCGGAAGGACCTGAGCTATGGTATTTGCAATCAGGCATGCTTCCTTGGCATCTGTACTGGTGACTGTGACTCTGAAAATTTCAGTATTATTCACACTTCCTGCGCTGATCATGGAAGAGATCTCTCCGTATGAATAATCAACGCCGGCAACCTTTATGACGTCTTCCAACGTCAGTCTGGTTTTCAAAATGGTACAGTACGTATCAACAAGGGTCTTTGCGGCTGATATTTCTCCAGAGGAGATACTTACAGAGCTGCTTCCAATTGATATGGAAGAGTTGTTTACATACATGAGTATGCTTGCCTGGTAAGTGGGAGTCACAAAGTTCAAGGCACCGGCTGGTGCTATAATNNCACACAGCACAGTAACAAAAATAATGAGAAAAAGGTGCCTTAAAAGGACCTTTCCGAGTCTGACAAGATCTATCTCAACATCATTCTGTTCGTAACTAGTCATATCATTCCCATTTTATATTAGAGATGAGCTGTCTGCAATTGAAAGAAACAATTTCCAAGCAAGATGAGCCCTTTTTTTCTGCTATGAGGCTGACAGCCTCATCAAAGTTGGGTTTTCTGGACCCAGTATTATGCATATCTGAACCAAGAAAGCTAATCAGTCCGCTGCTGAGCATCTTGTAGGCTTCCTTGAAATCCTCAATAAAGAATTCTGTGTTACTCTGAATCCTGACCCCGTTCTCAGCCAGGTACTCTATGGTTCCCTTCTTCTGATATGGAGTGTAGCGTTCCACGTGGGCCAGGACAGGAGAGAGGGAAAGATTATCATGAATGCTAATAAGAGCATCCATCTCGGCGGTTGTCCATCTCTCAAAAGGCATCTCTATGAGAACGAGAGTTGTACCACCTATACAGAAATCTTTCAAAGCTTCTGAGTGTCCCATTGAGGGATAGTAGTAGACTTCAGCTCCGAAAGTTATCTTTTTATCTGTCTTCCCTATGCTGTTAAAGGCTTCTCTGCGTTCTCTGATAAAGGCCTCTACGGAGACATCTCCGTAAAAATGTGGGGTTGCAACAACATAAGAGGCACATGAAGGATGATCAAGCATCTCCCGGCTCATTTCCACACTCTTGGATCCGTCATCCATGCAGGGAAGAAAATGAGAGTGAATGTCCACCAGTCCCAGGTCAGTACTTATCATACAGGACCTCCAGACAGTAGGTTTTGAGCGCTTCCTTGTCCGGATAGAACTCCATATGTTCTTCTCCAGCAACTTCCTCTCCGGGGAGAGTTGAATCATTTCTTACGCTGTACTTTTCAAAAGCACTGTAAAGGTTGGCAACAACAAAGACATCCATGTTTGTAACTGACAACCCGTTACCTTCTTTCAGGTACTCGGACATATCCAGAGCNNATCAATAGTCTTTATGTGGGCCATAAGAGAGTCCAGATACAGGCTCTGACGTTCAAGACGAGCCTGGTTTGTAGGCTCATCCAGTCCCCTTCTGGCTCTTATAAAAGCAAAAGCCTCTTTTGCATCCATGGAAACAACACGGCCCTTTTTGTAGCTGCTGTCTATATCCATGTAGTCCTTTTCAAGAAGAACCGGGACCTCACCGAAAAGATCCATTATGGAAAGGGCTCCATCCATATTTGTAACAAAATAATAGTCAATGGGAAGACCGTAGAACAGACCTCCAACAGTCTTCACCGTGTTCTCAGCACTGGTCTTAAGACCATCTCCATAGCTGTAGCTCAGTGTTATCTGAGTGTTGGTGAATCCTATCTCCCGTCCGAAAAGATCAAGGCGACGGACATCTGCCATGGTGTCTCTGTCTATCTCAATGAACCTGATTTGCTTCTTTTCAGAATTCACAACCACAAGAAGCAGAAAGTCAGCATTGTTCAGGTTTCTGTAGGAATTACTTGAAACCAGGGGCCCTGTCTTATCAAGACCTATGAAGAGGTATGTCTTTATTTGGTTTTTCTTGTGGTAATACTCGCCATCAATCAGAACACCTTGCATTCGTTCAAGATACTCTGTTGCAGTAAAAACCTCTGCTTCCTGAGAAGTAGAGGTTTTAACCTTTGAGACACCTGATATAACACCATAAACTGCCGCAATAAACAGAATGATGCCTGCTATGAATAAAACAAGTCTCAAGAATTTTGAGCGTTTTTTCATTTTTTATAAGCTTCCATGAAAATAATGGGTCCTTCAGCTGGAAGGTATAAGGTAATGGTTCCGTCGGAATTTCTCTTCACAAAGCCTTTAAGCCATGTTCCGTCCTCTGCTCTTACTGCAACAAAGGGAGTCTGCAGATTCTCAGAATAGACCAGAGATATGACAAAATATGAATTCTCGTTCTCATCCAAGAGTTTGACAACAGCTTCTGTGAAGTCATAGGCAAAAAGCTCTGTAACAACAAAAGCAGTTCCTTCAGGAGCTTTTATCTTCTGATCCTCATCAAAGAGGTCCTCAACCTTTTCAGCTACGGAAATCTCCTCATAGGCAATCTCAAGATTTGTCTTGACTTCTTCCTCAGCAGCCTCTCTTGCTGCGTATGGAATAACTCTTATGGCTGAATCCTTGACAACGGCAATAATATCAAACTTCTCAGGTATGACACTTTCCTCAACAATCAGCGCACCACCTTCTGAAATGAGCCCTTTGAGGACAATATTTGCAAAGGCAGGAGAAAGACCATCAAGGACTGAAAGGTCAACAAAAGAATCATCTCCATGTGTGTCTGCAATTTTTGATGTGTTTGTTGTGATATCTGAGGTCACAACATTATTTGAAACGACAATATCAGTAGCAGAAGCGGACGGCAAATCCGTATCAGCTGCGAAAACAGAGCTTGCAAACAAAAGAACAACCAATGAAACAACCAGCTTTTTCACAAATCCCCTCCCCCGACTTTGTTAAGAGAAAAATATACTTCCATAATTTCACGTAAAGAACTGACGTGCACATTATAATCTACCAAATGGCCGTTATAATTTCAATCACCAAAGTACGTTATTTCCCGTCTTTAGTTACTCTCTCCGTTCTTGTTCAGGTGGTGATCATACTCAGGAACAAGTTTTCTCAGCAGAGTATCTACCTCTTCAGGTTTGATGGCTCTAAGACTGTCGGTAAATTCCTTGAGACTCTTCTCATTAAAGTCGGAAACAGGAACTATCTTTGCCTTGAAGATTTTATCCGCTTCCGTAGCTATGGTGTTGTCCTTGTCCACAAGAAGCTCTTCATAAAGCTTCTCTCCGGGCCTCAGTCCCACAACCTTGATTGTTGATCTTCCGTCTCCGAAGACATCTATCAGATGCTGTGCAAAGTCATAGATTTTAACAGGCTCTCCCATATCCAGAACCATGACCTCTCCACCCTTTGCTATGCTCGCAGCCCTGAAGACAAGGGAAACAGCCTCAGGAATGGCCATAAAGTATCTGATGATCCTTCTGTCTGTAACGGTAATAGGACGACCTGCCTTTATCTCTTCCAGGAACAGAGGAAGC
>DBVL01000107.1:291-2504 GCA_002308475.1 Spirochaetales bacterium UBA1265 | reverse complement strand
AAACCAGAGAAAGCGCTGCTAAAATGTCCTGAATTTTTTAGATAGTATACCAAGGTAGACTATATAAATTAAGCAGGGTTGATTTAGACTTTGGTGACCATGGCAAAATGCTTTTCTCCATGCTAATTGGTCCAGCTAGGCAGAAAAAGCAGGGGTTGAAAGACCAGTTTTTGGTCTTCCACACCCTCAAAGAGGGGCAGAGTGGACCACGGAGCCTCTGCAAGACTGCCTAATCAACACTGAGGACCATAAATAGTGGGAAAAAGCGCCATACGGGAATCGGACCCGCGTAACAAGCTTGGGAAGCTCATGCACTACCATTGTGCTAATGGCGCAGGACAGTTATCTGTCGTTATTCAAATTTAAACTTTTTATTCTCTTTTGAAAAGAAGAAAAGTGTCATTATCAGAGCAAATAGTTCCGCAACAATAAAAGAGTACCAGATCATGTGCAGCCCACCAAGCTTTCCCAACAGCCAAGAAACCGGCACCAGAAAGAGAATCTGGCGCACTATTGAGGTCAGCATACTCATGTATCCATCTCCCAGAGCCTGGAAAAGAGACCCAAGAATAATTGAGATGGCAGCCAGAGGATAGGACAAGCTGATCAAACGAAATGCCACGCATCCTATCTCAAGAAGACGATCTGATGCGTTGAACAGACCAAAAAGCTTTTCCGGAATAATCTGAATGACTAAGGTACCTGCCGTCATAATCACAAGGGCGGTAACCAGAGCAATCTTAAGAGCTTTTACCATACGACCTCTGTTTCTGGCTCCGTAGTTGTAACCAAGAATAGGCATGAGCCCCTGGTTCATACCAAAGACGGGCATGAAGACAAAACTCTGAAGCTTGAAACAGACCCCGAAGACTGTAGTAGCAAGAATGTCATAGGTAATCAAAATGCCATTCATAAGACTTGTCATCAGCGTGCCTATGCCCTGCATGACAACAGAAGGAAGACCAACCTTGAAGATATCTGAAGCGCATTGACTATTGTAGGAAACCTTTAAGAAACGGATAGGAACATAGCGGTCTCTTTTGACAAACACTATCCCCATCACCATGGCAAAAGCCTGACCCAGAACAGTAGCCAGAGCGGCACCCGAGATACCCATGGCAGGAAAGCCAAAGTATCCAAAAATCAGAATAGGATCAAGGATTATGTTGAAGATGGCTCCAGAGGCCTGGATTATCATAGGATGAATGGTATCTCCCGTAGCCTGGAGAACCTTCTCACAGTAAGTAAGGATAAAGGTCGGAAGGCAGAGACCTATGCAGATTCTCAGGTAAACTGTTCCCATCCTCAGAAGCTCAGGATTATCAGTGTAGAGCCTGAAGAAGGGCCCGGAAAGGAAGACACCTATCATTGTGAACACTGCTGTTGTTGCCAGCAGGATTGTGTAACCTGTAGACGCAGTCTCCAGGGCGGCCTCTTCCCTTCTCTCTCCAAGCCGTCTTGAAATGACGGAACACATACCAATGGAAAGACCCACCGCAAAAGCTATCATCAGATTCTGCATAGGGAAAGCAAGCGAGACAGCCGTAAGAGCTGCCTCACTGTAGTGGGAAACAAAGATACTGTCCACTACATTGTAGAGGGCAAGTATCATCATTGAAGCCATGGCAGGGAGAGACATGGAAAAAAGAAGCTTTCCCACACTCATCACGCCCATCTTGTTCTCGGGCAATGTATTACTATTATTCTCCATAAACCATTTTGACAAGTTCAGGAATGGCAAGTTCAAACTTCACACCGTAGGTATGTTCGCTGTCACCCTGGGTCTTCTCTATACACATAACGGTATAGTCAGCAGCTATCACTGCACTTTCATACGCAGACTTACCTCTGAGGAGAGCACCGGTGAAAGCAGAGGCGTAGACATCCCCTGTACCATGACAGCCCTGAGATATCTTCTTATGCTCGTAGTACCTGTACTCATCATCCTTGTAGACAACCACACCTGTTTTGTCTTCCTTGTATGAAACTCCGGTAAGAATAACAGCAGAGGACGGACAGATCTTCTTAAGAGCAGCGAGAAGTCCATCAATATAGGAGCGGTCATACTTTTCCTTGTACTCATAACCTGTCATGAAGCAGGCTTCAGTTATATTCGGCAGAATATAGTCAGCACAAGCACAGAGACGAGCCATCTCTTTGGCATATTCCAGATCAAAGAGAGGATAGAGCTTTCCGTTATCAGCCATGGCTGG
>DBVL01000107.1:0-193 GCA_002308475.1 Spirochaetales bacterium UBA1265 | reverse complement strand
GTAAGATCTCTGAAAGTGAAACCTGTGAAACCTGCGGTATGAGTTGAGAGAACAGCAGAAGGAAGAATTGCAGTCTCATGTCCACAAGCAGAAAGAATGGGAAGAGCAACAGTCAGTGAACACTGTCCCACACACGAAATATCCTGAACAGTCAGAATCCTCTTGTAATTTTCTTTTACCATAATTATTTTTC
>DBVL01000094.1:4327-8579 GCA_002308475.1 Spirochaetales bacterium UBA1265 | reverse complement strand
CTATTTTTCCTCTTTCTCTAAGAATTGAAAAACAGTTGTCATCTGCGTATTTGACGCCTGTTTCAAAACACTCTCCCCAGTACGATGAAAGTGAGTCTATGCTTTTTCTGAAAGTTCCAATATCCATATCCTTATGGGAGCCTGTATTATTCATATCTACAAGCCCAGGCTTTGGAGTGGTTTTTATCTCTTTTTCAAGAGCTAAGCTTGCAAGAGAGGAGATGGCATTTTTATCATATTCAAAAAAAGTGGAAACCATTATCCTGATTACCGCTTGTTGCAGCTCTTCTACCGTATGAATTCTTCTTGAAGCACAGTATCTGCCGCTCTTGCCGCAAACCAAGCATTCGCGTTCCTGTTTTCTTTCAAGTTTTGATCCGTCCGTATCAATAACATCCATATCAAAAAGCCTTCCAGCTGTACAGTTGTCCTCAATACTCAAACACAGCTCTTTTGCTTTGTCCGCAGGACAAGATAGAGAGCATATTAGTTCAGGGCCTGTTACCTGTCGAATATCAACTCTATTAAGTATCTGAATGTTGTTTTCCTTAAAGGTCTTATATAAGAGAGATAGTCCTAGCTCGAATGTTCTGATAATAAGGGGTGAGGTTTTTACAGGTCCTGGTGTGTTCATGCAAAAGGAAAGAACAGCATGGTTCTCTGATAATAGTCGTCTCTGTATATCAGCTCTGTTTTCTCTGGCTTGAAGGACCTGAGTAAGTGTCACACTTTCCATCAATGGTGCCTCGGGTCTTTCATGGCACGTATGTTTTCTTTTACCTGTTCTGATTCCGGGCTCATAAAAAAACGTGTTGTGGATTCAGGGAGCATGGTAAGCACATTTTCCAGACAGTTGTCATATATGGCCTGTCGAACAGTGCTGGCACTTACTGTCGCGCCATCCTTCTCAAGTCTCTTGACCTCTGCAAACTTTATCCCATACCTAGGAAGTTCTTTTTCCATAAAAGAGTTATAAAGGCTAGTTACATGGCTTGATTTTTCACTTCCAGCATAGCGGGTCTTTATGTTCAAATGCTCAGCAATCTTTGAGAATATGGCTATATCCAGCACAGCATGCGCACTTATTGCAGAGTCTTCATCAGGGAGAAAGTAGCTTGGAAAAGTAGCTGAACTTATCATGTATGGTCCTGTCTCATGGAGTATTACATTTTTTAAGTCTTTAATTCCCTCTGATACTAATTTTTTCCTTATTGAGAATGGAATAGGTCCTGAATCTTCACTCAGTAAAAACAGGTGAACAGTTTTGTTCTCAGAAGCCGCTTTCTCTATCAGATACTTGTGTCCAAGCGTAAAAGGATTGGCATTCATGACTATGCAAGCACTTTCTCCATCTGTTTTTGTAAGTGAGTTCAAAAAGGAATAAAAACCATTTTTACGGTTTTCCATGAATACAAGGGTATCATCCACACGGGCTATCTCATAGAATCCAAGGTCAGAAAAGATTTTCATATTCTTTACCTTGGTGTAGAGAAAGATGTGCATATAGCCTTTTTCCATAAGGCGTTCACACAGATGGCTTACAATCTGGTTCATAAGCCCTTCGCCTCTGTGTTCAGAAGAAACGGCTAGACACCGTAGAGTGTTTCCATAGCTGCTGCCAGTAGCTACAAGGTTATAATCATCATCAAAAAGACCACAACTGTAATCCAGGTTCCCATCACGCCTTATCCCTTCAGCTTCAAGAAGAGTGTCCATTTTTTTGTTAAAGCGGATATCTGAAGGCAGTATTGTTTGAAGAGAATAAGACATTTTTCCTCCGTCCAGAATGTTCACTTCTGCCTATTATAGCAGAGAATAAGCGCTGTTGCACTGAAATGAAAAAGAACCCTCTGCCAAATCTGGCAAAGGGCTCACAGTTAAATCTTTTTTAAACAACAGGACATAAATCAGTTCGGGTTGTAAGGTTTGATTTTCTTTACAACATCCAGGATTGTACCGTCTCTTGCTTCGAGAACGGCAACAACCTTATCTTCCCACTGAAGATCATCCGGTCTTCCTACCATGCTGTAAGCTTTTTCCTTAAGCTCCTCAATGGTTACATGCTTGATTCCTGCATTATCAAGACACTCAATAAGATCAGGTCTGAGCGGGTTAACTGCAATTCCGTAGTCTGTAACAAGAACATCAACACAGTCTCCAGGTGTGGTGACTGTTACAACATGCTCGCAGACTGTAGCCATTCTTCCACGGATGAGCGGAGTAACTATAATACAGCACTTGCTACCTGCCGCTGTATCAGGATGTCCACCAGGAGCTCCACGGAGAACACCATCAGAACCGGTTAGAACGTTTACGTTAAAGCCTGTGTCAATCTCAAGAGCTGCCAGAACAACAAAATCAAGTTTATTTACAAAGGCACCCTTATTTGCTGGGTTTGCATACTGGGAAGCGCTCATCTCAAAGTGGTTAGGTGTCTGGTTGATTGAATTAACTGCATCCAGATCAAAGTCCTGAACATCAATTACCTTGCCGACCTTGCCCTTCTTGAGAAGTTCAACCATTGGTCCACAGATTCCACCTATAGCCCAGCCCATCTTAATCTCTCTCTCATCCATGTATTTCTCAAGGAAGAGGTTTGCTGCGAGAGATGGACCACCTACACCTGTCTGGAAAGAGAAACCATCTTTGAAATACGGAGTAGAGGCTATGACTCTGGCCACATCCTCAGCCATCATGAGATCTCTTGGGTTTTGAGAGATTCTAGCTGCTGCAGAAGCAATCTTTTTCGGATTTCCTATGGAATCAACAACTACAACAGCATCTACATCTATGGCCTCAACGCTTGCCGGCATGTTTGGGAAGTCAACCAGACAGTCAGTTATAACAACAACGTGGTCTGCATATTTTGCATCTGTCATGGCGTATCCCATGCTTCCACAGTTGGATTTGCCTCCAATTCCACGGCAGTTACCAACGCAGTCACTTGTAGGTGCAGCTATAAAGGCTATATCAATATGGACTTCTCCACCTTCAATAGCTCTTGGTCTTCCACCATGGGAACGGATGATTGCAGGAGTCTTGAGTTTGCCTGCTGAGACAACCTCTCCCATTCTTCCGCGTATACCACTGGTCTGGATTCCTATAACCTTACCCTGCTCAATATAGTCAGCAATAGGGTCATGTGCGCTTCCAAGACTGGTTGCGGCTATAGTAATATCCTCAAGTCCAAGTTCCTCAATGGCAGCCTTCATAACCATGTTTACAACAAAGTCTCCATCTCTGAGGTGGTGGTGGAAGCTGAAAGTCATACCACTTTTTGCTCCACAATCCTTAAGTGCCTTAACTATGGATTCGGCAACCTTGCTTTCCTGTGGTTTCTCGTATCTTCTGGTTCTAGGGGAAGCCTTGCAGATGTACTTCCCATCCATATAATTCTTACCCTGATATACTTCCTTGCCATCCTTGAGCAGGAAATCAGGGATATCTCTACCAACTTTGTTTATCATACCAGATCTCCTTCATACATACCGCATGCACGGGCAAGACGGAGTGTCCTTTCTGCTCCAGGGAGGAAAGCTATATCAATCATCTTACCATCCACAGTAAAGACACCAAGGCCCTTTGCGGCGTTCTCACGTACTGCACGGACAATCTTTTCTGCTTGGATGACTTCCTTTTCAGTAGGAGCAAAGATTTCATGAACAGGACGAATCTGTTTCGGGTTGATGAGACTCTTGCCATCAAAGCCCATTGCTTTGTTCTGTCTGACTTCTGCCAGGAAACCTTCATTATCATCAAGATTTGTGAATACAGTATCAAAGCACTGGATGCCAGCAGCTCTTGCTGCAATCAGCATAAGTCCTCTGGCTGTAACCATGTCTATTCCATCTCTCTGTGGTGTGGTCTGCATACACTTTCTGAAGTCTCCTCCGGAAATGGCTACACCGAACATTCGCTCTGAAGCAGAACAAATCTCGTAGGCATTCAGAATACCCTTTGGACTTTCAAGGGCTGCCATCAGAAGAGTGCGGCCTTTTTCAACTCCAAATTCTTCCTCAGCCTTATCAACTGCCTCTTCAACGGTTTTCACATCTTGCGCGCTTTCGCATTTAGCTATACGGATTCCATCAGCTCCACCGGCTACACAGACACGTATGTCCTCCTGCCAGTGTGGAGTATCAAGTCCGTTTATACGAACAATCACCTCAGTTTCGCCGTAGTCAATTGTCTTCAAGGCATGGTAAAGAGAGAAGCGGGCAGAATCCTTCTGGTTCTCCGCAACTGCATCTTC
>DBVL01000094.1:493-4205 GCA_002308475.1 Spirochaetales bacterium UBA1265 | reverse complement strand
CTTCTGAAAACTGCACATTCAACTCTTGCTTTTATTGTACAGTCAAGAGCTCCTTTGTCGATCATGGTTACACGGGCACTTTTAACACCAAGCCTGTCAAGAGTCTCAAGGACGGTTGCCTTAATCTGTCTCCCATACTGATTCATGACACTGCTTTCAAGTGACAGCTCTATTTTTCCGTCACCGGGTTCAACAGTAACCTGTGCATCGCTGGATTCAAGAGTTCCAGCCATTGCAGGTTTAAGAATTTCCATGTGTTTTCTCCTTGGTTTTACCTTACAATATTCGCATAGAATTCTACCGTTTACAATTTAAAAAAAAAGGCATTTCATTTTTCAGAAATGCCTTGAAACTGCTAATCAGTTGGTGCCTATGTTATCAACTGAATACTCTTTAAGGAACAGCATGTATTCCGTAGCGAACTTATCACTGTTATGCTTGTAGTCGTTCAGGGTTTCATGCAGATTAAGATTGTGTTTTCCGGCATCAATTACGCAACCTGCAATATTGGAGCAGTGGTCACTGACACGCTCCATGCTGGTAAGCATGTCGGTTAGAACAAATCCGGCTTCAATGCTGCAGCCACCTTTCTGGAGACGCATTATGTGTCTGGTTCTTATCTCATCTCTGAGGCGGTCAACAACCTGCTCAAGAGGTTCAACCTTAAAGGCTTTTTCCAAATCATTATTCACAAAAGCCTCATATGAGAGGTCAGAAATATCAGAAACAGCCTTTGAAATGACCTGCATTTCTTTAAGGGCATCTTCTGAGAAGGATATGCCTTTGTCTTTCATTTCCTTTGCCGATTTGACAATTGCAACACTGTGGTCCGCAATTCTCTCAAAGTCCGTAATCATCTTAAGGTACTCGCCGGCAGCCATACTTTCTTCTTCCGCTATCTTAAGGCTACTCAGTTTTACAAGGTATGTACCGATAATATCCTCATAGTGGTCTGTCAGATCTTCTTTTTTCTGAACAGCATCTGCAACAGAATCTGAATAGTTTGTCAGAGTTGAAAGGGCCTGCTTGATTGAATCCTTGGATGCTTTTGCCATCTCAATTATGATTGAATGACACTGTTCAAGTGCGAGTGCCGGGGTCCTGAGCAAAAGCTCGTCAAGTTCAACTTTCTTTTCCTCTTCCTTCTGGACAATGAGTTTGCATATGGTTTTCTCAACCAGTCCGTTGATCGGAGCCATAAGAGCTACGCACAGAAGCTTGAATGTTGTGTGGCAGATGGCAATAGTGAACGGATTTGTAGAGTAAGTCAGGAATGCAGGATCAAAAACTTCCTTAATGATAATGAATACTATGACATAGAAAACCGTGCCTATGACATTGAATGCAAGGTGGTATCCTGCAGCACGCTTTGCGTTTGTATTTGTGCCCATTGATGAGAGCAGGGTAGGGACACAGGCTCCAATATTCATACCCATGATGATGGGTATGGCCGCCTGATATGAGACAAGACCTGTAAGGGACAAAGACTGAAGCACACCGACAGAAGCAGAACTTGACTGAATGATGGCTGTAAGAACAGCACCTATGATTATTCCCAGAAACGGATTCTCAAGGGTCAGGATCAGATAGTGGAACTGCGGAAGGTCCTTCACTTCACATACTGCAGCTGACATTGTATCCAATCCGAACATCAGGGTTGCAAAACCCAAAAGTATCATTCCTGTGTCTTTGCGCTTTGTCGTCTTTCCGGCCATCAGAAAGATGACACCTATAAGAGCAAGGATAGGAGTGAACGAGGAGGGTTTGAGCATCTGAAGGAAGAAGTTTCCTCCGGATATGCCTGAAAGGCTAAGAATCCATGCTGTAATGGTTGTCCCGACGTTTGCACCCATTATAAGGTTAAGGGACTGGCTTAAAGTCATGAGACCGGAGTTCACAAAACCTATGATCATGACCGTTGTGGCAGATGAACTCTGTACTGCAGCTGTAACAATCAAACCTGTCAGGAAACCGACCAGCTTATTATCCGTCAACTTTCCCAGGATTGATTTCAGGCTGTTTCCGGCAATTCTCTTAAGAGATGCTCCCATCACGTTCATTCCGAACAGGAACAGACTGAGACCACCTATCATTCTAAGTATATCAAATAAGTCCATATCAATGAGTATAGAAGAAACAGAGCTTTTTTTTCTACTGCTATATTACCATTGAGAGTGAATTTCCCTCTTCAGGTATCTGTCATAGATCTCATCAACAGCCTTCATCTGTGCAGGTGTCAGATCTTCAAGTTCTGCTGCTAGAACATTTTCCCTGACCTGAGAAGCTCTGCTTGCTCCGGGAATGACAACACTCACTTCCTTATGCATGAGGACCCAACGTATGGCAAATGGGGCAAGATTTTTCCCAAAGACCTTTTTCAGTTCCTCCACAGCCTCAAGACCGGTCTCATACGGTACTCCGGAAAAGGTCTCTCCCTTGTCAAAGGAGGAACCATCTCTATTGTATGATCTATGATCCTTTGGGCCGAATTCAGTTGCTGTACTGAACTTTCCGGTCAGAAGCCCGCTGGCAAGCGGTACTCTGGAAATTATTCCCACATTCTTTTCATAAGCTTTTGGCAAGAGCTCCTCAAGAGGCTTCAAGCGGAACATATTGAATATGACTTCAATTCCACTGATTCCATACTCCAGAGCCTTAAGTCCTTCTTCAACCTTCTCAACGCTTACTCCGTAAGAAGCAATTTTCCCCAATTTCTTCTGTTTCTCAAGCTCCATGAAAATCTCATCCTTTGAAAAGACCGGAGTAGGCGGGCAGTGAAGAAGAACAAGGTCCAGATAATCCGTTCCAAGACGGTTCAGACTGTCTTCTATGAAAGATGATATGCTTTCGGGAGTATACATTTCGGCAGTATGTGGTTTGAGCTTTCTTCCACATTTAGTTGTGATGAAGAAACTGTCGCGGTCCTTGCCTTTGAGAAATTTTCCTANNCTATTGTCTCCTCGCTTTTCCCGCCATTGTAGACATCCGCAGTATCTATAAAGGAAATGCCTGATTCATAGGCTGTCTCAAGAATTCTCAGAGCTTCATCTTCATTGAACGGGTCTCCCCATTTAGTGCCAAGCTGCCATGTTCCGAGTCCAATCTCTGAAACCTGTTTCCCCGTGTTTCCAAATAGTCTTGTTTTCATTCCTTACCTTCTTTATTCAGATAGTTAAGTAGAAATCTTTCTGCAAGAGAATCTTTTCTTATGTTTGCCTTGGCTTCTTCCTCCGTAAACCAGGAGTAGGAGTCCACTTCTTTGTTTATGTTTATCTCAGATGCGTTTCGTATCCATACAGTCCAGTTAAGCATGAGGGTGTTGCTTCTATCAAAGTAGCTGCTTCTGTTGAACTCAATCCTCTCAGCCTTAAGGCCAGTCTCTTCAAGNNATTTCTCTGGCAACCGCAACTTCAGCATCTTCCCCACGGTTAATATAGCCTGCTACAAGAATATAGCTGTCTCTGCCGTACTGCTTGATAAGAAGAATCTTTCCGTCGCTGATGTCTCTGACAATCATACTGCATGCTGTATTGAACACAGGAAAATGATACTCTGCACAGGAAGGACAATACTGAACCTGTCCTTCTCCTTCCATTTCCCGGATCTGATAAGGAGCTCCGCATTTTGTGCAGAACTTTTCGTTTTCATTTATGTAAGCCATATCTCCAATACTAGCATAATAATAAAAAAGGGCCATCAGAAAGATGACCCT
>DBVL01000094.1:0-464 GCA_002308475.1 Spirochaetales bacterium UBA1265 | reverse complement strand
TAGTTTTCTGCGTTTACTTCAAAGTAGCTCTGCGGATGAGAACAGACAGGGCATGACTCAGGAGCCTTTGTTCCTACAATAATATGACCGCAGTTTCTGCACTCCCAGATTTTAACCTCACTCTTTTCAAAGACCTGCTTCAGCTCAACATTCTTAAGAAGTGCTCTGTAGCGTTCCTCGTGGTGTTTCTCAATAGCTGCAACTCCACGGAACTTCTCTGCAAGCTCATGGAAGCCTTCTGCATCTGCTGTCTTTGCAAACTCATCATACATGTCAGTCCATTCATAGTTCTCGCCATCTGCGGCTGCTGCAAGGTTTTCTGCAGTGTTTCCAATTCCGTTAAGTTCCTTGAACCAGAGTTTTGCATGTTCCTTTTCATTATCAGCAGTTTTCAGGAAGAGGGCAGCAATCTGCTCAAAACCTTCTTTCTTGGCTTTTGAGGCAAAGTAGGTATATTTGTTTCT
>DBVL01000068.1 GCA_002308475.1 Spirochaetales bacterium UBA1265 | reverse complement strand
TACTTATGACTGAACAGCTGAAAAGCCTCTCTGAAGATGTCTCTTATCCTATTACAGTTCTGGCTAACGCCAGTGCCCTTATTTGGCAGAGCATGAGTGATCTGAACTGGGCGGGTTTCTACCTTGTTCATAACGGAGAGTTGGTGTTGGGACCGTTTCAGGGAAAGGTGGCCTGCACAAACATACCTTTTGGGAAAGGTGTGTGTGGAAAGGCTTTTGTAGAAGACAGAACCCAGCTTGTCCCAAATGTGCATGAGTTTGCTGGCCATATAGCCTGTGACAGTGACAGTAACTCAGAGATTGTCATTCCCATACATAAAAATGGCTCTGTCTATGGAGTGCTGGATATAGACAGCCCGGTCTTTTCCCGTTTCACAGAAGAGGACAGAGAAGGCCTTGAAGGCTTTGTCAGAGAGCTTGAGAAACACTTGGAACTGGGCTGAATAAAAAGGGCCTGCCCCGAAGAGACTCTCCGGAGCAGGCAATTCAAGTTATAAAGGAAGGGAATAACTTGAAGATTAAACTCTTATCTAACTTAAAGATAGCATAGTTCTCAGATAAATGAAACACTTTTACGTGTCTTTTTCAAAAATTCATGAAAAAAGAAAATTTCTTATGTAAAAACTGAGAAATAGTGAAAAATTGACTGTTTTGTAACTAATTTGGCGTTTTTTTTGAACTTGGGAGACTGCCTCTCTGTTTTTTTCATCATCTGAAAGGAAAAGTATGGTATAAGTTTTCTGAGGTTGAAAATGAAATATTACATAGGAATAGACTTAGGAACTTCTTCAGTAAAACTGCTACTTATAGATGAGAACGGTTTGATCGTCAAATCCTCCACAAGGGATTACCCACTTATTTTTCCCCAGCCAGGCTGGTCAGAACAGGATCCTGAACTCTGGTGGAAGGCATCTTTAGACGCCTTGAAGGAGTTGCTTGCTTCAGTGGATCCATCAGCAGTTGAGGCCATAGGAGTAGGCGGCCAGATGCACGGCCTTGTTGTCCTGGACAAAGAAGACAGGGTCATAAGACCAGCTATCCTGTGGAATGACGGAAGAACAGCAGAAGAGGTTGAGTACCTGAACCAGAGCATAGGAGCACAGAAAATCTCCTCCTATACTGCAAACATAGCCTTTGCAGGTTTTACAGCACCAAAACTATTGTGGTTGAAAAAACATGAGAAGGAAAACTTTGAGAAGATAGACAAGATCATGCTTCCAAAGGACTACCTGAACTACTGCCTCACAGGAGTTCACAGCTGTGACTACTCAGATGCCTCAGGCATGCTCCTCCTGGATGTGAAAAACAAAAGGTGGTCTGAAGAGATGCTTGAGATCTGCTCACTCTCCCTTTCTCAGATGCCATCTCTTTATGAAAGCTATGAAGTGATAGGAAAGATAAAGAAGGAAGTGGCCATCTCCCTCGGACTGAGGGAAGACGTGGTTGTGGTTACCGGTGCCGGGGATAATGCTGCCGCCGCAGTCGGAACCGGAACAGTAGGTGAGGGAAACTGCAATATTTCCCTTGGAACATCCGGAACCCTGTTCATCTCCTCTTCAGAATTCAGGGTGGATAACAACAATGCTCTTCACTCCTTTGCCCATGCTGATGGAAAATACCATCTGATGGGTTGCATGCTCTCAGCTGCAAGCTGCAACAAGTGGTTCTGCGAGGAGATACTGAATACAAAGGATTTTGCTGCAGAGCAGAAAGGTATAACAGAAGATAAACTTGGCAGAAACCACGTATTCTTCCTTCCTTATCTCATGGGAGAGAGAAGCCCCATAAATGATACCAATGCCAGAGGAACCTTCATAGGACTCAGTATGGATAACACCAGGGAAGATATGGTTCAGAGTATTCTAGAAGGTGTAGCCTTTGCTGTCAAAGATAACCTGGAGATAGCCCGCAAGCTTGGTATAAACGTTATAAAAAGCAAGGTCTGTGGAGGCGGAGCCAAGTCCCAGCTTTGGTTGAAGATCCTGGCAAATGTTCTGGATATAGAACTTGAGATACCTCAGACTGAGGAGGGGCCGGGGTATGGAGCAGCCATGCTTGCCATGGTGGGAAGCGGACGTTTCTCATCTGTACAGAAAGCCTCAGATGCCCTGGTGCGCACTGTAAGAACAGTAAAACCAGATAGTCATATCTCTGCCAGATACCGGTTGGCATACGAGAAGTTCAAAAGCATTTATCCCGCTTTGAAGCCCGTTTTCAAGACTATTGCTGAAGAATCAGATGGAAAAAGACTCTCTTAACGTCATACTTGAAGACCTTTTACTGGATATTCACCTATGATTTCAAGCTGATAACGACAAACTGTCCGAGCCCGAATCTTTTCACCAAGATTATGCTGATTCTCAGCAACAGAATGAAAGTGTTACAGAAAAGGATATAATGAGTTTTCTCAAGCCGTACAATCTGACAGAGAACCTGAAACTGGTTCCTGTAATGGAAACCTCCAACCTGTTCGAGAAGACCATTTTCCTTCACCGCCTGGTAACAGGTCAGAGAATGGGTTTAAGCAGCTTGAGATACTTTATAGTAAGCGGGAACAAGAACTACCATAGTATTCTTTCAGATGCAGCACTTCTGCAGGAGCGAAGCANNNGGTTCTTGAGAAGTGCACGAATGTCTGTGCTCTGGAACATGAGATTTCACAGATCAAGGCCCCAGCAAGAGAGAAAGAGGATATCTCCTCTCTCAGCTGTGTAAGTCTTGATTCTGTTGACTTTGAGACCGTGGTCCATACGTATGAGACACCGGAGAGCTCGCATCCTCTGTCAGATAAGATGGATGAGGACTCACTTATCTGTACAAACAACTATGACCTGCTGGTTAAGGTTATGACGGACTGGTCATAAGTGACTGGGATAGCATGAAGGCTCAGAGAGAAGACTGTACCAAACCTCTGAAGGTTCACTCTGCCCAGTCGTGATGATCAGGTTCTCTCACTTAAAGCAGGACTTGAATCTAAGGTTGTAATAGTAGAAGATTTAAGAAGAAGTGCATCCAGAATTCTTAAAATCATAGATTAGAATACTGTTCTGAAAAGAAGGTGAAAAATGAAAGAAATATTTGAAAGAATCCCTGTTATTCCGTTTGAAGGTCCTCAGAGCAAGAATCCTCTGGCATTCAAGTACTATGATGCTGAACGTGTGATTATGGGCAAGAAGATGAGTGAGCATCTTCCGTTCGCCATGGCCTGGTGGCATAATCTCTGCGCAGGCGGAACAGACATGTTCGGCCGGGATACAACAGACAAGAGCTTTGGCGCCACAGAGAAAGGAACCATGGAACATGCAAAGGCCAAGGTTGATGCCGGCTTTGAGTTCATGAAGAAGCTTGGAATAAAGTACTTCTGTTTCCATGATGTAGACCTTGTTCCTGAAGCAGACGACATAAAAGAGACAAATGCACGTCTTGATGAAATCTCAGATTATATTCTTGAGAAGATGAAGGGCACAGACATAAAGTGTCTCTGGGGAACTGCAAACATGTTCTCAAATCCCCGCTTCATGAATGGTGCAGGCTCAACAAACTCAGCAGATGTCTACTGCTTTGCAGCCGCCCAGATCAAGAAAGCCCTGGAGATAACAGTCAAGCTCGGCGGAAGAGGCTACGTCTTCTGGGGAGGAAGAGAAGGATATGAGACATTATTGAATACAGATGTGAAGTTCGAGCAGGAGAATATTGCCCGCCTCATGCACATGGCAGTGGATTACGGACGCTCAATCGGCTTCAAGGGGGACTTCTATATAGAGCCCAAGCCAAAAGAGCCCATGAAGCATCAGTATGACTTTGACGCTGCCACAGCCATTGGGTTTGTGCGTCAGTACGGCCTGGATAAGGACTTCAAGATGAATATTGAGGCCAACCACGCAACCCTTGCAGGACATACTTTCCAGCATGATTTGAGGATTTCTGCCATAAACGGCATGCTCGGTTCAATAGATGCCAACCAGGGAGACATGCTCCTCGGCTGGGATACTGATGAGTTCCCGTTCAATGTGTACGATGCCACTCTCTGTATGTATGAGGTTCTCAAGGCCGGTGGTCTGACAGGTGGTTTCAACTTTGACTCAAAGACCAGAAGACCAAGTTACACCATGGAGGATATGTTCCACGCCTATATCCTGGGCATGGATACCTTCGCCCTGGGCTTTCTCAAGGCCGCGGCCCTCATCGAGGACGGCCGCATCGACCAGTTCGTCGCCGACCGCTACGCCTCNNCTTGCTGCCATTATAGAAGACGGCAGAGTTGATGAGTTTGTCAAGGAGCGCTACTCAAGCTTCAACAGTGGAATAGGTAAAAAGATCAGAAGCGGAGAGACCAATCTGGCTGAGCTTGCAGATCACGCTGAGAAACTTGGAAAGGCAGAGCTTCCGGGTAGTGGAAGACAGGAATACCTTGAAAGTGTTCTGAACAATATTCTGTTCAGCTGAGATTTCAGTTATGAAAAAGGCTGTAAAACAGGCAGTTTACTGACCTGACTTTACAGCCTTTACTTTTTCATAAATAAAATCCTTTCTG
>DBVL01000108.1:6745-6903 GCA_002308475.1 Spirochaetales bacterium UBA1265 | reverse complement strand
GCTCGGAGTGCTACCACTGCAAGTGTGAGGGTTGCGGAAAACTCATACACCTGGGCTGCGAGGAAATCTCCATTCTCAATGAGCACCTTCTGAAAGAACACCACTTTCTTGTCAACCCGCACAAAACCGTTTTCTACGGCCTGTGCAACGAATGTAGA
>DBVL01000108.1:6431-6715 GCA_002308475.1 Spirochaetales bacterium UBA1265 | reverse complement strand
CAATCATACTTGTCTTTGTCTCCTGCACAAAGCCGGCAGAAAAAGAAGAGTCCAAAATCAGGATTGTAGCCACAGGTTTCCCGCAGTACGACTGGCTGAGGGAGATAACTGATGGCTGTGAGGGAGTGGATCTGATTCTACTGAACAAGAACGGAACAGACCTGCACAGTTACCAGCCTTCAATTGAAGACATAAGAAAAATTGGGGACAGTTCCCTCTTTGTCTACGTGGGCGGAGAGTCAGAAGAATGGGCTGAAGACGCAGTCAAAGCCACTGAAAAACCC
>DBVL01000108.1:5371-6379 GCA_002308475.1 Spirochaetales bacterium UBA1265 | reverse complement strand
AACACGAGCACGAACACGAGCACGAGCACGAACACGAGCACGAGGAAGAGAAAGATGAGCATGTGTGGCTATCTTTGAAAAACGCTGCAGTTCTTGTAAAAGCCATCTCTGAGCGCCTCTGCACTATAGACAGCAAGAATGCTCAGACATACCTTTCAAACGCTTCTGCCTACATGAACAAACTCCAGGCTCTGGACAGGCTTTATGCAGAAACAGTGAAAAACAGCAGATCAGATACAATCATAGTAGCTGACCGTTTTCCTTTCCTATACCTGGTAAAGGACTACAACATAAACTACTATGCCGCTTTCTCCGGATGCTCAGCAGAGACTGAGGCAAGCTTCAACACCATAATCTTCCTATCAGAAAAGGCAGAGAGCCTTGGTGTTGACAGCATACTGATACTTGAGAAATCTGATGACAAACTTGCCAAAACCATTATCTCAAACACAGCAAACAAGAACATGAGAACGCTCGTTCTGAATTCATTACAGAGCGTAAATGAGACAGACATAAGGAACAATCTGACATACCTTGGAGTCATGGAGCAGAATCTTGAAGTAATAAAGGAAGCACTAAACTGATGGCTCAGCTTATATGTAAAGACGTAACACTCGGATATGAGAACATAACGCTTGTAAAAAACCTCAACTTTGAGGTGAATGAAGGGGACTATTTATGCATTGTCGGCGAGAACGGCACAGGAAAATCCACACTGATCAAGAGTATATTGCACCTGAGAAAGCCGCTTGCGGGCACCATTCACTACTCGGATGGCCTTACTAGCACCCAGGTCGGCTATCTGCCACAACAGACAACTGTCCAGAAGGATTTCCCGGCTTCCGTGCATGAGATAGTACTCTCAGGTTTTCAGGGCAAGACAGGCCTCAGACCGTTCTACTCAAAGGCTGAGAAGGAAGAGGCCAGGGAGGCTATGAGACGTCTGGGAATAGAAGGTCTTGAGAACATGAGCTACATGGAGCTTTCAGGCGGACAGCAGCAAAGAGT
>DBVL01000108.1:0-5260 GCA_002308475.1 Spirochaetales bacterium UBA1265 | reverse complement strand
CCTGAATGACGAAGGCATATCCATCATCATGATAACCCATGACATCCAGGCCGCTCTTCAGTTTGCTACACACATTCTGCACATAGGTTCCACCCTGTTTTTCGGAACCAGAGACGAGTATCTGAACAGCCGCGAGGGACTGAGGTACATCCGTTTCCATCAGGAGGCAGACCATGTTTGAAACCCTTTCCTTCTACTTCTCCTTCCCCTTTGTGCGTTATGCCCTTATAGTCGGAACACTCATCTCTCTCTGTGCTTCTCTTCTTGGAGTGTCTCTGGTGCTCAAGCGCTTCTCCTTCATAGGAGACGGTCTGTCCCATGTGGCCTTTGGAATAATTGCCGTAGCCGGCGTCATGAACCTCTCAAATGACATGACCCTTGTCCTGCCGGTAACAGTCTTGTGTGCCATACTTCTTCTCAAGACGGGGACCACAGCCAGAATAAAGGGAGATGCCGCCATAGCCATGATCTCCGTAGGCGCTCTTGCCATAGGCTACCTGGTCATGAACCTTTTCTCAAAGGCTCCGAACATCTCGGGCGATGTCTGCAGTACCCTCTTCGGTTCTGTCTCCATCCTGACTCTTACACTCTCTGAAGTCTATCTGAGCCTAATTCTTGCAGTTGTTGTCGTAACTGTTTACATACTCTGCTACAACCATATATTTGCAGTTACCTTTGATGAGGACTTTGCCACAGCAGCAGGCACACCTGTGGGCAGGTACAATCTCCTGATTGCCTCAATCACAGCCGTGATCATAGTTCTTGCCATGAAGCTGGTGGGCTCCCTTCTCATCTCTGCCCTGATCATCTTCCCTGCCATCTCCGCCATGAGGGTCTACAAGAGCTTTAAGACAGTAACCATCTGCAGTGCCGTACTCTCCGTAATCTGTGCAGTCTCAGGAATAATCATCTCCATCCTTGCAGACACGCCGGTTGGTTCCACTATTGTAGTGGTTGAAATACTGTGTTTTCTTATATTTGCGGCTATAGGAAAAATCAGAACTGTCTGAGTAACTGGTGAAGCAAAGTGAAAAGCTTCTGGGCTTCTTCCGCATTCAGATCCACGCAGGAGCCCACCTCGCCAGGCACAGACAAGGCTCTTTCCCTGAGTTCCCAGCCTTTCACTGTAACACTTACCTCAAGGTCCCTGGCATCTTTGTCAGACCTCTTCTTTGAAATGTAGCCTTTCTCAAACAGCCTGTTCACAAGGGGAGTAAGGGTTCCCGAATCCAGATAAAGAATCTCCCCCAGTTCCTTCATGTAAAGAGTCCTTCTCTCCCACAGGGCAAGCATGACTATGTACTGTGTATAGGTCAGGCCAAGGGGCTTCAGAACCGGAGTATAAGCGCGTACTATCTCCTTGGCACAGGCGTACAGAGGAAAGCACAGCTGGTTGCTGAGCTTGAGAATATCATACTTATCTTCATCTAATCCCATCTTATTACCCCTCTCAGTCCACAACGTTCACTATCTCCGGAAGCAGCTGTTTCTTTCTGGAAAGGATGCCCGGCATATCATAAACGCAGTCCTTTATCTTTGTATAAGGAAGCTTGCGCTCTGCACTATGCACGGTTGAAAGAAGTATGCTGTGCTCGCGTAAAACATCTGTTATCATCAACATGGCCCAGTCCAGAGAAGCATCTGTCCTTACCTCATCAAGAACCTCAAGGTACTTGTCACAGACCTGTAAGGCGTCTTCAACTGACGGAGTCTCGCACTGACCTATTCCTATCTTTATGGCGTTTTCCACGTAAACCTTGAAGTCTGACTTGATGACTGTTTTCGGATCCCTGACACTGAGAGACTCACTCTGATTGAACATCCTCTGTCCAAATTCCTTGACTGAGTTTTCCCCTGCTATCATACAGAGCTTTTCAGCCGCAGCCCTGTCAGTATCTGTGGTTGTGGGACTTTTCAGGATCAGTGTATCTGAAACTATCCCAGCAAGAAGAACCTTTGCAGTAACAGGATCCGGGGCAATTGAGTGTCTCTCAAACAGCTTGGAGATGATTGTACACGTGCTTCCCAACGGCTCAGCATCTATGAAAATAGGAAGCGTGGTTTTCACCGCATCCAGCCTATGATGGTCTATAATCTCCCTGACAGAAGCTGTCTCTATTCCTTTTATGCTCTGCCCCATCTCATTGTGGTCGACAAGAATCACCTTGTAAGACGGCTTTTGCAGAAAGCATCTGCGCGTCACATAGCCAACCCACTGATTTCCGTCAAAGACACTGAGGCCTCTGAGATTGCTCTCAGCGAGCAATGTCTTTGCGTCGTCAAACAGTACATTCGCCTGCAGGCTCTGGCCCTGCGGTCCGAGCAATTCTTTCACCTCAGTTGCCATTCTCAGTCTTCTTATAGCCTCGGCCGTTCCCAGGTTTGTGAGAAACACTGATCCTTTAAACTCTGAAATATCTGCTTCATCCAGAAAGTCTGTTGTTGTGACAACCAGAAGAGGTATCTGCATTTTCAGCACGTGCCGGATATGCTCCATCCTTTTTCCCATGACCACAACAGCCGGACAGTTTTCCGGCACTCTGGCCCTGAACTCATCTATATCTGCAGCTCCGGCTAGTATGTAGGCACCAAAGCGCTCCCTCCCTCTCTTTATAAACCGTCCTGGGAGCACAGCCTCTACGTTTTTAAGTGAAAAACTGTAAACAGGAAGATCCGTGGAGTTTTCCTTCAAAAACCAGGAAGTAATATTGTCCACGCTCAGAAGGGCATGGAACTTTCCGTCCTTTGTCACGGGTATGACTGAAGGATTGCTGTCACTGAAGGTTTTCATGAGGCTGAAGATTGGTGCATCTGCCTCAACTGAGAATTCAGCCTTTCTCATCACATCCGAGACCTTTGGATAGACATCTCTCATATACGGTGGTGGCTCTATTCCCAGAGTTGCAAACTGTCTTTTCAGACTGTCTGACAGGTGTCCACATCTTATGGCCACATAGTTTTTTTCCTTGCTCAGGGCATTTTTCAAATTGGCATATCCGTATGCTGCACAAACGCTGTCCATATCCGGATTTCTGTGTCCCGTTATGTAAATTCTATCCTCTATTCCACTCATTATCTCTTTCCTCTGTCTTACCTGATCATCACAGTACATTTTTCATCTGTATATTCAGAGACAAGCCTTTCAAGAAACTCCTGGTCATAGGCCACCTCTTCGTTATAAGTCTTATCCAGTGTCACCGCAGGGTTAAAAGCCTGAAGGTACCACTTATACTTGACTCCAAGACCATCCATGACTCTCTTTATGCTTTCAAAATCTTCCTCTCTCACTATGGAAGGCACACAGGTTGTCCTTATCTCCCAGTCTGCCTTTGAGGATGAGAGAATCTTCAAAGATCTCATGATTGCCTCCGGTGCAGAGCTGCTGGCAAACACTCTGCCATAGTTCTCAAGTGAGGTCTTGAAATCCATGGCCACATATCCCAACAGATCCTGATCCAATAGCTTTTGAAGGAAAAGGGGATTTGTTCCGTTTGTGTCCAGTTTCACAAAATACCCCATCTCTTTGACTCTCTTTATAAAGAGCTCTATCTCCGGGTGCAGTGTGGGCTCTCCGCCTGTGATTGCCACGGCTTCAATCATGCCCCGCCTTTTCTCCAAATAAGAGAAAATCTCCTCATCACTGACCGTAACCTGCTGTGATTCCCCAACAGGCAAAACCAGGGACGGGTTGTGACAGTATGGGCATCTGAAATTACACCCCTGTGTGAAAACAGTGGCTGAAACCTTTCCCGGGCAGTTCAACAAATCCAGTTTCTGTAAACCTGCAAACCTCATACAGCAATACTAAACCAACACTCCAAGTCTTTCAATCAATCAAATTTCCACTACAATCGGGGTAAAAATGCTCTGTCTGTATGAATAATTCATACAAACAGCACCAAAAAACCATCAGAAGTATGAACTGAAAGAATCTTAAAGACAAAAAAAGGGCCATAACTATCACGTTACGGCCCCTCTTTCTCCATATTCAGAGCTCTTATGCCCTGTTTCTGATGGAAGCAAGGATCTCTCCTACGCCTCTATAGATGTTTTCACCATCAACGAGGGTCGGAACACTCTGTATACCATACTTATCTGCAAGAGCTGTTTCCTTTGTAGCATCTACTACAGTGTACTTGTAACCAGCCTTGTCCAGATGAGCCTTGGCTGTCGGACAGTTCGGGCATGTGGGAGTTGTGAAGAGCAGAGCTCCACCCTTCTGAGGAAGAACTGATCTCTCAGGTACATACTCCTTCCTGTCCTTGAATTCCTCAGTCTTACCTGTGTTCCAGTTCTGGATAGGTCTGTAGTAGCCTGTTATTCTTGAGTAGACCTCAGTCTTCTTGCCACAGTGTGGGCAACTCCACATCTCACCTGCAAGGTATCCGTGATCAGGACATACGGAATAAGTTGGGCTGAGAGTAAAGTACGGCAGCTCAAAGTTGTTTGCAATGGTTTTTACAAGCTTGGCTGTTGTATGCCAGTCTGAGAGCTTCTCACCGAGGAAGACATGGAAGACAGTACCGCTTGTGTACTTGAGCTGAAGCGGATCCTGGATTTCCATGGCCTTGAAGACATCTTCCGTGAAACCTACAGGAAGGTTTGAAGAGTTTGTATAGTACGGAGAATCCTCTGTGCCGGCAGTGATAATATCTGGATACTTTGACTTATCATGCTTGGCAAGACGGTAAGCTGTGGACTCAGCAGGTGTGGCCTCCAGATTGTAAAGGTCTCCATAGAGCTCCTGATAGTCTGAAAGCTTCTCTCTCATGTGATCAAGAACCTCAGCAGTGAACTTCTGAGCCTTCTCATGAGTAAGATCTTCCCTGATCCATTTTGCATTCAGACAGGTCTCATTCATACCGACAAGTCCAATTGTTGAGAAGTGGTTGTTGAAAGAACCCAGGTATCTCTTTGTGTACGGATAAAGACCGTTCTCAAGGTATCTTGTAACTGTGTCTCTCTTTGTCTTCAGTGAGCGGGCTGCTATGTCCATGAGGCGATCAAGTCTCTTGTAGAAATCCTTCTCATCTGAAGCAAGATAGCCTATACGTGGCATGTTAAGGGTTACAACACCTATTGAACCTGTGGACTCTCCGCTACCGAAGAAACCACCACTCTTCTTTCTCAGCTCTCTGAGATCCAGGCGAAGACGGCAACACATGGATCTTACGTCAGACGGCTGCATCTCGGTATTTCCAATATAATTTGAGAAATACGGAGTGCCATACTTTGCAGTCATCTCAAAAAGAAGCTTGTT
>DBVL01000034.1:3750-4615 GCA_002308475.1 Spirochaetales bacterium UBA1265 | reverse complement strand
TGTTCAGCCTTCCTGTCCAGGTCCCACACTTCAAAGCCCTTCTCTTCAAGATAGAGCCCTACCACGTTCTTTCCTGCGCAGCTTTTTCCGCTGATTCCTATAATCAGGTTCTTCATCAATGCATCTCACCCCAGGAGTGACCGGTCTCAATGCTTACCCCAAGCGGTATACTCAACGGAGAAGCCTTCTCCATCTCGGTTCTCACAAGTTCCTTTACCTTCTGAAGCTCATCTTCAGGGACTTCAAGAATCACCTCATCATGAACCTGCAGGAGCATTCTTGACTTGTACGAGCCTTCCTTAAGGGCTCTTGAGATACCTATCATGGCCTTCTTGACTATCTCGGATGCAGAACCCTGGATAACTGTGTTCACCGCTACTCGTTCAGCCGCACTGCGAACCACATGGTTGGAGCTTCTCATGTCAGTAATGCTTCTTACATGACCACCAAGGGTCTTTACCATAAGAGTCTCACGGGCTTCCTGTTTGGTTCTTTCTATAAACACCGTTATCCCTTTATGTCTCTCAAAGTATGTGTCTATAAAAGCCTTGGCTTCCTTTGGAGTAATATGCAGGTCCTGACTCAGGCGGAAAGATGACATGCCGTAGATGACACCAAAGTTGATAACTTTTGCAACTCTTCTCTGGGAAGAGGTGACAAGTTCCGGCATTATATCAAAAATCAGGGCTGCAGTCTGTGAATGTACATCTCTGTGTTCCCTGAATGCTTGAAGCATGTTCTCATCTCCTGACATGTGAGCCATGACCGCCAGCTCAATCTGAGAGTAGTCAGCAGAAAGGAAAACACAGCCCTTGTCAGGAACAAAGGCATCTCTGATTCTTCTTCCGTCCTCTGTCCGTACAGG
>DBVL01000034.1:268-3699 GCA_002308475.1 Spirochaetales bacterium UBA1265 | reverse complement strand
AGGAATGTAGTATGCAGTCTCCCGGTCTTGGGGTTGATAAGAGGAGAGAGTGCTGTGACATAGGTTGAAAGAAGCTTGTTCTTGGCCCTGTATTCAAGAATGAGAGCCGGAACCGGATCCTCAGTTGAGACGGCAAGAGCCTCAAGAACCTCAGAGTCAGTTGAGAAACCACGGCTGGTTTTCTTTACAGTGGGAAGATCTCTTTCCACAAAGAGCACTTCCTGAAGTTGCTTGGGAGAATTCAGATTGAAGACATGACCACAAAGGGTATATATGTCCTGCTCTATCTTTGCACAGGTCTCAGTAAGCTCTTTTTCAAAATCCTTCAGTCGTTCCGGGGCAAGGATTATTCCCACTTCCTCCATTGAGGCGAGGATAGGAATAAGAGGAATCTCATACTCTTGCATGACATTATAAAGCTCTCTTCTCTTAAGCTCTGAGCTGAGTTTAAAATACAGCTGGGCTTCATCTGGGACCTCGTAGTATTCAAGAAGACGCCTGGTTTCATAGTTTCCCCAATCCGAATTAAGCAGCCAGGCTGCTATGCTCATGTCAAAGACAGGTTTGGGCTCTATCCCCTCGGATCTGAACTCTCTTATCTTTTCCTTGAGATTGCAACCTATCAGATTCTCCGCTTCATAAAGTTTCACATCTGAAACAGCAACAGAAGATTCTTCATCTTTGTCTTCATGGAAAAGCGAGTCCCGGTCCTCCTCAACGGATTTAACAACTGAAGAATCAAAACGTCCTGTGGATGATGGACCACCCATGTGCTGTGCAACCTTTGCAAGACGAGGAGAACCAACTGTGGCAAAAAGCCGGCTGGCATCCTCCCAGTTGATTCTACAGGTCTCCAGATCCTCCATTCTGAAAAACGAGGAGTCAAACAGATCATCCTTAAGGACTATGAGCTTATGAGAAAGCTCTATGTGGTCTTTGGCCTCCAGGAGTTTGTTTCTCACAGATGGAGTCTGCTCATCAAGGTGAGCGTATATGTTCTGAAGTGTCTCATACTTCTGAAGAAGAGAGACAGCGCTCTTCTCTCCCAGGCCTCTGATACCGGGAACATTATCCGAAGTGTCTCCAAGTATGGTCAGATAGTCCACTATCTGATCAGGCCTGACCCCGAAAATCTCTTTGACCTCATCACTTTTGCAGAGCATGTAATCATTCTGCCCCTTTTTCGGAGGACGAAGGGCGCTCACATGACCGTCAACAAGCTGCATGAGGTCCTTGTCAGCGGTTACTATCACCACATCTATATCCTGAGATTCTACAACCCTGGAAAGAGTGGCTATTATGTCATCCGCCTCCATCCCCGTGCGCTCGAAATGAGGTATGTGCATGGCATCCAGGAATGAGTCAATCACAGGGACCTGNNGGAAACAGCTGATGCCTGAATGTCTTCTCCTTCGAATCCAGCGCAACAGCCAGATAATCAGGCTTATGAGTTTTCAGGAGGCTCATGATGGTATTGAAAAAGCCATAGATTGCGCTTATGTTCTCTCCCTTCTTGTCTCTGAGGGGATTTGTGACAAAGGCATAATAAGATCTGAATATCTGCCCATAGCCATCTATTACAAACAGCTTTTTTCTCTGCATGGATTACCTGCTTATTAGATCCTTGTAGTCAGAGGAGGAAGACGAGGAGCTCTCAGTACTCTTGTTTACGGTTCCGTTGATCACATCATTTATAAAATTTTGACTTGAATCCACAACAGTACTGATTGTCTTGTCCACAACAGTCTGGGTTGTAGTCTTTACCTGAGTCTGGACATCTTTAAAAATCTCACGGACTTCTTCGGAATTGTGTTTTATGCTTACACCGAAATACCTGTCTGCCGTATCCGGAAACAGAAAGAAAATAATGAAAAAGCTGACTACTGCAAGAACTACAGCAAGAAGAAAACCTGAAACTTTACCTTTAGCCATATCAAATTCCTTTGTTGGGATTATATCATGTTCTGCACGGCGTTTGAAAGACTTTGAAAGAAAGACCACTTGTCATATAATCAAACCACGGAGGTTTCCATGAAACACGGTTTTATTAAAGTTGCTTCCGCAACACCTTCCATAAGACTTGCAGACTGCATATTCAACAGCTCAAGAATCCTTGATCTGGTAACCAAAGCTTCAGAGACCGGAGTTCATCTGCTTGTTCTGCCGGAACTCTGCGTAACAGGATGCACCTCAGGAGATCTTTTCTATCAGCAGCCCCTTCTCGACAGTGCCCGTGAAAGCGTTCTGGAGATAGCAATGAAAACTCCCAGAAATCTGGTTCTGGTTTTCGGTGCTCCGCTTGAGGTAAACGGAAAGATCTACGACTGTTCCTTTGTTTCATGCGCCGGAAAGCTACTTGCCGTGGTTCCAAAGGCCGGAAAAACCTCAAGATGGTTTGCTTCAGCTCCTGAAAAAACTATCCAGATACAGCTTGGAGACTTCACGGTTCCCTTCTCAAACAGCATTCTCTTCTCATGCAATCAAGTGAGCTCCTTTGTCTTTGGCTGTGACATAGATGATTCAGCCCTTACTGAAAATGCCTTTTGCCTGACAGAAAGAGGAGCCACTGTCATAGCCAGAAGTGCCTCCTGTCCGAACAGCGCCGGAACGCTTACCCGCCTGAAAGATATGCTGAACGCAGAAAGCTCACGCCTGAACTGCTGTACAGTCTACAGCAGTTGTGGAGACGGAGAAAGCACAACAGACCTGATCTACACAGGCTTCTCAATAGTTTCAGAGAACGGCGAGTGCCTTGCTTTCTCTTCTGAAAATGAAGATGAATTACTTGTAACAGAGGCAGACACCCAAAAACTTCTTCATGAAAGAAGATGCAAAAACCTCTATGCACCACGGGAAGCGGAACAGATTATTGCCTTTGACCTTGAGATGGGAGAAACGGATCTGAGCCGCCACATAAGCACTTCTCCTTACCTTTCAGAAGACCCACAGGAAAGAGACAGGGAGTGTTCTGAGATACTTAACCTTCAGGCGAGAAGTCTCAGAAGAAGACTTGAGCACACAAGATCAAAAACAGCTGTCATTGGAATCTCAGGCGGTCTTGATTCCACACTTGCCCTTCTAGCTGCAGTAAAAGCTTTTGAAGATATGGGAATGAACAAGAAGGGTATTTTCGGAATCTCCATGCCCTGTTTTGGTACAACAGACAGAACAAGGTCAAATGCACAGGCGTTGACAGAGAGCCTTGGTTGCAGTTTTGCAGAAATAAACATAACTGAAGCCGTCAGAGCACATTTCAGAGATATAGGACAGAGTGAGACAGACTACAACACCACGTTTGAAAATGCGCAGGCAAGAGAGCGCACTCAAGTTCTGATGGATCTGGCAAACAAGTACAATGGCCTTGTTATAGGAACTGGAGACCTCAGCGAGCTTGCCCTTGGTTGGGCCACCTACAACGGAGACCATATGTC
>DBVL01000034.1:0-155 GCA_002308475.1 Spirochaetales bacterium UBA1265 | reverse complement strand
CCTTATGAGCTTCATGACTTTTTCATCTATCACACCCTTCGTCATGGAAGCAGCCCTTCAAAGACCTACCGTCTGGCCCTTCACGCCTTTGAAGGAGACTATGATGGGCAGACAATTGCCTTCTGGCTCAAAACCTTCATAAGACGTTTCTTTGC
>DBVL01000128.1 GCA_002308475.1 Spirochaetales bacterium UBA1265 | reverse complement strand
GGTTTGATTATCTCACAGATGATTCCGCTTTCTGAGAAGACACAGCAAATGTAACCAGGCTTTCCGTCTGTGCTCTCAACAATGCTTAAGCCAGTAATAAGTCTGTCAATGTGTGGAGCTTCAGCCATGGCCTGTGCTGCCTCTACAACTTCAGTCTCTGCAGGAACTACTGGTTCTGCGGGCTGCTCGGGCTCTGCTGGAACTACCGGTTCTGCAGGCTGCTCGGGCTCTGCTGGAATTACCGGTTCTACAGGCTGTTCAGGCTCTACAGGAACAACTGGTGCAACCTGTACTGCTTTCTTTTCGGAAGAACCACCGAAACTGTAGGAATACCCCAAACCAAAAGCCGTGTTAAATGAATATAAACCATCTTTGAATGTATAGCCAAGTTCTGTCTTAAAGAACAGATCCCCGTGCTCTGACTGGGCAACCGAAAGCTGAAGACCACTGTTTACAAGGAAGAGGACCTCTTTCACCCCGTCATCTCTCATGATGTAGTCGGCTCCAACGCCGAAGGTTCCGTACAAACGCACTGAGGCGTCTTCCTTGCCGTAAGGAATCAGAACATACTTGGCACCCAGGGTTCCACGAACTTCATGAAAATCATGATAATCCTTAAAGCTGTGACGGAGATATGTGGCTGTCAGACTAATGTAATCTGTTTTGTTGACAAGACGCTCGTATCCGAGTTCGGTTCCTATTCCGAGACCTGAATATTCAGCTGTGCTGTCTTCGTTTTGAATCTGCTGATAATTCACAACAGGAAGCGGAAAAACAAAGATTCTGTTGCTTCCCGTAACACTCTGTGCCTGAAGCGCAAACAGACAGGCAATAAAAGTCATGACTATGATTTTTTTAAGGCCTTTCATTTTTCCTCCATAACAAAAAAGCACCACAGTCTGTGGTGCTTAAAATATGGAGCCAAGCAGACTCGAACTGCCCACCTTCTGAATGCCATTCAGACGCTCTACCAGATGAGCTATGACCCCAGACACAACAAATAGTAACACCTTAGCCCAATTTAATCAATAATTCCCAAATAAGAGAGAAGAACCTTTGAGAACAGGAGAAGGACTACCACAACCATTACCGGGCGGATAATCTTTACATCTTTCTTAATTGCCAGACGGCTGCCGAGAGTGTTTCCCAAAACGGAGCAGATGGCACAGGGGATGGCCAGAGAGTATACAACCGTTCCGGCAGAAATAAAGGTAACTACAGCAGCGAGGTTGGAGGCAAGATTAACAAGTCGGGCATTGCCCCCGGCTTTTCTGGCTTCAAGGCCTGCAAGGGTTATAAAGCCTATCTGCATGAGCATGCCGGCTCCGGGGCCGTAAAAGCCGTCGTAGAAGCCGACCAGCATTCCTATCAGGGAGCCAAAGAGGACGTACTGCAGGGTGGTTTTCTCTCGGACAAAGCGGTCAAAGTTCTTGTTGACCAGCACGAGCATGAGGAGAAGCGGGGTTGCAAAGAGGAGAATCAGGCTGAAGATCGCTGCGTCTATTATGACTGCAAGGTGGCTTCCGAAAGACGCAAAGACCAAGGCCATGACAAAGGACGGGATGAGGGATGGAAGGTGATAGTTTCCGCTTCTGATGTAGTTTATTGAAGAAACTGAGCAACCTATGACAGAGCTGAATTTGTTTGTCCCGAGCGCATAGGTTCCCGATAGGCCGCAGGCCATGTATGAAGCAACACTGATCAGGCCTCCGCCACCGGCTATGGAATCAATGAATCCAGCTGAGAATATAAGAATACAAAGGATTACGGTTTGCATGGTCCTACTTTAGCACTTTACGGCTAAAATAAACCAGTCAAAGAGAATCCCTATTTCCAATAAAGGTATCTATTTCTTATAGAAGAAATGGTTTTTTCCTTGAATTTGAATGCAAGAAAATAATCTGCTATGGCGAAGACCCTCTCCCTACCCTCGCTTGTAAGATGGACCCCTCCATCTCTGGATATCAGACCTTTTTCTTCCATTCTCTTAAGAAGAACACTCAGATTCGACCTCTTCATTCCAGTCAAATAACTGAGTTTGCTTTGAACCCCATCTGTCTCTTTTATATCAAAGAGACAGGTAAGGACGCATAGTTCCCTAAAAGTGCAACCCGTCTTGCGGGCCACTTCAATTAAAACCTTCAGATTTTCCAACAGCAAATTGATGTTTGCTATTGTTTCGTTCGTAAGACACTTGCCTTGCAGTTTTCAACCTCCTGACAAAAATTCAGGATGAAACTGCCTTTCTCTACATTCTGATGATAGTCTCTTCTGCTTCTCTGATACTTGTGTGGTTTGGAGAAGGAACTACGTCCTCACATCCGAAGCCCAGAGGCATAAGAGACACCGGAACCACGTTCTCAGGCAGATTCAGAGCCTGTGAAACTTCTTTGGGGTTAAAGTAACAGACCCAACAAGAGTTTACGCCCTGCTCCTGAGCTTCAAGCATCATATGAGTTAGAACTATTGAGGTGTCGATCTGACCACTGTCCACTTCCTCATCCAATGGATTGTGCCAGATAAGGGACTTGTCGTAACAGACAACAAGAACCGTAGTGGCTCCATAGATGCAGGAACAGACACTGTTGATCTTCTCAATAGCCTCCTTACTTTCAAGGACATACACCTTCTGAGGCTGATTGTTCTTGGCAGTAGGGGCTACTCTCCCCGCCTCCAGAATCTTTTGAAGTTTCTTCTTGGGCACAGGCCTGCCATCAAATTTTCTTACACTGAATCTTGCTTTTGCCAAATCTGAAAACATTCACTTTCTCCCGGAGGTTTTGTACATCCCCACACTCTTAGAGATGATAAGATTTGCTGAGATATCGCCCTCAACGTTGATTGTAGTAAAAGCCATATCCAGCAGCCGGTAAAATCCACTTATTATCCCCATTATATCAAAAGGAAGCCCGAACAGAGACAAAAAAGATGCTCCGAGGACCACTCCTCCTCCGGGAATTCCCGGAGCTGCCATATTTATGAGAGTTGCGGAGCCTACCATAAGGAGAATGGTCGGAAAAGAGAGATTGAAGCCGTAGATTTCTGAGGCAAACACCGCCAGGCAGGCAAAAGAGCAGGCGCCACCACACATGTTTATGGTGCAGCCCAAAGGAAGTGTAAAACCGCTTATGCTCTCCGGTGCTCCAAGGTCGTTCACACTTACGCTGATTGTTGTAGGTAGGGTTGCGGCGCTTGAGGTTGTGCTCAGAGTAACCAGCGAGACCTTCCCGCAAGCTTTCAAAAGACGCTTGGGACTTATTCCTGTATAAAGACAGGTTGGGAGAACCATGACGAGAAAGAAAACGGCTATACAGCTTATGTAGCAGCAGAGAATATATCTAGCTATGGAGCTGAAAATACCGGCCCCGTAAGTAGCCACAGAATAAGCGATGAGAGATAGAACTCCTATAGGAGAAAGCTCCATAAAGTATTCAAGCATTTTGAAAAAGGCTGCGGAGAGGCTGTTCATGAAAACAACAACAGGCCGCCCCTTCTCTCCTATGGCCACAACAGCTATTGCAAACACAAGAGTAAAGAGAATAATTCCTATGGTGCTTCCACTTGCCATGGCACTGAATATGTTTGTCGGGACTATCTGCATGAGAAAGGAAGTCACGGAAAAATCTGCCATTGCCCCGCTGTAGGTTGCGGCGCCGGTAGCACTTACGGCCCCCGCGGCACCTGCAGCACTTGCGGCACCCACAGCACCCGCCATGACCAACCCCCTCCCTGGCTTTATCAGAAAGGCTATGAAGAGGGCAATGAACGAACTGACTACAAACATGAGCACATACAGAGCCAGCGTCCTGAGTCCAATCTTTCTCAAAAGAGAAGAATCCTTTATCCCCGTTATTCCACAAAAGACTGCGCAGAAAACAACAGGGACAATCAAGAGCTTTATCAGATTAAGATAAATGTCTCCAACAACCTTTGTCTTGATACTGAAAGCAGGAAATAAAAGCCCCAATAAAACTCCAAGTGCAAAGCCTACGGCCACCCTNNAGGAACAAATTCTTCCTGCTGAAAAAACCAGTCATCTTTCTTCCTTTTCCAAGCACAACATGTCAGAAAAACACATTAATACATCAGATCAAAATAGCTCAAGTCTGTAGTAAGGACCTTATCCATGGAAGGAATGGTCTTCCTATATGAATCCAACGTTCTCCAAAGCTCAAAGAACTCAGGATCCTCACTGTAAGCCTCGGCGTAGAGCCGGGTAGCTTCAGCATCTGCCACACCCTTGATCTTCTCGGCCTCAGCGTAGGCCTGAGAGAGAATGGACATACGTTCATTCTCAGTCTTACCATCCCATTCAGCCTGCTGGCCACGACCGTAAGACCTGTAAGCCTCAGCAATCTGGTTTCTTTCCTTAATCATCCTCTGATAGACGCTCTCGGTAAGGTCATCTGAGTACCTGATCTGACGAATGATTATATCCACAAGCTTAATGCCGTACTGCTTAGTGTATTCACTTGCTATCTCAAGCATTCTTTCAGAAATACCAGCTCTTCCAACCTTTATGTTCTCCTGCTGGACAGAAGAGACTGTAAGGGTTCTCAGACGCTCTGCATCCTCAAGATTCTCAAGGTTTGAAACCTCTTCAACCACAGAAATGGTATTTATCTTATTGGTGCTTCTCACAGCCTCATTCAGATAGTTCTCCGAGATAACCGTCCTGACCGTTGAATCAAGAATATCATCCAGCCTCAACTGGGCAGTTTCAACAGTGTTCACCGTTTCATAGAACAAAGCTGGATCAGTTATTACCCAGCGGCTTGTCGGGTCCACATAGATGAACTGGTTTTCCTTGGTAGGAATTCTCTGAGCATCTCCATCCCATGAGAGGATCTTGGAGGAATACTTTGTTACATTGTCCACAAAAGGAGTCTTCACCTTAAGTCCAGGCGCCTTCTCAACCTTAACAATCTTACCGAACTGGGTCACAACCGCCTGCTCGCCCTCATTCAAGATATAGAACGGCTTAGCCAGGAGGAAAAGAACAATTAAGGCCCCGATAATGACAATAGTTACTGCTGTTTTAGTTGTTTTTGCACTCATTTTGCACCTCCCGCCTGAAGGTTGCTTACCGGAAGAAAGTTCTCAAGATTCTTGTCTATGATTGTCAGCGAACCACTCGAACCCTCCGCAAAAATCTCTTCCATGGTCTCAAGATAGAGTCGTTTAGCCGTAATCTCTCTGCTATTCTCGTACTCAGCCTTCACACTCTCAAAGCGAGCCACATCTCCCTGCGCAGTGTTTACGCGCTCGGCAGCGTATCCCTGAGCCTGCTGAATGAGCTTGCTGGCCTCACCCTGGGCAGAAGGAATAATCTTATTGTAGTTTTCCTTGCCCTCATTTATAAGCTTATTCATGTCCTGAATGGCCTTGTTGACGTCCTCAAACGCATCTTGGACGTCCCCCGCAGGAGGGACAATATCCTGCAGCTTGACTGTCAGAACTCTTATTCCCATGTTGTAGGAATCAAGGATTGACTGCATCATCTGCTCAGCTTCAACCTCTATACTGGTTCTCTCGCTGGTCATTATGCTCAGGATTGGAAGGTCTCCAACCAGTTGGTTCACAACCGATCTGGACACGTCACTGATTGTCTGGCTGTTGTTTCCAACGCTGTAAAGCCATTTGTACGGATCATCAACCTTGTACTGAACTATCCACTGTATATCTACTATATTCAGGTCCCCCGTGAGCATGGTGGACTCTGATGAGTAGTCAGAATAGCTGTACTTTGTGGACCTGAGTCCATCCCCAGCCGATGTAGCCCTATACCCGAAGGTCAAAGTCTGTACCGTCTGTGTGGCCACCTTTTTGTATGAATCTATACCAAAAGGTATCCGTGTCTGCAGTCCCGGTCCCACTGTCTTCAGGTACTGCCCGAATCTGAGAACCACAGCCTGCTCCGTCTGGTCCACCATGTAGAAGGAGGAAAACACTCCCACAAGCACAATGATAGCAACAAGGGCCCAGACTATATAGCGTGGCTTTATGTCCAGACTTTTCATGTTCGGTTTTCGGAAATGCGGTCTGTAGTATCCGTTGTTCTGATCGTTCTGAAATTCCATTTCAACACCTTTTAATTCTTGCCTTTCCTGTTCTTGAGAAATCCAATCTTCTTCTCAACCTCAGGAGCCACGTCTCTGTCATAAACTGTCTTTACACCGAAGCTTCCACTCTGCTTCAGGATTTCTCCCATTTCCTTGAGAGCCTGCCAGTCTTCATCAGAGACATTCTGATAAATCTTCTTTACTTCTGCAAAATTCTTGGCAACATACACCGGAAGCTCCCTGAGCTCCCTTGCGCCAGTAGCCTCCAGAAGAGAAAACAACGTTTCAACAAGTAGCTTTCTTTTCTCATTTGAAAGCTTATCCAAAAAGTCATGCGTGGCCGTATCTATGGCCCGGCTTGAAAGAGTTGTCTCATCTGAGGTGACAAACGTTGAACCCATAACATGCCAGTAGAACGGATTGTGCTGCATGACACTTACACTCTCACTTTTAACTATCTTGTTCGTAGCCCCTCTACCAAGAAGGAGCCCAACAACTGAAGACTCCGGAATAAAACCCTTTATCCTGTCTTTTATGTTCTCCCACCTCTGGCTCTTCAGGCTCTCATCATCCAGGCCAGGTCCGTCATAATCATAGATTCCGGCTATCATCTCCTGGTCCTTGCACATGGTTGCCGCGTACTTGGCCAGGTTTCCGCCCTTGCTGTGCCCGCAGAGATAAATGCGCTTGAACCTGTGACTTTCAATTGCCCTGTCCAAGAAGGCAACCGCATCCGACTGGGCCGGCACGGGTACCTCAAAGCTCAGCATGAAGTCTTCCTTCCAACCTATGATTGTTGAGTCAGTCCCTCTGTACGCTATAACTGCATCTTCTCCGTATGAGAACAATGCCGCAGCGAACTGCTTTGACTGTTCTGCTTCAAAATCTGCCGCAAACTCCTCAAGTTTCACGTCCGCAAACCTTGGAGAGGTGGGAACCTTCTGCCACAGATCATACCGTGTCTTTCTGAGAAACCCGACCCTATCCGTCAGAACCTCAGGGTAAACATCCCTCACCAGATCCTTTATGGGCCTTCCCTTGTAATCCTTAAGATTCTCAAGCGGGGCATAGACCAGCTCTGAGAAGATGACAAAATCCACATCAGAGTACGGAACTGCAGAGGGAAGCAGATCCCCTCTCCAGTCCATATAATCAAGTAAGTTGTAAACTTTCTCTTTTTCTTTCGCCATACACTTAAATCTACTTCACAAAAGAAGGAATGACAACTTTTGTCTCACCGTGGATCACTCACCCGGGTCACTTCTCAGGACCTTTCCCACATTCCACAGATGAGCAGCCTTCCTGGCAGCCTCTTTTTTCTGCTCCACCCCGTCATAGACGGCCTCAGCTGTATGACAGCCGCAGTCCATGCACATGACGTAGAAACACCACTTGCCTTCTTCCTCAAGGACCGCTGGACCTCCGCAGATCGGACATTCCTGCAGATCCAGCTCTTCTATAATCTCTTTCATGCTCTCTACAATAATGGACAAGGGTCCATGAATCAAGAAGCGTTACATGCAACAGGCCTCAATGAGGGTTTTCACAGCCTCAGTATCCAGACCGCTACCCTCACTTTCCATGGTTATGATCAGATTCTTCCCCGGTATGAATCCGGCTTTAATGTATTCGTTTATCTTTTTCACGTTTTTTGTTGCGTATTTCTCATCTCCCATCATGCCAAGGTGTTCCCAGATTATTATCTCACCTGTCCTTACATTCCTGACCTACTCACACGATTGAAATCGTGTGGTTCTGCCCAAACCCA
>DBVL01000106.1:8197-10104 GCA_002308475.1 Spirochaetales bacterium UBA1265 | reverse complement strand
TCAGAGGCTGTTGACCAGACACGTGGATGGTTCTATTCACTTATGGCTATCTCAACACTCCTCTTTGATAAGGCTCCTTACAAGAACGTAATCGTTCTCGGACACGTTCAGGATAAGGACGGACTCAAGATGAGTAAGTCTAAGGGAAATGCGGTAGATCCTATGGAAGCTCTCGAAAGCTTCGGAGCAGACGCTATCCGCTGGTATTTCTATACAAATTCACAGCCATGGCTTCCAAACAGATTCCATGAGGATGCTGTTAAGGAAGGCCAGAGAAAGTTCATGGGAACACTTTGGAATACCTATGCTTTCTATACACTTTATGCAGAGATCGATCAGTTCAATCCGCTTGATTATGAGCTTGATTACGCAAGCCTTTCAATCATGGACAGATGGCTGCTTTCAAAGCTTAATACAGCTATCAAGAGATTCGATGAGAACCTCGGAGCATACAGAATTCCTGAAGCTGCAGATGTACTTGCAGAGTTCGTGGATGATATGAGTAACTGGTATGTTCGTCGTGGTCGTGAGAGATACTGGGTAAAGGGTATGCCTCAGGATAAGATAAATGCATACATGACACTTTACACAGCACTTGTAACTATCTGTGAAGTTGCTGCACCTATGGTACCTTTCATCACAGAGAGCATTTATCAGAACCTTGTAAGAAATATCGACAAGGATGCACCTGAGTCAATCCACCTCTGCGATTATCCGGAGGTTAACGAAAAGCTTATCGATGAGAGCCTTGAGGAGAGCATGGATGAAGTGCTTAAGATCAAGACTTACGGAAGCGCTGCAAGAAATACAGCTAATATCAAGAACAGACAGCCTATCGCATCTATGTATATCAAGGCTGCTAAGACTCTTGATGACGAATATATTGATATCATCAAGGACGAGCTTAACATCAAGACAGTTGAGTTCACAGATGATGTATCAGCATTCTCTACATACATTTTCAAGCCACAGCTCAGAACTGTAGGCCCTAAGTACGGAAAGCTTCTTGGAGGAATCAAGGAGTATCTTGGTTCTGTAAACGGAACAGAGGCTTATAACGTATTAAAGAGTGAGGGTGCACTTAAGTTCGAGGTTAACGGTGAAGAGGTTGTTCTTGCAGAAGAGGATCTTCTGATCGAAGTTGCCCAGAGCGAAGATTACGTAACAGAAGGCGATAACACCGTCACTGTCGTAATAGATAAGAGACTTACTCCTGAACTTGTGGAGGAAGGTTTCGTAAGAGAGATTATTTCAAAAGTACAGACAATGCGTAAGGAAGCAGATTTCGAGGTTATGGACCGTATAATGCTTTATATGGCAAATAACGATAAGCTTGCCGAGATTGTCACAAGAAATGCAGATAAGATCAAGGATGCCGTACTTGCCGAGCATATCGCACTCGGTTCTATGGCAGGCTTCACCAGAGAATGGGATATCAACGGAGAAGAGGTAACCATCGGTGTTGCGAAGATGGATCTGTAAAGATTGAGAGCTTTGGAATAATAACTCTATCCGGTATTTCTAAGGAGGGATGGCTTTATGAAGAAGATTGCAAATGTGGACAAGGAAAGCTTCAAGAAGGAAGTAGCGGCAAATGTAAAGATGCTTTACAGAAAGACTCTTGAAGAGGCCACACCGCAGCAGCTGTATCAGGCAGTAAGTTATGCAATTAAGGATGACATTATCGAGAGATGGATCGCCACACATAAGGTATATAAGGAACAGAACGCCAAGAAGGTTTACTACCTTTCAATGGAGTTTCTTATGGGACGCCAGTTGGGAAACAACCTTATAAATCTCGGATATTACGATGAGATCAAGAAAGCTCTTGAGGAAATGGGTCTCGATATCAATTTCCTTGAGGATCAGGAGAGAGATCCGGCACTCGGAAACGGAGGTCTCGGACG
>DBVL01000106.1:0-8170 GCA_002308475.1 Spirochaetales bacterium UBA1265 | reverse complement strand
CGCATACGGCTGCGGAATCCGTTATCGTTACGGAATGTTCAAGCAGGCTATAGTTGACGGCGCTCAGGTAGAGAGACCGGATGACTGGTTAAAGGACGGATATCCGTTCGAGGTAAAGCGTGCTGAGTATGCGTGCGAGGTTAAGTTCGGCGGCTATGTAAGAGTTGAGAACAGGGACGGAAGAAACCACTTTATTCAGGAAGGCTATCAGTCAGTACGTGCAGTACCGTATGATATGCCGATCGTTGGATACGGTAATAACATAGTTAATACACTTCGTATGTGGGATGCGGAAGCTACTCAGGAATTCAACCTGAACTCATTCGATAAGGGTGAGTATCATCAGGCTGTTGAGCAGCAGAATCTCGCAAGAACTATCTGTGAGGTGCTTTATCCTAATGATAATCACTACTCAGGTAAGGAACTCAGACTGAAGCAGCAGTACTTCTTCGTATCAGCTTCACTTCAGACTGCAATAAAGAAATTTAAAGAAAATAACAAGAAGATTACAGACCTTCCTAAGAAGGTTACATTCCAGATGAACGATACACATCCGACTCTGACAGTACCGGAGCTTATGCGTATCCTCATGGATGAAGAAGGTCTTGAGTGGGATGAGGCATGGGAGATTACAAAGGCCTCTCTTGGATACACAAACCACACACTCATGCCGGAAGCACTTGAGAAGTGGCCGGTGCCCATGTTCGAGGAACTTCTTCCCAGACACCTGCAGATCATCTATGAAATCAACAACCGCTTCCTCAAGTTTGCAGTCTCCTTCTTCCCTACAGCGGAAGCAGAGAACCTCAAAGCCATCAGAAAGATCAGCATCATTGAGGAAAGCAACCCCAAGAACATCCGCATGGCAAACCTTGCCATTGTGGGAAGCCACGCCATAAACGGTGTAGCAGCTCTTCATACGGAGCTTCTCAAGAACTCCATGTTCCCTGAGTTCAAGACCATCTACCCTGACAAGTTCCAGAACAAGACAAACGGAATTACCCCCAGACGCTGGCTTCTCAGTGCAAACCCGGGATTAAGCAAGCTGATTACAGATGCAATTGGTCCGGAATGGATTACAGATGCCTCTCAGCTCTCAAAACTCAAGAAGTTTGCAAAAGATGCCGCTTTTGCTGAGAAGTTCGCACAGGTAAAGTATGAGAACAAGCAGAGTGCAGCACACTTTCTGCAGAAGGACTGCTCAATCATTGTAAATCCGGATTCAATCTTTGACGTACAGGTTAAGAGAATACACGAGTACAAGAGACAGCTTTTGAATGCGTTCAACATTGTGCTTCTTTACCAGAAGCTGAAGAATGATGCATCTTTTGCTGCAAGCTTCAGACCAATCACATTCCTCTTTGGTGGAAAGAGTGCCCCTGGCTATTTAAACGCCAAGCTTTCAATCAAGCTGATTAATAGCATTGCAGGGGTCATAAACAACGACCCTGCCGTAAACAAGCTTCTGCAGGTGCACTTCATGCCAAACTACAGGGTTACCATGGCTGAGAGCATTATCCCTGCCACAAACATCTCAGAGCAGATTTCAACTGCTGGCCTTGAGGCTTCAGGTACAGGAAACATGAAGTTCATGCTCAACGGAGCTCTGACCATAGGAACTCTTGACGGCGCAAACGTTGAGATTCAGGAAGAGGTAGGAGAGGAGAACTGCTTCATCTTCGGTCACACAGAGGATCAGATTGCAGCCCTCAGGGGTCACTACAACCCATGGGAATTCATAAACAAAGACGAGGAAATACGTTCAGCTGTAGGCCTTCTCAGAAAAGACTTCTTCAATATCAACGAGCCCGGTGCCTTTGACGTCCTGCTCCATGAGATTTTTGACCGCGGAGACAGATTCTTCATCTTTGCAGATTTGAGAATGTATGCAGACAGACATCAGGAGTTACTTGATCTGTACAACAACAACTTCAAGGAATTCAACAGAAAGGCCATCCTCAACGTTGCCTGCTCAGGTAAGTTCAGTTCGGATAGAACCATAATGGAATATGCTGAGCAGATTTGGAACGCAAAGCCCTGCCCAGTTGCGCTGAACACCTCAGTTCGCAGTGTGCTTGCAGATGCAGTCAAGCATTCCTGATATTCTGATTATTCTTCCAAAAGGCCGTTGCAGTAAAACTGTGATGGCCTTATTCTTTATTCCATGAACGCAACTTTTGATGTAACCGGATTGAAACTCGAAACTGAGCGCCTTGTTCTCAGACCATGGAAGGAAGAGGATCTGAAAGACTTCTTTGAATATGCCTCTGTGCCGGATGTAGGAGAGAGAGCCGGATGGCATCATCATGAAAACATGGAGAAGTCAAAGGAGATTCTCACTCACTTCATGGAAGAAAAAAAGACCTTTGCCTTGGAGCTGAAAAGTTCCCATAAGGTCATTGGCTCCCTGGGGGTTGAACTATACTCCCTTGAGGACAAGCTTACCGAGTTTGAGAATCTCAAAGGACGGGAGATAGGGTATGTCCTGAGCCGTGACTATTGGGGCCAAGGGCTTATGCCAGAGGCTGTAAATGCAGTTATCAACTACCTTTTCCATACTCTCCACTATGATTTTCTCCTCTGCGGGCACTATGATAAAAATGCCCAAAGCGCACGGGTTCAGGAGAAGTGCGGTTTTAAGCCTTACAGAAAGCTTGTCTTTGACACAAGGATGGGAACAAAGGAAAGCGGCATACTGAGACTGCTTCTTAACCCCAACAAGAGCTTCAATCTTGAATTCTCACACCCTGAGACCCTCATTTTCTGATTACTGGTAGTCTAAACAGACCCCTACAGGGCTCAAATAGTATACCAAGGCAGGCTAAATCAATCGGCTAGGGGGTCATTTAGACTACCGCTGAACAGAAAAAACCTTATAGCCGTGAGATAAGTATGGTAAGAAGAGGGGCAAAGACCAGAGCCGGCAGATAGTTTGCGTTCTTGAACTCCTTGATCTTCAAAAGCCCCAGGCCAATCATTATGAGAAGAATGCCTCCGGCTGCTGACAAGGCTGTTATTCCAGCAGTTCCCAGAACCGGCTCAATGAAAGACCCCGCAAGGGTAAAGAAACCCTGATAGACAAGAATGGTCAGAGACGAGAAAGCCACACCTATTCCATAGACAGAAGAGAAAACAATAGCCATACAGCCGTCCATGACGCTCTTGATGAGAATGGTCTGAAGTTCTCCTGTGGTGCCTGCCTGAATGGAGCCGACCACACTCATGGATCCAGAGCAGAACAGAACGGAAGCTGTCATGAAACCTTTGGCAAAAAGAGACTCTGTTGAGCCTTCTCCTGAAAAGCGTTTTTCCAGAGATGAGCCAAGACGCAGAACACCATCCTCTATCTTGAGCAGATAACCTGTAAAACCTCCGAAAAGGAGGGAGATAAGAAGAATGAGCATGTTTTGAGCCTGAAGAGCCATCTGGATTCCCATGACAGTAGTAACAAGTCCACTACATGAGAAAACTACGGTTTTGAAATCATCTTTGAGTTTCTTGCCGGCAAAAAGACCCAGGATTGTACCCAGAACAACAGAGACACAATTAATAAAAACGCCAAACATGGGATAAATTCTAATTAAATGTGCTATTATTAGTCAAAATGCAGACGGCAGATATAATAATGCTTTGTGCAGGAACTTCCTCCCGCATGGGCAGAACAAACAAAATGCTCCTTCCTTATCAGGGTATGACCCTGGCCTCCTACAGTTGCATGGAGGCTCTGAAGTTTCTATCCTCACTGGAAGATGGTGGACACCTGATAGTGGTGACCGGTTACAGACACAGGGAACTGTTGTCTGCCCTCAAGCCATGCATGGCTTTTGTGGAAGCTTCTGACAGGAAAGTGCAGCTGATAGTGACAAGAAATGAAAACTACAGATCCGGGCAGTTCTCTTCTACAAGAAAGGGAGCGGAAGAACTGAGGTCCGGCGTGCCGTTCTTCATAAGTCTGGCAGATATGCCGGATGTGGAGGAGAAGCACTATGGTCTCCTGGGAGATATGCCGGAAGGAGTCATGGCTGTCAGACCCTTTGTAGAAGAGACTCCGGGACACCCGGTTCTTCACTCTCCCCTGTTCAGGGAAAAGATACTCAGAAGCCCTGACAGTTGCACAATCAGAGCTCTTTTGAAAAATGAAACGGTCTGCGAGAAACACTTCACAGACCGTTCCTGGATAAAAGACCTGGACACCGAGGAAGACCTCAGGTTGTCTCAAATCCTATAAGATTTCCTGCTACGGTAAGTTTCACACCGCTGCCTTCATGAATGGTTCCTCTGAGCATGGCCTCTGCCAGTTTATTCTCAACCATATTCTGCACAGCCCTGCGCACAGGACGGGCACCAAAGTCAGGATTGTAACCTGCATCTGCAAGAAGAGAGAGGGCATCATCTGTCCATGAAAGACCTATTCCCTTGTTCTCAAGTCTCTTCCTCAACATCTCAAGCTGCAGGGAAGCTATCTTCTTTATCTGTTCCTGACCAAGTCTGTTGAAGACAATTATCTCATCTATTCTGTTTATGAATTCAGGTTTGAAAGCTCCTCTCACAACCTCAAGAACCTGTTTTCTACCTTCTTCCGCATTCTCGGCTTCAAGAAGGTCCCGGCTTCCCAGGTTGCTTGTCATGATGATTACGGTATTCCTGAAATCCACAACCCGGCCCTGACTGTCTGTCAGATGTCCATCATCAAGAATCTGCAGGAACAGGTCAAATACGTCCGGATGGGCCTTCTCAATCTCATCAAAGAGAATAACTGAGTACGGCCTTCTGCGAACCACTTCAGTAAGCTGACCACCCTCATCATATCCAACATATCCCGGGGGTGCTCCGATAAGACGAGATACCGAGAACTTTTCCATATACTCAGACATATCTATTCTGGTAAGAGCCTTCTCATCATCAAAGAGGAAGGAGGCCAGAACCTTTGCAAGTTCTGTCTTACCTACTCCTGTAGGTCCGGCAAAGAGGAAGGAGCCGAGAGGTCTTCTCTCATCTCCAATTCCCGTCTTGTTTCTTCTGATGGCGTTTGCAACTGCCTTGATTGCCTCATCCTGGCCAACAACCTTCTCAGAGAGAATCTTCTCAAGATTCAGATACTTCTCAATCTCAGAGCTCTGCATTTTGGAGATGGGAATTCCTGTCCAAGAGGAGACAATGGCGGCTATATCCTGCTCATCCACCTCTTCTCTCAGAAGTCTGTCCTCATCTTCAACTGCAACAGTTGAGGAGGCTTCCTCTATCTCTTTCTGAAGCTGAGGGATCAGACCGTGTTTGATCTTGGCGGCTTTCTCAAGGTTTCCCTCTCGTTCAGCCATCTCCTCCTCGTTCTTGAGCTGTTCAAGACGGCTCTTCTTCTCCCTCATTCCTTCTATTCCCTGTCTCTCACGCTCCCATCTGGCATGCATATCGGAGCTCTTCTTCTCAAGAGAAGACAGTTCATCATTCAGCTTATCAAGCCGCTCCTGTGAAGACTTGTCGGTCTCCTTCTTCAGTGCCTTCTGCTCAATCCTTAGCTGAAGGATCTTACGCTCTATCTTATCCAGTTCCACCGGCTGGCTCTCAATCTCCATCTTAAGCTGGGAGGCTGCCTCATCTATAAGGTCTATGGCCTTATCAGGAAGGAACCTGTTTGTAATATACCTATTGCTGAGAGTTGCTGCGGCAACTATGGCATCGTCCGTGATACGGACTCCATGATGCACCTCATAACGCTCCTTGAGGCCTCTGAGAATGGCTATGGTGTCTTCTACTGTCGGCTCGGTAGCGTATACGGGCTGGAATCTTCTTTCAAGGGCCTTATCCTTCTCAATATACTTTCTGTACTCATCAAGAGTGGTTGCCCCTATGGCATGAAGTTCTCCCCTGGCAAGGGCGGGCTTGATCAAATTAGAAGCATCTGTTGAGCCTTCCGCAGCTCCTGCTCCCACAATTGTATGCAGCTCGTCTATAAAGAGAATAATCTTGCCTTCGCTTTCAGCAACCGCACTGATTACAGTCTTAAGACGCTCTTCAAACTCTCCTCTGTACATGGCTCCTGCAACGAGAGAGCCCACATCCAGAGAGAGAAGCTTCTTGTCTTCCAGTGAATCAGGAACATCTCTGCGTACTATTCTCTGTGCCAAGCCTTCAACTATGGCTGTCTTTCCAACACCTGGTTCTCCAATGAGTACCGGGTTGTTCTTGGTCTTTCTTGAGAGAACCTGCATGACACGCCTGATTTCCTCATCCCTTCCAATCACAGGGTCGAGCTTGCCCTGAGCAGCCAGTGCTGTCAGGTCCTTACAATATTTTTCAAGGGCTTTTCCTTTATCATTCTTATCTACCATTTCCATATTCTTACCTCTGAACCTTCCGGTTCATTTCACAAGCCAAAAATACAAACAAAAATAGCAATTGGCAAGAAAGGTCGTTATAATCAGGTTATGGACATTTTACTTTACATCTGTTTGTCATTATTGCTTGTGATCCTCGTGCTTCTGATTCTCATTCTTTCAAGACAGAAGAAGGATAACCCAGAAATATCTGAGCTTGGGAAGAGTATGGCATTGCTCAGCGAGAAGACTGACCAGAACACAAAGCAGACTCAGTTTCTGTACACCATGATAGATAAAAACCTGAGGGACATGCGTCTTTCAAATGAAAAGCAGCTTTCTGAAATGAGGGAGACTGTGAATGAAAAGCTTCAGCAGACCTTGGAAAGCAGGCTCAGCACCACATTCAAGGCAGTCAGCACCCAACTGGAAAATGTCTACCGTCAGCTTGGAGAGATGCAGAATCTGGCAAAGGGAATGGACAGCCTTGAGCGTGTTCTCACAAATGTTAAATCCAGGGGCGTATGGGGAGAACTGCAGGCTGAGAAGATACTTCAGGATATTCTTCGTCCTGAGCAGTATGTTAAAAATGTCCACATAAAGGCCGGCAGTTCAGAGGCTGTTGAGTTTGCTGTAAAGCTCCCTGAAGATGTCCTTCTTCCCATAGATTCAAAGTTTCCCATGGAGGACTATGAGAGACTTTGCAGTGCTTCTTCAGAGGCAGATGCCACCGCCTTGAGAACTTACCGCAAGGCTCTGGAAGCAAGAATCAAGGCAGAGGCAAAAAGCATACAAAGTAAGTACATAGATGTGCCTCATACCACAGATTTTGCCATTCTCTTTCTTCCAGTTGAGGGTCTTTACGCTGAGGTTCTCTCCATTCCTGGGCTTCAGGAACAGGTTCAGAGGGAGAACCATATCCTTCTCGCCGGCCCCTCTACCCTTGCCAGTTTGCTGAACAGTCTTCAGATGGGCTTCAGAACCCTTGCAATAGAGAAGAAGAGCGCTGAGGTCTGGCATGTTCTGGGTCAGGTAAAGACACAATTCTTCAAGTTTGAAGAAGTTCTTAAAAAGGTTCAGGAGAAACTAAACAGCGCAAGCAATGAGGTTGAAAAGGCTTTTGCCCGCAACCGGGTTCTTGGCAGAAAGCTCAAGGATGTTGAGAGTTTTGAGGAATCAGAAAACCTTATTCAAGAATTTGAAGAAGAGCCTGAAGAGGATATGTAGTCCACGTAGTCTGTAACGAGGCTTCTTGAGAACTCCGCGCTTTCCGGAAAGTATGCAAGCATGAAGCCGTAGGAGAGCATCTGAGCCATTATTTTCTCTGTGGTTTCAACACTCTTGCAAGCTCTTATACTGCCATCCTTGATTCCGCCTCTTACAAGCCTGCTTAAAAAGAGCCTGAGCTTTGCGGTCCTGTGATGGACAATATTCTCAATATTCGCATCTATGGCACTCAGAGACCTGACAAAGCGCACTATCTCAGGCCTGTATGTGTCTGCTGTGACAACAATATCCGCCATTATCCTTCTAAGCCTCTCATAGCAGTTTCCCTTGCTCCACTCCTCACTCAAATACTTTTGAAGCATCTTGTCTGTCTGTGTTTTCACAAGGTAATTGAATACATCTGAGACGTCTTTGAAATACTGATAGACTGTTGTTCTTGAAAGGTTACACTCCTGTGCTATCCTCGAGAGGTTTGCCTCTTTCAGACCGCCCTCATCATAGACCCTGAGAGCTGTCTTTACTATGAGATCCTTTCTTTTCTTATGATCTATCACTTTAGGCATGTCTTAATTGTACATCAAAAAAAGAGATAGAAAAAGGGATAGAAAAAGGGGCTGTAACAAAAGTCG
>DBVL01000121.1 GCA_002308475.1 Spirochaetales bacterium UBA1265 | reverse complement strand
AAATAATTTTTCTTTACTTCCTAGTAGCGGCAAAGTAGAATCTATAAAGGATTTATCCCTTTATTTTTGTCCACGGGTGTCCACCCGTGGATTTTTTTATTATCAGGAGGAAAAAATGGCTCTCGACTACAGGAAGTGTGCCGAGCAGATTTCTGCCAACATTGGCGGAGGTGCAAACGTAGTCAGCGCAGCTCACTGCGCTACAAGACTACGTCTGGTAATTGCTGATAACAGCAAGATTAACAAGAATGCCCTTGAAGACGTGGAAGGCGTCAAGGGTATGTTCGAATCAAACGGTCAGCTTCAGCTGATCATTGGAACAGGAACCGTAAACAAGGTTTATGATGAGTTTCTGGCAGTGACAGGTGTTTCTGCAGCTACTAAGGAAGATGTCAAGAAAGCTGCAGCTTCACAGATGCCGCTCTGGAAGAAGATTCTGAAGACTCCTGGAGATGTCTTTGTTCCTATTCTTCCCGCAATTGTAGCATCCGGACTCATGATGGGTCTTGTTGAGGCTCTGGCAAAGGTTATTCCTTCATTCGGTGCCTCCGGATGGTTCCAGTTCCTTGACCTGGTTGCTAATACAGCTTTCGCCCTTCTCCCTGTTCTTGTTGCCATTTCTTCAGCAAGAGTCTTCGGAGGAAACCTGTTCCTCGGTGCGGTTATAGGTATTATGATGGTTCACCCCGCTCTCATGAACGCATGGACAGTCACACCTACAAACCAGCCGGCAGTGTGGATTACACTCGGATTCCTCAAAGTTTCCGCAGTAGGTTATCAGGGCCACGTCATTCCGGTAATTCTTGCCGTCCTTCTCATGTCCACTATTGAGAAATGGCTTCATAAGCATGTTCCAGAGATGATTGACCTCTTTGTAACTCCGCTGGTAACAGTTCTTACAACAGCTTTTGCCACATTCATGATCATTGGTCCTATCTTCTCCATTCTCGAGAACTGGGTTCTTGCAGGTGCACAGTGGCTTGTAACATCAACCGGTGGTGTTGGAGCTCTTCTCATGGGTGCTCTCTATCCGTTTACTGTTGTCATGGGTCTCCACCACATGTATAACGTCATTGAAGCCGGTATGCTCGCTTCCGGTGGCCTCAACATCTGGATGCCTATTGCCTCAGCAGCAAACTTTGCACAGTTCGGTGCTTGTATTGCAGTAGCTGTTAAGTGCCGCAACGCAAAGCTCAAATCAGTAGCTCTTCCATCTTCACTTTCAGCAGCTCTCGGAATTACAGAGCCGGCCATCTTCGGTGTCAACTTCCGCTTTATGAAACCATTCATAGCAGGTGTGATTGGTGGTGCTGTAGGTAGCCTTTTCGGTGCCATAACCAGCCTTGGCGCAACAGCTTATGGTGTAACAGGTATTCCAGGATATCTGATTATCAACAACAAGCTTGTTTACACCATTCTTCTTCTTATCTCAGGCGGTATTGCATTTGCAGTAGCTTCAGTCATTTGGAAAGAGGAAAAAGCTGAGGAAGCTCCCGCATCAGAGAAGAAGGCAGAGGCAGCTCCGTTTGATGCTCCCACAGTCATCAAGTGCAAGAACGGCATTGTAAAGCAGCCGGTCAAGGGAACAGTCATAAAGAGAGAAGATATTCCTGATGAGACATTTGCAGCAGGAACTCTTGGAGACGGTGTTGGAATCAAACCGGAAGAAGGTCTTGTTGTAGCCCCATTTGACGGAATGGTCACATCTGTTGCTGATAGCAAGCATGCTGTAGGTCTTGAAGCTAATGGAATGGAACTTCTCATTCACGTTGGCGTAGACACAGTAAACATGAAGGGTGACGGCTTCAACTGTCTTGTAACTGAAGGCGATACAATCAAGGCTGGTCAGCCTATCATCCGTTTTGACATGGCTAAGATTGAAAAGGCAGGTTACAATAATACTGTAGCAGTCCTTCTTACAAATTCAGAAGATCTTGAAGAGGTTGTCTGCGGCTGACGCAGACACCTTTCCAGAATAAGGAGAACCACATGAAAACATTTGAATACACCATACAGGATCCTATTGGAATTCATGCACGCCCGGCAGGACTACTTGTCAAAGAAGTCAAAAAGTATACCTCTACAGTAACAATTGTAAAGGGTGAAAAGTCAGTTAACGCTCTTAAGCTCATGGCAATCATGGGTCTTGGAATCAAGCAGGGTGAGACAATAAAGATCACTGTTGAAGGTGAAGATGAGGAAAAAGCAGCTTCTGAGATTGAAGCCTTTTTCAAGGCAAATCTCTAAACAGAGACCAACCAGGGAGTAAAATATGATTTCAATTCAGGGAAAAGGTGTTTCAACAGGAATTGCTCTTGGACCACTCTGCTTCTACAAAAGGGTAAAAGCGGAAATCAACCATGACACTGTCAAGGACACTGAAGCTGAATGGGCTCGTTTCAAGGCCGCCCAGGAGAAGGCTGTAGAGCAGCTTGGTGAGCTTGCAGAGAAGGCAAGAGCAGAAGCCGGAGACGAGGCAGCCCTCCTTTTTGAGACACATCAGCTTATGGCTGAGGATCTTGATTATGAGGAAGCCATTCAGGGCCTCATTCAGGATGAGAAGCTGAATGCCATTGCTGCTGTTTCTGATACAGCTGCTCAGTTTGCTGAGATGTTCGCCTCCATGGAAGACGCCTACATGCAGGCAAGAGCTGCAGATGTTAAGGATGTTTCTTCAAGAATCATAGGTATCCTTGCAGGTGCAGTTCAGGGAGGAATAGATTCTGACGTTCCGGTGATTCTTGCAGCAGATGATCTGGCTCCGAGTGAGACTGTTCAGCTGGACAAGAGCAAGATTCTCGGCTTTGTAACGGAAGGTGGAAGTGGCTCAAGCCACACAGCCATACTTGCAAGGACCATGGGAATCCCCGCCATCATAGGCGTAGGAAAGCAGATCAAAGAGGAATACGCAGGCAGAGAGGTTGCTATTGACGGCACAAAGGGTGAAGTTCTTGTAGATGCTGATGAGAATACAAGAAAGCTTATCCTGATGAAGATTGAAGAGCAGAAGAAGACCCGTGAGATGCTTGAGAAACTCAAGGGGCTTCCGAATAAGACAAAAGACGGACAGTCCATCCGCATCTATTGCAATATTGGAAGTCCTGATGATGTTCCAGCTGTTCTTGGAAACGACGCCGGTGGAATTGGCCTCTTCCGCTCAGAGTTCCTCTACCTGAACTGTGACGACTATCCGTCAGAAGACTACCAGTTCGAAGCATACAAGAAGGTTCTCTCAGACATGGGAGATAAGGAAGTTGTAATCAGAACCCTGGATATTGGCGCCGACAAGCAGATTGATTACTTCAATCTTCCAAAAGAAGAAAACCCGGCCATGGGTAACAGAGCACTCAGAATCTGCCTTCAGAGACCAGAGATTTTCCTTACCCAGCTCAGAGCCCTCTACAGAGCTTCAGCTTTCGGACATCTGTGCATTATGTTCCCTATGGTAACAAGCGTATGGGAAGTCAGAGAAGCCAAGAAAATGTGCGAGCGTGCCAAAGCCGAGCTTACCAAAGAAGGAAAGGCGTTCAGCAATGATGTCCAGATTGGTATAATGATTGAGACTCCTGCAGCAGCAGTCATGAGTGACCGTCTTGCCAAGGAAGTGGACTTCTTCTCCTGTGGGACAAACGACCTCACTCAGTACACCCTTGCCTGTGACAGACAGAACGCAGATCTCGGTAGATTCTTCAATGCCCATCATCCTGCGGTCCTGAGACTTCTCAAGATGGTCTGCGACAATGCCCACAAGAACGGCATTTGGGTAGGTATCTGCGGCGAACTGGGCGCAGACCTGTCTCTGACTGAGACATTCCTTTCAATAGGAATTGATGAGCTGAGTGTCTCACCAAGAGCTGTTCTGCCTCTCAGACAGAAAGTAAGAGAAACAAATGTTGCAGTCTGCAGGGACAGCATTCTCAGTTCTCTTCTTGGAGATACCACTCAAGTCTGACACTTATAATCAAGTTTTATCCGGACACCTCTTGATGGGGTGTCCGATTTTTTCTACATTTGAAATCATGAATACTGCAAGGTGGCACATTTACTTCTCCGGACGGGTCCAACATGTGGGCTTCAGATACACAGCCTACTATTTCTGCAAGGACCTGTATCTGACCGGCTGGGTCAGAAACCTTGAGGATGGGCGCGTAGAGATGGAAGTCCAGGGGCCTCTCTCCTCTCTGAGAAAGTTCCTCATGCAGATTAAAAGCGTAAACCACATACGTATTGAAAAAGCCTTGATCAATGAGATAGAAACTGTTCCTGAAGAGAGGAAATTCAGAGTTCTTTAGATTTGTTTTCCCACAGCTCTTCTGCTTTTGTCTCCCAATTGGAAGCGTATACATCACATTTTGAGCAGAGGTGTTCCACGGATTCTGGTGCCTGCATGTCAGTAGACCAGGCTCCGGATTCTTCGACCATCTCCCGAAGAAAATCCGGGTTTTCAAGCATGGGGCAAGGTTGGAGCATGTTCTTATTAAACGGTTGTCTGTTATGATAGGCCATGAAAAGCGGAGACCGAAGGGCCTCCAGAAGGCTCTTCTCACGGATATTTGAGTCAGCATAGTGAATAAAAGCGCATGGCTCATAATCACCATTTGCATTTATATGCAGGTAGCGTCTTCCACCTGCTATACAGCCACCGGCAAACTCACCGTCATTCTGGAAATCTATGGCAAAAAGAGGCTTTCTTCCCCGAAGATTCCGTATGCGGCGGTATACGTATTCACGCTGGTCAGGTTTAGGAAGGAGTTCCACACTTGCATCTACTCCAACTGGCATGTAGTGGAAATACCAGACAAAGTACGCTCCGTTATCTATCATCATGTCCCAGTATTCTTCGGAGGTTATGGCCTCATAGTTCTCACTGGTGTAGCAACATGAGATTCCATAAATCAGCTTGTACTCGTGTAGGATTTGCATGGCCTTCAAAGCCTTCTCGTAAACACCTTTTCCTCTACGGGCATCCGTAGCTTCTCCAAAGCCTTCAAGAGAAATAGCAGGAGCAAAATTTTTCACCCGGAGCATCTGCCTTGCAAAAGCCTCATCTATCAGCGTCCCATTTGTAAAGGCTGTGAACATACAGTCTCCATGTTTTTCACAAAGCCTTATTATGTCAGCCTTACGGACCAAAGGCTCTCCGCCGGAAAAAAGATAGAAGTAAATGCCCATTTCCTTACCCTGGGTAATAATTCCATCCATCTCTTCAAAGCTCAGGTTCAACTTGTTTCCATAGTCAGCCGCCCAACAGCCAACACAGTGGATATTGCATGCAGAGGTGGGGTCCAGAAGAATGGCCCACGGAATGTTGCACTGATACTTCCTGCGCAGTTCGTCCTGTATGGGACCACCTACAAGGTTTGAATTCACAAAGAAATTCATGGATGCTGTTTTAACTATTTCAGGATCTATGTCATGTATGATATGCCTTATGTATCCATAGTATGGATCTGTCGGATCTTCTATGGCATTTCTGATTGCGGCTCTCTCAGAAGAGAACTGGCCTACTCTGTCTATTCTGTCTGCCCAGTCAATAAGCTTGATAAGATTACGCTCCGGGCTTTTATAGAAACGGTCAAACATCTTTTTTACCACAAATCTTCTGAAAGTGGATTTAGCCATACCTGAACACCTCCTTGATATGCTGATTTCAAGATAAACAATTATGGTGCCAAAAGATATGGTCAATTAAGGACAACTGTTCCAATCAGGACACATTCCCGTTTCTGCACATATTCTCTTACATCAGGATACTGAGAACCTCATTCACTACACCTGAGAATTTTTCTATGCTCTCCTCTATATTCTCATTCATGTCATTCCAGAAAAAGTGCATAAGATAGCCGTAGACTGAGTATTTTATGATACTGCTGATTACATCAGAGCGTTCAGGAGATGTATTCTTCGAGGCCGCTATCCTTTGAATATAGGCTGTAATGGATCTGTCTGTGCGTCCGAGGAAAAACTGTTCCATACGGTCTCGGGAGAGAGAATTGTAAATATGATGGATTTTTTTCCTGTTGTCCCTACAGGCATAAAGCACTGCTTTGAGAGTTTCCTGCCAGCTCTCATTTTCCAAACCCTTTTCATACTGACTGAAAAAGCTTTCTATGGCTTTGCTTAAAAGGTCATAAATGTCTCTGTAATGATAGTAAAATGTATTTCGGCCAATCCCACACTCTTTAATTAGTGCGGTAACTGTTATTTTTTCCAGTGGCATGTGCTCGAGCATATTCTCAAAAGTAGTCAGTATGAGTTTACGAGTGTAGTTTGCCATATAAATAAATCTTTTAGCCTGTTACATTTAACCTCCGTTTCTCATTATATAACCTTGAAAGGATAACTCCAATACCTGAATCCGTGCATCTTTAATCCAGAAGCTCTGTGTATATCTGGAGGTCTTCATTGTTGAAAACGTTGAAGATAACTCTTTCCATCTGCCCGTCATGGTTTTCAAGCCACTTCTTTACAGTCTGTACAGCTATCTCTGCCGCTCTTTTTTTCGGGAAATTGAATACTCCTGTGGATATGCAGCAGAAGGCAACGCTTTTCAGCTTGTTTTCCGCACACATGTCCAAAGTGTTTATATAGCAGTTCTCAAGTTCCTTTTCCAAAGAATCTGTCAGATTCGAGTAAACAATGGGACCTACTATATGGATAACAAACTTTGCAGGGAGATTAAACGCGGGAGTAAGCATGGGAATGGCTGTGGGCTGTTCATAATCCTTACCATACTTCTCCCTCATCATGTTCATCTGTCTGTTGCATTCAGCTCTTAATTGCACCCCGGCATAAGTATGGATACAGTTATCTATGCAGGCATGCATGGGAACAAAACAGCCAAGCATCTGTGAGTT
>DBVL01000021.1 GCA_002308475.1 Spirochaetales bacterium UBA1265 | reverse complement strand
AGAGCCTTCTTCGCAGCTGTCTCACAGGTTGTCTGTGCAGCATACGGAGTTGACTTCTTTGCACCGCGGAATCCGAGTCCGCCTGCGCTTGACCAGGAAAGTGCATTGCCGTTCAGATCGGTAATTGTAACAATTGTATTGTTGAAAGTAGCCTGAATATAGACATTGCCTTCAAATACAGTCTTCTTGACTTTAACTTTACGTTTTGCGTTTGCCATACTGATCTAATCTCCTTAAGCCTTCTTCTTACCTGCAATGGTCTTCTTCTTACCCTTGCGTGTGCGGGCATTGGTCTTTGTTCTCTGACCACGTACCGGAAGGCCTTTTCTGTGTCTGAGGCCACGATAGCATCCAATATCCATAAGTCTCTTGATATTGAGCTGTGTCTGTGTTCTCAGTCTACCTTCAACCACATAGTCATTTTCAATAACCTTACGGAGTTCTGCAAGAACATCTGCGTCCAGTGTATTGATGCGGACATCCGGATCAACATTACACTTCTTACAGATTTCCTCAGCTGAAGTTCTTCCGATTCCATAGATGTATGTCAAAGCAATCTTGGTAGCTTTGTTCGGTAAATCTACACCTGCTATTCTCGCCATTAAAGGCCTCCTGACTTATTTCTGTCTCTGTTTGTGCTTGGGGTTGTCACATACAATGCGAACAACTCCGTTTCTTCTGATAACCTTGCACTTATCGCACATAGGTTTAACACTTGCTCTAACTTTCATAATCAGCTCCTTACAAACTCTTGTTCCTGGATTTGATTTTTTTGGTTTTGAGGAATCCCTCATGGTGATGCATCTTCATCACGCTCTCAATCTGCTTCATCATCTCAAGATCACAACCTACCAAGATGATCAGTGAAGTTCCTCCGAACAACATAGCCACGGATGCCGGGAACTTGAAGATCAACTGGATGATAGTCGGGATAAGGGCAATGAAGGCAAGGAACAGTGAGCCGGGAAGAACAATGCGGTTGAGAACCTTTGTAAGGTACTCTTCCAACTTCTCGCTTCTGACTCCCGGAACGCTTCCACCGTTTTCCCTGATCTGTTTTGCCATCTCAGTCGGATTGAGTGAAACCTGGGTGTAGAAGAATGCAAAAGCTACAATCAGGATGGTGTAAATGATGATATAAGGGGCACCCTGAGGATCAAGCCAGTTTGCAAAGTTCTGCAGCCATCTGACGTTGGAACCAAGTGCGCTCGCTATCTGCAGAGGGAATGTCAGGATTGCAGATGCAAAGATGACCGGGATAACGCCGCTGGGGTTGATTTTGAAGGGAACATATGAGCTCTGTGCACCATACATCTTTCTTCCTACAACACGCTTTGCATAGTTTACCGGAATCTTTCTCTCGCCTTCCTGCTCGCAGACTACAAGAGCAACAACCAAAATAAACATTACAAGTACCACTGCTACTGCAACAATGCTGATTGTACCGGCCTGAATTCCCTGAATCATTGTTGATACTGCTGAAGGAATTCTTGCCACAATACCGGCAAAGATGAGCAGTGAAATACCGTTACCAATGCCTTTCTGTGTGATTTTCTCACCCAGCCAAACAAGGGCCATAGTACCTGTGGTTACTGTAAGCATTGAAATGAGTGTGAATGCTGTATTGTTGATTGTAATAACGTTGAAACCCTGAGCCTGAATGCTGCGGGCATAAACTGTTACTACAAAGGACTGCAGCAGACATACTACAATCGTACCGTATCTGGTGATCTTCTGTATCTTCTTTCTTCCGTCCGGATCTTCACTCCACTTCTTCATTGTGGGGATGATCAGCATTAGGAGCTGGACAATAATCTGCGCTGTAATGTAGGGCATAACACCCAGTGTAAACAGTGAGAAGTTTGAAAAAGCTCCACCTGAGAAGAAGTTCAGATACTCGGTCAGTCCAATGTTTGAAGACTGACTCTGAATCAGGAAGTAATTCTCAAGGCTGACAGGGTCAATTCCCGGAACAGGAATCACCGTACCTATTCTCGTAATTGCGAGAATGGCTACGGTGAAGAAGAGTTTCTTCCTGAGATCTTCCATTCTGAACATGTCGGAAATGGTATTTGCCATCAGTTTCCTTCCTTATTATTTAACCTCTCCGCCTGCAGCTTTAATCTTTGTTGCTGCTGCAGCAGAAACCTTGACACCTTCCACAACAAGCTTCTTTGTAAGCTCGCCGTTGGCAAGAATCTTAGCCTGAGCATTTACGCCCTTGATAACGCAGCGTTCCTTGAGTGATGCATCGTTGACAACTTCTCCATCCTGGAAAGCCTCATTGAGAACATCAAGTGAAACTACTGTATAGACTGTCTTGAAGGGAGCATTGGAGAATCCTCTTCTGGCAACACGCCTGTAGAGGGGCATCTGACCACCTTCAAATCCGGGACGTACTCCGCCGCCTGAGCGTGCGTTCTGTCCGTTGTTACCTCTGCCGCATGTTCTGCCCTTGGAAGATGAGCCGCGTCCTACAACAGTCTTATTCTTGTTGGCACCTGCGGGTGCATGAATCTGTCCCATCTTATTTCTCCTCTGTTACCTTAACCATGTGTTCAACAACGCGAACCATACCCATTGTTACGGGAGATGCGTCTCTAACTACATAGCTGTTTATCTTGCCAAGACCAAGTGCCTTGACTGTTTTCCTCTGGTTGGGAAGTGCGCCTGCAAGGCTCTTCACCAGTTCAATACGTACTTTAGGTGTCTTCTTTGTTGCCATAAA
>DBVL01000062.1:13765-14283 GCA_002308475.1 Spirochaetales bacterium UBA1265 | reverse complement strand
AGGTATCTGACCTGGTATACAGAGCTGTTGCATTTTGCAACAGCTTTTTTGTTTTATGGATAAGAAAAAACGTGGCCTTTACTGTGAGGAACTAGTGTGCGAATACCTGGGTTCATCCGGTTATAGTATTTTATTCAAAAATTTCAGAACTCCTTCAGGTGAAATAGATATTATAGCATCCAAGGGTTCTATTATCTGTGCTGTTGAGGTTAAGTCCGTTTCCCCTGGCTGGGAAGTTGAAGAACTTGAATACCAAATTCCACCATCCAAAAGATTAAGAATCAAAAAGACTCTTTCTGTGTATCTTGCTCAGAATACAGATAAGAAATATGATTTAATCAGATTTGATGCGGCTGCCGTAAAAGGCAGTGAGGTGTCTTATTATGAAGGAGTTTTCTGATGAGCAGAAACAGAAAAAAGGGCAAAGACAGAAATCAGGAAGAACAGAACAACAGAAATCATATGGTTCTTCCGGAAGTTGAAGTGAAAAGAATTGTTGAGCCCAGACCTGTATGCAG